>NZ_JAERLW010000009.1:0-150219 GCF_018256215.1 Gluconobacter sp. Dm-73 | reverse complement strand
AGCCGGGACGGCCACCGCCATAGCCACCGCCGCCCCAGCCTCCATGATATCCGCCACCGGGAGGGCGGAACCCACCTCCGCCCGGACCATGAAAGCCACCTCCCATACCACCGGGTCCCATACCACCACCGTGAAAGCCCCCACCGGGGCCTCCGCCGCCATGAAAGCCTCCGCCTCCGCCACCCGGACCTCCGCCCGGTCCGCCCCCATGCTGGGCAAAAGCGGGAACGGAAATCGTGGACGCCAGCAAGGCCAGCATCAGTGCAGCGGCCGGTCTATATGTGAGGGTCATGGCAAGTCTCCTGCGGGAAAGCCCGATCATATGTCCCATATCGGCATTACCAGATCGTGTAGGAAGAGGGCATTTCCATGACGAAACAACTTGTTTCACGTGAAACACTTCCGTCACCTTCGCTTCCGCTTCGCGCCAAGATGCCCCCCAAGGCTTTCCAGCGCCAGACGAAGCTCCTCGTCCTCGATATCCGGCACTTCGATCTGCAACGGTTTCGGGCGCTTCGGCGTCGGCCGTTCGAACGCCACCAGATCCTGAACAATCTTCAGACGCTCGATCCCATATTCGCCCCGCAGCCCACACGCCACATTGATGCGCTCGATAATCTGCGGCGCAAGATGCTGAAGCTCCATGGCAATCGGCCCCGCACAGGCCAGCGTCAGCGTTCCCGCAGACAAACGGCGCGGTTCGGTCTGTTTGGACAGACGCGGACCGACAAAATCCGCCCAGTCCATCATCAGGCGCGCCAGAACCGGCGGCTTCTTCTTGAAGACAGGCTGCGTCAGCGCCTGAACGAAAGACCCGATCTGCTTCGTGCCAGAACGACGCGGCGTCCAGTTACGATCAGGCGCGGGAACCCAGCCATCAGGCTCCTGCGCCGGTTTCTTTCGGGCTGTATTTCGTAACGGGCGCTTGTCCGAACCGCGATCCTTCGTCATATCCGTTCCCGTGACTCCTGATGCATCCGCCCTGCTGCGCTGGTACGACCACCACCGCCGCGCCCTTCCTTGGCGCAGCCTGCCCGGCCAGCGTCCAGACCCGTATGCCGTCTGGCTGAGCGAAATTATGCTCCAGCAGACAACCGTCAAAGCCGTCATATCCTATTACGAGCGCTTTCTCACGCATTACCCTACAGTTCAGGACCTCGCGGCGGCTCCGCTCGAAGACGTCCTGCACCTCTGGGCCGGCCTCGGCTACTATGCCCGTGCCCGCAATCTCCATGCCTGTGCGAAACGGGTCTCCGAACGCGGCGGCTTCCCAGACACGGTCACAGAGTTACTGACCCTCCCCGGAATCGGCGCCTACACGGCCCGCGCCATTGCCGCCATCGCCTTTGGGCGCCCCGTCGTCCCCGTTGACGGCAACGTCGAACGCGTCACGGCCCGCCTCAACGCAACCGAAGAGCCGCTCCCGGCTGCACGCCCGCTTCTGGCAAAACAGGCCGCACTCCTGAACGCCGACCCTGTCGCCCAAAGCCGTCCCTCCGACTTCGCACAGGCCCTGTTCGACCTCGGCGCAACGATCTGCACACCCCGCAATCCCGCCTGTCTGACCTGCCCCTGGCAGACCTCCTGCATCGCCCATGCAAGCGGGATCGCAGCCCGACTCCCGGCCAAACAGCTCAAACAGACACCCCCCACCCGCTACGGCGCACATTTCCTCTTGCATGATACCGACGGCCAGATCCTGCTGCGAACCCGCCCTCCCACAGGCCTGCTGGGCGGCATGGACGAGCTTCCCGGAACGGACTGGCGCAGCGCACCCTGGAGCGAAAACGAAGCCCTCACCCATGCGCCCTGCCTGACCGACTGGACCCGCAAAGGCGAAATCCGCCACGTCTTCACCCATTTCACCCTGTTCCTCACGGTCTATGAAGCTTGCCTTCCACAGGGCCATAATGCAGGGATCGATTCCTCTTTCGGCACGTTCCGTTCCACGAAACGCGCCGCCCTGCCCGGCGTCATGAAGAAATGTCTGGCCCTCACCCAACAGCCTTCGGAGACATGATGACTGAGACCCCTCCGACACTCCGCCTCTGGTTCATGGACTGGTTCGGCTGGATGCTCGATCACGACTCCCTGAAAGACGCCCTATGCCGCACTCCCTTTAAGGAAGGGCGCCTTCCGGGCCTCAGCGCTACCGTCCCACTACCCTTCCAGCTTCCCTGTAACCCGAGTCTAGAAAAGCGGATTTCACTGCCCCGCCCCTTTCCTGAAATGGAACTCAGGGAGCTTGCCTCGAACCATGTGGTCTTTTTCATCCCACAAACCGGAACCTATCTGAGAAGCTCCCCGACGGGTCCGAATTCAATAGACCTCTGGGCTCCCGAACCCAAAGAATGGGAAAAGTTCTTCCCCATGACAATGGAAATGCTGCGCGGCCTCTCCCTGTTCCTGAGGTCCGATCTCATCAACCTGCAAGACGACGCGGGAAATGCCCTGCCTGCCCCCACGCTCCAGCAAGGATTCGTGCTCCAGTTTGGCGACAGGACCCTCCCATTGTTCCTGAACACGACAACCCTGATCCAGATCGGCCAGATCATGCCAGGCGCCATCGCCAAAATCGCACTGACATGGGATACCGACGCCCAACCTGTCCATTTTACCGTATCCCGCGAAACACCCACCCAATCAGAAATAGTATAAAAATATCCCTATAAACGAAATATATGGAAAGATTTCTCCCATATATTCGACACACCATGACAAATTCTGCTATTTAAAATACCTGAACAAGACCGTTTCAGTCCTTATAATTTTCACAGAAATTGTCTGTCTGTATTGTATTCTCCCTCACGTGAAAGGGTTTTTTCAATTAATTGTAATTTTTGATCGATGTCCTTCACAGACAGAATTTTTGTTCTAAACATTTATGCGTCTGAAGCAGGCGGGTATTTCATACGAAGCCGGTCTGTTTTCCGGCTGTCATGGGAAGATATGTCGCCAACTGGTTCTTTTCTTGCCGTTTTCAGGGACCGTCTCAACGGACCGGACCGTTTATTGTCTTACCCCACCCATTATTTAACGACAGACAATCGCTATCCCGGATTTTATAATTTTCCGCTATCCCTGACAGTACATCATCCCTCGCAACTCTGCTTCAGACACCAGCCCGCAACCTGCCATCCGCCTGTCTCTGGTCGGATGACTGCATGGTCCTGTCAGCACGCCAGACCATCCAGTCATCTGACCGTCCCTATGGCTCCTGAGGTATCGAAATCATGACCTACACTGTCGGACATTATCTTTCCGAACGCCTGACGCAGATCGGCCTGAAGCATCATTTTGCCGTCGCAGGTGACTACAACCTCGTTCTGCTCGACCAAATGATCGAACAGGGCGGCACCAAGCAGATCTATGACTGTAACGAGCTGAACTGCTCCTTCGCCGCCGAAGGCTATGCCCGCGCCAATGGCGCCGCCGCAGCCATCATCACCTTCAGCGTCGGCGCCATTTCCGCCATGAACGGTCTGGGCGGTGCTTACGCCGAGAACCTGCCGATCCTCGTGATTTCCGGCGCGCCAAACACTAACGATCACGGTTCGGGCCACGTCCTGCATCACACGATCGGCACGACCGAATACAGCTACCAGATGGAAATGGCGAAGCACGTTACCTGTGCCGCCGAAAGCATCACCTCCGCTGAAACAGCGCCGGCAAAGATCGACCACGTCATCCGCACCATGCTGCGCGAGAAGAAGCCGGCCTATCTCGAAATCGCCTGTAACGTCTCGGCCGCACCCTGTGTCCGTCCGGGTCCGGTGTCGTCCCTGCACGCCCATCCACGCCCCGACGAAGCCAGCCTCAAGGCCGCTCTGGACGAGAGCCTGAGCTTCCTCGACAAGGCCAGCAAGGTCGCCATCCTCGTCGGCACCAAGCTGCGTGCCGCCGAAGCGCTCAAGGAAACCGTCGAGCTGGCCGACAAGCTCGGCTGCCCCGTGACGGTCATGGCCGCCGCCAAGAGCTACTTTCCCGAAACGCATCCCGGCTTCCGGGGCGTCTACTGGGGCGATGTCAGCAGCCCCGGTGCCCAGGAGATCATCGAAGGCGCCGATGCCGTGATCTGCCTTGCTCCCGTCTGGAACGACTACTCCTCGGGCGGCTGGAAGAGTATTATCCGCGGCGAAAAGGTTCTCGAAATCGATCCGGACCGCGTGACCGTCAACGGCAAGACCTTCGACGGCTTCCGCCTCAAGGAATTCGTCAAAGCCCTGAGCGAGAAGGCCCCGAAGAAGTCCGCAGCTCTGACCGGCGAATACAAGCCCGTCATCCTGCCGAAGGCCGATCAGGCCAAACCGCTGACCAACGACGAAATGACCCGCCAGATCAACGAACTGGTCGACGGCAACACCACCCTTTTCGCCGAGACCGGCGACTCATGGTTCAACGCCATGCGTATGCACCTTCCCGAAGGTGCGAAGGTCGAGACGGAAATGCAGTGGGGCCATATCGGCTGGTCCGTTCCGTCCATGTTCGGCAACGCCACCGGCTCGCCGGAGCGCAAGCATGTGCTGATGGTCGGTGACGGCTCCTTCCAGCTCACCGCGCAGGAAGTGGCCCAGATGGTCCGCTACGAACTGCCGGTCATCATCTTCCTCGTGAACAACCACGGCTACGTCATCGAAATCGCCATCCATGACGGCCCGTACAACTACATCCAGAACTGGGACTACGCCGCTCTAATGCAGTGCTTCAATCAGGGCGTCCCCGGCGAGGAAAGCGGCAAGTACGGTCTCGGCCTGCATGCCACGACGGGCGAAGAACTGGCCGAAGCCATCGCCAAGGCCAAGAAGAACACCCGCGGCCCGACCCTCATCGAGTGCAAACTCGACCGGACGGACTGCACCAAGACACTGGTCCAGTGGGGCAAGGCTGTTGCAGCCGCAAACTCCCGCAAGCCCCAAAATACCTGATCAACACCTGATCAACACCTGATCATAATCAGGTCTCTAACGAAAAACCCCCGTGTCAGACACGGGGGTTTTTTCTTTTGTACCGTATAAAAACCTGACAACCATCAGAGCAGACGCGCCACCTTCATGAACAGAAACGTCACGCTCATGAAGACGAAACAGACAATGCCTGCCTCCACGGTCCCCAAAGACCCCTGAGCCAGAAACATCCCGCCGGTATTCATCCCGAAGAAGCCGGTTACAAATGTCGCGGGCAGCATCAACGTGGTCCCGACGGAAACGATATACAGCCGCCGGTTGGTCTCTTCCGCCTGATTAGACCCAAGCTCATCCTGCAATGACCGCGCACGGTCCTGAAGCGCAATCAGATCGTCCAGAGCCGCATGAACCTGCCGCTCCGCACGGTCCCGGAGTTCGTCCTCCGCCCAGTCCGGAAGATCCAGATCCTCGTCTTTCAGAACGCGGTCAATTGGCGTCACAACCCGGCGCAGCTCGGTCGCACGACGACGCACCTTGCCCACAATACTCCCCAGATGCCCCAGATCGGAACGATGCTCGATCAGCAGGAGCACATCTTCCGCCCGATCCAGCTCATCATCCAGATGCCCGAGCTGACGCCGAACAGTTCCGGTAAATTCCCGCAAGGCCCGGTCAATAATCCCCGCAGGCGTTCTGGGAATCTGATCCGGCCTCAGGGAGCGATAGGCCGCCCCCAGTACCGGAATGGGATTGCGTCGCGTCGTAATCAGCAGATCCGGGCGCATCGCAAACCGCCAGGCACAGATCTCCCGGTCTTCTTCGGACAGCGCATCGTCAAAGGCGGGCAGCGCCCCCCAGATCAGATCCTCGAACGCCTCAAGCGCAATGCCATATTCCGTCTCGGCCAGCATGGCACAAACGTCTTCGGGCAAATCCGGCAGATGTGCGACATAGCCCCGCGCCGAACTATGCACCGTATCGAAATGCAGCCAGTACCAGCCTTCGTTCTCAAGCGGGCGTCCCGGCGCCAGAAGCGCCTCCACCTCAGCCGATCCCAGCGTCCGCAGTTCCTGTCCCGGAACGGCATGCACCGCCCAGACAAGCCCGTTTGCGAACGCAGGCGCGCCGGTTTCCTGATGCTGTGGGTCCAGAACCGTGAAGGGGAAGTTGTAGGCAGTGCTGTCTGACACGACATCCTCCTGTTTTCAGGGGGTTCAGGACCGGCAGAACCGGCATGCAGGTTCAACAGAAACGACAGGGCGACACGCCCTCTCCGGCTTCTCGCATGCCCTGCATATAGACGCAATATACCCGTATTTCCGCACCCAAACCGTCACGGAAATGCAACTCCATCCCAAACAGACAGTTAAAACACCATATCGCAATGAGTCTGCCCCGACATACGGGCACGCTCCTCCGGAAAGGAATATCCATGTCCATCCGCACAGCATTCTTCGCCACAAGCCTTCTGCTCGGAACCGCAATCGCCGCTCCTGCAATGGCTCAGGCTGTCAGCGCACCCAGCAACGATCAGCCACAGACCTCAACCTCCGCGATCCAGAAAGCGCAGAACTCCACAATCAGCCAGCCGAACAACGCCTTGCCGACCAACCCGCGCACCATAGCGGAACAGCCGGACCAGCCCGCTCCCGCAGCCCCCAGCCCCATGACCCGCAGCACGAACGAAACCGGTCCCGTCCCGTCGAACCAGAAGGACATACACACGCTTCCCGGCAAGCACCATCACACGCATAAAAAGACGTCCGCCCCAAGCAAGACGTCCGCGCCGGAATAAGAGGTAAAAGCCTATTGCCGGGCCCGCCCTTTGCGCGGGTCCGCCAAGCCTTTATACAGGCAGCCATCCAAAGATGGGCAGCAAGGGCCATTTCATGACGACGCAGGATTACAAGGTTCGCGACATTACTCTGGCAGACTGGGGCCGCAAGGAAATCTCCATTGCCGAAGGCGAAATGCCGGGCCTGATGGCTCTTCGCGAAGAGTACAAGGACACACAGCCGCTCAAGGGCGCCCGCATCGCTGGGTGTCTGCACATGACCATCCAGACCGCCGTTCTGATCGAGACGCTGATCGACCTCGGCGCCACGGTCCGCTGGTCCTCATGCAACATCTTCTCCACACAGGATCACGCCGCCGCCGCCATCGCCGCAGCGAACATCCCCGTCTTCGCCTGGAAGGGTCTGACGGAAGAGGAGTTCAACTGGTGCATCGAGCAGACCATCCACGGTCCCGATGGCTGGACGCCGAACATGATCCTCGATGATGGTGGCGATCTCACCATCATGATGCACGACAAATACCCCGAAATGCTCAAGGACGTGCGCGGCATCTCCGAAGAGACAACAACGGGCGTGCATCGTCTGTGGGAAATGTCCAAGAAGGGCACGCTGAAGGTTCCGGCCATCAACGTGAACGACAGCGTCACGAAGTCCAAGTTCGACAACCTGTATGGCTGCCGTGAGAGCCTCGTGGACGCGATCCGTCGCGGCACGGACGTCATGATGGCTGGCAAGGTCGCCGTGGTTGCCGGTTACGGTGACGTGGGCAAGGGCTCCGCTGCCTCCCTGCGCAACGCAGGCTGCCGCGTGCTCGTGACCGAAGTCGATCCGATCTGCGCCCTTCAGGCCGCCATGGAAGGCTATGAAGTCGTCACGATGGAAAACGCTGCCCCGCGCGGCGACATTTTCGTCACCTGCACCGGCAACGTGGACATCATCACGATCGACCATGTGCGTGAGATGAAGGACCGCGCTATCGTCTGCAACATCGGTCACTTCGACAGCGAAATCCAGGTCGAAGCCCTGCGCAACTATCGCTGGAACAACATCAAGCCGCAGGTCGACGAGATCGAACTGGCTCCGAACCGCCGCATCATCCTTCTGTCCGAAGGCCGTCTGGTGAATTTGGGCAACGCAACGGGCCACCCGTCCTTCGTGATGTCCGCATCCTTCACCAACCAGACCCTGGCGCAGATCGAACTGTGGACGGCAAAGCCCGGCCAGTACGAAGTCAAGGTCTACACCCTGCCGAAGTCTCTGGACGAGAAGGTTGCTGCCCTGCACCTCGCAAAGGTCGGCGCAGAACTTTCCAAAATGTCACAGAAACAGGCGGACTACATCGACGTTCCCGTCAACGGTCCGTTCAAACACGAAGAATACCGCTACTAAGACGAGGCCGGTCAGGAAGGGCGAAACCCGGTTGCGCCCTTCCAGATTTCCTTAACCAGCAGGAGTTACACCCATGGGTCTTTTCAGCACGATCATGTCCAAGATCTTCGGACATGCAGAAGCCGCCACACCGTCTACCACAGCCGCTCCGGCTGAAGCAGCCGCCGCTCCCGCAGCAGCAGCCCCGGGAGCAGCGCCCGTGGATGTGGACGCCGTCCTGTCCGGTCTGGCAGCAAATGCAGGCCAGCCGCTGAACTACAAGACTTCCATCGTGGATCTCCTGAAGCTGCTCGGCCTCGACAGCTCGCTCCAGTCCCGTAAGGAACTGGCAGGCGAGCTGCATTATTCGGGCAGCACGGACGACACCGCGACGATGAACGTCTGGCTCATCAAGCAGGTCTATGCCGAGCTGGCCAAGAATGGCGGCAAGGTTCCGGCTGACTGGACGCACTGATCCGCGTCCTCTCCATCACGAAAAAAGCCCGGCTGGTGACAGCCGGGCTTTTTTTATGAAACGCTGACCTTAGGGAAGGATCGCATTCCTCGGCTCAAGCGTCTGCATCGAACGCTCCACACCGGACGCCTGCCCTGCACGCAGTTCCTCCAGAGACTGATGGAATATCCTCACTCTGACCTCTACATGCCGGTCCGGATAACGCCACCGCTCGAACGCCAGAACCGTATCCGGCGCAGTACTGTCTGGCTGATCGTCAAACGTCCATGACAGCCCGAAGATCGCCGCCAGCGCATCCTGGTTCGTATCGTGCCCCGCCAGAACCAGCAGACGTGTGGAGTCCGTCACACCCGGAATCTCCGGCACCGGACCGTCTGCCAGAAACGCCCGAATGCTCTCGGCCATCACCCCGTTACGCGCCGCCGCCACAACAGGCAGACGCCGCAACATCCGGCTCTCTGCTTCATGAACCGGCAAAACGGTTTTCAGCAGCTCCCGAACGTCCGCTTTGGCAGATCCGAAAACATCCAGCGGAAAGCCTTCGGAATAGAGCAGCGACAGACTTTCCGCCGCCATGCCGCCCGTCGCCACCCCTCCCGAGAGACGCGGGGCGCCTTTCTTCCATTCAAGCACCGCATCATCGCGCAGACACCATGCTGGATGCGCAACACCGTCACACGCGCCGGGCGCCATAAGTGTCTGCAAAGTCTGCAAACCATGTTGAACGTCCGAACTCTTTGAGACGGGCAGCATGGAGGCAAACGCCTGCTCCGTCTCGTGCTTCGACGGCACTGCGCGTCCAGCCGAAATGGCATTGAACACAGGGTCCGGTCCATGCTCCTGCCAGTGTGCAGAAACATGACAGTCCGGAGCCAGTCTCCGCGCCCAGACCTGCCCGGTCTGCTGCGTTCGATGATCCGCACCATCCGCCCAGATCCGCACATTATCGGAACAGGATCGTAACGGATCAAATCCGAGATTCACATAATGCGTCCGGACAGCCTGAACCATGGCCCCAAGCGCCACAGTCCCGTGCGGCGTCATTTCTCCGGGCGCAACAGACCATTCAGGCCAGTCGAAGCCAGTCTTCTCCCGCAACGCCGTTGAAGACGCCGTCGGACTGCGAATCCCGTGTCGCGACAGCAGCACAACTTTTTCCAGAACAGGCCCTGACGGCACGGAGGCACCGCCCGAACATCCCGTCAGGAACAAGGCCAGCAGAAAAACAGAGTGCGTCTTTTTCACGGGAAGGTCGCCGTCATGTTGAAGAAGACGCTACGACCTGCCAGACGCCAGTAAAGCGGCGCATCACCATAAGACTGGTTGCCCGCAAAATCGCTGATGGAGCGGTTGTTGAAGAGGTTGGAAATCTTGAGGCTCGGCGTCACGTCGCGCATGAAACCACCGATATTGTGAATGCGCCACCCCAGTGCCAGATCCGCCGTCACATTGCTGTGGATTTTGTACTGGTTTTCAAACATCGCATTTCCGGCCGCATTCGTGGTACTGTCCAGCCCCCAGTGATGCCCGACATATTTCCCCATCAGTGAGAAATACGGCCCCTTCGGATTTTCATAAAGCAGACCGAACGATGCCAATGAATCCGGCGTCGTCGCAACGCGCACGGTGCTATGTTTGTAGCGCGCATCATTTACGCTGTAATTGCCATAAAGCGAGAAGCCATATCCAATGACATACTGCCCCTCAAGCTCGATGCCTTTATAAATCGCGCCGCCACTATTCACGTATGTGGATGTCGTTCCGATCCCATCGACCTTAATCTGTGCAGAGGCGATATAATTGGAAAAATCGATATAATATCCATCCAGTGACAGCATCCAGTTCTTGCCGTGATAGACCGACCCAACCTGATAATTCAGCGTCGTTTCAGGCTTCACGTTTCCAACCGACTTCACCTGAAAAACCGACATCGGAGGCGCCAGAAAACCGCGCGCGATCTGTGCATAAGCGCTCCAGTTTTTCATAATCCGTTGATTAATCGCAATAGACGGCTGCCAGGATCCATAATGCTGCGTATCATTCAGCGGCACCTTCGTGGACTTGTTGATGGCCGCATCATAGTCCCTTGTGAACATGGAATATTTCACACCCGGCTTGATAACCACCCCCTTCCAGGGGTGAATATCCAGTTCGAGATAGGGCTGAATGGTCGTGTTCAGATCCGAAATATCATAACTGTAAGCCGACCCGGTTTTGGACGGAACCGGTATCGAATTTTTACTCAGATCGAGTGCATAGGTGTACCGACGGTCCTTCTGCACGTCCGCCCATACACCGAACAGAACATCCCCATAAACCGTATGCGCCTTGAATCGTAACGTATCGCCATAAGAACGGAATTTGGCGTCCGCATATTTCCCGGGAATATCATTTGCATAGGTCGCCACCTTTTTCCCGGCCGTATTGTAGAACGTCACCCCGTTCGCAGCCGTGCTCGTCTGGCTGGCATCCGTGCTTTCCGTATAATCATGCTCAAAACCGCTCGTATAAAGCTGGTTCTCCATCGTCAGCCACGACGCAAGACGGCTTTTCAGACTGACGTAATCAAAATCGGACGTGTAGGTGCTGGGGTTATATCCATAATAACACTGCTTAGACGGGTCGTTGCACAGCCCGTAATTCTTTCCGTATTTCGCATATTCCGCGAGCGTCGCGCCCTGCGTCGTAAACTGCCATTCCTTGTTATAGGTCGTCTCCAATGTCAGCGTCGTCTCAGGCGCAAGGTCAATCACGTCTTTGAACATCAGATTGCTCCGGCGTTCTGCCGAATTGGTCAGATATCCGTTCGTTTCCTCATGCTGCATATCGAGAAATGCACGACCAAAGCGCGTCTTGCCACTATCAAATTCGATACCGCCTGCACGTGTATTAAAGCTGCCATAGGTCCCATACAGCGACACACCCCTCTTGGCCGGAGGCGTCTTGGACGTGAAACCCATCGTGCCACCAAAGGTGGCATTACCGATCGTCGAGCCCGTTCCCGGACCGCGATCAATCTGCGCCTCTCCAAGGAAATGCGAAATAAACAAAGACGATGTCGTGTGATGCAGATCGGTAGCATCGCCAAACGGAATACCGTCGAACGTCATGTTGTACTGGCCGTCCTGAAACCCGCGCAGGCTCATCGCCTCCGCTTTACCCATTCCGGGACCGTTAGGATTTTGGGAATAAACGCTCGGCTGAAAGCGGATGATGTCGTCGATGCTGGCAAGCGGAATAATATTGTTGCTCAGAAAGCCGGACTGAATTTTTGATGTCGGCTCCGTAATGTCTAGCGGAACCGTCGCAGGCGCAATTCGCGCGGCATGACCCAGAACGGTCAGATTTTCCACACCGGGCGTCGCGTCTTTTTCTTTTCTACTTTTATGCTCCTCATGCTTTTTCTGTTTTGCATCAGGAACATCAGCCTGCGCGCCTCCTCCCAGAAACAGGGCACCGGCAAAGCACCCGGAAAGCAGGATATGGTTACGCATCTTGAACGTCATGGGGAGTGGGCTCCAGTGATTGGCGCGCACTCCATACGGAAGGCTTCAGGTCAGGAAAACTGCTTTACCGTTCCTGAAATAAAACATTCACACGTTTTACTTCAAATCTTCATACTTATTTTGAAATATTTCTTATTTTATATTTACGGCAACGGCCTTTTATCTGCAATAGGGTCAATCTTCGGCTCGGTCAGTGGTCCTGAATCCACCACAACCACCAGATCTCCCGCAATCGGCGTGGGCTGCCGATCTTTTGGAAGCAGCGCCTGAAAACGCGGATCGTAGCTGGCAGCCTGTTCATACAGAGCGTCGATCAACCCGTAATGATCCATGAACTTGTTCATGGTCGCCGGAATACGAATGCAGCCTTCCGACGCCGGATGCCCCAGACGCCATTCAAGAAACTGCGGGTCCGTCGCATGGATCTCCAGCCGGATCTGCCCGGTTTCATGTCGCGGCAGCCAGCCCTTCATCGCCGTCTGCCACCCCATGTCCCACACGCGCGATCCCTTCGCGCCGATGCCACGGATGCCGTTCTTGTTTTTGGTGCCTTCCGCCCGGTAGCCCAGACGGTCCGCCGTGTTCTGAAAAACCCCGATCGGGGTAATGTAATAATATTTACGCCCCGTCGTCCCGGTTGAAACCGGCGTCCCGCCAAGAGACTCCCACGGCGCATCCGGCAATGCCAGAACGTAATCCAGATGCTGGATCTGCTCGTTGCGATCCACAACCATAATGAGCTGCGGCCGCGAAATCGGCATATTCGCCTGCGTTACCTGCTCCTTCGCAAGAGTCAGAAACGCCCGGCGGCGCTCAGGCGTATAGGTGCTGAACCCCTTAATATTATGCTTCATCAGCACAGCAAGACGCGACGCCTCCTCCCGCGCGGCCTCATCGGACACAACCGGCAGATCCGGAATATCCAGAGGCGGCGGTGCCAGATCGGGCCGCGGAGGCGTATCGGTCGGCGGATTGCTGGCTGGCGGCGGGACTGACACTCCCAAGGACGGCGTCGTATCCGGCTGATGGCCGGACAGTTCCGGGCCCGCGCCATCTGGTCGCGCACAGGCTGCTAGTGGTGCCAACCCCACAATCATTGTTGTGGACGCACATAACAGAACTGCAAACCGCGTCAGTCTGGAAACATCACGCATCTTCAGGGCACCATCCTCGGGTTCGGAACAACAGACAGAACGCGAGGGAGCAGAGACCTGTCCGGCGTTCGGCATGACTGGAACGTCTTCAACGCACCAGCCACGCAAAAGGCATCACAGATCCAGAAGCAGGCGCCTCGGATCTTCCACAAGCTGCTTGATCCGGACGAGGAAGCTCACCGCTTCCCGCCCGTCCACGATCCGGTGATCGTAGGACAGCGCAACATACATCATCGGCCGGATCACGATCTGTCCGTCCCGCACGACCGGACGGTCCTGAATGGCATGCATCCCCAGAATGCCCGACTGCGGCGTGTTCAGGATCGGCGTAGACAGCAGCGAACCAAAAATCCCGCCATTCGTGATGGAGAACGTCCCGTGCGACAGTTCCTCCAGCTTCAGACCGCCCGTCCGCGCCCGCTTGCCGTAATCGGCGATGCGACGCTCCAGCTCGGCAAAGCTCATCTGATCGGCGTCATGCAGCACCGGTACCACCAGCCCGCGCTCCGTGCCTACCGCAATGCCCAGATTGACGAAATCGCGATAGACGATCTCATCGCCTTCGATCTGCGCATTGATCGCCGGATAATCCTTCAGCGCGCCCACCACGGCCCGCGCGAAAAAGGACATGAAGCCCAGACGCGCCCCGTCATGCTTCTTCTCGAACTCGTCCTTGTATTCCGCCCGCAGCGCCTTGGCGGCTGACATGTCGATCTCGTTGAACGTCGTCAGAATGGCCGCGGTGTTCTGCGCCGCCTTCAGATTCCGCGCGATCGTCTGACGCAGACGGCTCATGGGAACCCGACGCTCCCGCGCTTCATGTGAGAACAGCTTGGGGGCCGGGGTAACGGAAACAGGCTTCGGCGCCTCAGGAGCAGGAGGTGTAACACGCCCAGAGGATGCGACAGGTTCCGGAGCCGCAGCCTTGGGAACAGGAGCCGGTTCAGCCGCGGCAGGTTCAGGCGCAGCCGGTGCGTCCGCCGTCTCGTCCACCGCCCCCAGCAGACCGCCGATTTCGACTTCCGTGCCCACCGCCACACAGTCTTCCAGACGCCCGGCGGAAGGGGCAGTCACTTCAACACTGACCTTGTCCGTCTCCAGTTCAACGATGGTCTCGTCATGCTGCACATAGTCGCCGGAGTTTTTAAGCCACCGCGCGACAGTCGCAGTCGTCAGGCTTTCTCCAAGCGCCGGAACCCTGATTTCGACCGTCATGCTGCTTCCCTGTCTTGCGTCCCGCCGCGAAGCGGGGAAATGTCTGTGCCGTACCCGGCACTCTGTCCGGAAAAGGTTAAGAATGCAGAATACTGCATCTTCGTTCCCAGTGGGAGGCGGAACCCTCCCCGTCGCCGGACTTTGAAACCAAAACACAGGAGGCCGCAATGTCCCACCCGCCCGACCGTCCTGAAATTCTGGACTCCGACCATCTTTCCGCCCGTACCCGCGAGATCCTGACATCGCGGCTTTCGGTCTCCACCGCACAGCCGCGCACCCTGTCGCTCCGGGCCTATGCCGTCCTCGACGCGCTGCTGCCCGTCCTGCTCCCGCTGGACGAAATCCTGCCTCCCGGCACCGACATCGCCATGACGGTCCGGATCGACGCCGCGCTCTCCGGCCCCCGCGATGGCTGGCGTTTCGCGGACCTCCCGCCCGATGCCGAAGCCTGGGAATCCGCCCTCCTGACCCTCGACGACGTCGCAGCCGAACAGCACGGACTCGCCTTCATCCACCTGGCCCCGGACCTACGCGGCACCCTGCTCGACGCCGTCATGGACGGGCAGATCGGTCTCGAACGCGAAGGCCGTCTCACGGCATCCCAGATGAAACGCTGGTCTGGAGACCTGCGTGGCGAGGTCGTGGACTGCGTCATGAGCGACGCGCGCATCCAACAGGCACTCGGCATTTCCTCCAGCCTCACCGGCGGCGACACTGTCTTTCAGGGCTTCACCGAAGTCGGCCCCGACAGCCGCGAGTCCTTTGAACCCAAAGCCACCGCTCCCCTTCTCCAGATGGCAGAGTCCAGCGAATGAGCAGTACGACCGTCATAAAGACATTCGCCGAAACGGACATCGTCGATACCCTCATCATCGGCAGTGGTGCCGGTGGCGCGCCGCTGGCCGCAGAACTCGCCCGCAACGGCAAAAGCGTCGTGGTGCTGGAAGCCGGACCCGCTTTCCCCGCCACGGGACATACGCCCGACGAAGTGGCCGCCCGCGAACTGTACTGGCTGCATGAACGCCTCTCCGCAGGCACAAACCCTCAGGCTTTCGGTGGCAATAATAGCGGCACCGGTCTTGGCGGCTCCATGCTCCATTACGGTGCCTTCATGCCGCGCATGGACGCCCGCGACTTTCACCTGCATACCGAAACCGGCAAGGGCGTGGACTGGCCCTTCGGTCTGGACGAACTGCTGCCCTATATCGAGCGCGTGGAATCCTTCATCGGCGTCTCCGGTCCCGCCCATTACCCATGGGACCCGGAGCGCCGCTACGCCTATGCACCCCCACCCGCCAATTCCGCCGCCCTCAAAATGCGCGAAGGCTGCGACGCGCTCGGCCTGCGCCACGCAGACGGCCCGGCCGCCCTCATCACACGCGATATCGAACAGCCGCATTTCGGCACCCGCCATGCCTGCGCAAACTGCGGGGCCTGCCATCAGGGCTGCCGCAACGGCGCCAAGTCAGGCACGGACAACACATGGCTCCCCATGGCCGTCGCCTATGGTGCGGAACTACGCCCCGGCTGCTTCGCCCACACGATCGAACGCGACAGCTCCGGCCGCGTGACCGGCGTGGTCTATCGTCAGAACGGCGTCGAGCACCGCCAGAAATGCACAAGCCTCGTCCTCGCCGCCGGTGCCGTCGAAACCCCGCGCCTGCTCCTGACAAACGGCCTCGCCAACAGTTCCGGCCAGGTCGGCCAGAACTACATGACCCATGTCTCCACACAGGTCTGGGGCGAGTTCGACGAAGATATCCGTCCCAATCGCGGTTACCCGTCCCTGACTATCACCGAAGACATGATGCGCCCCAAGGATGCGGATTTCGTCGGCGGCTACCTCGTGCAGTCGCTGGGCATGATGCCCGCAACATGGGGCCAGAACCTCGCCCGCAGCACCACGACACGCGGCCCGGCCTTCGCCCGGGCACTGGCCGGATACAACCGCTCCGCAGGCATGGGCATCAACGGCGAATGCCTGCCCCGCCCCGAAAACCGCGTCACACTCTCGGACGAAAAAGACGCCTTCGGCATCCCCAAACCGCTGATCGAACATTCCTACGGCCCCAATGAATGGGCCATGCACCACCACGCTGCCCGCCTCCTGACGCAGATGTGGGAGGCCGTGGGCGCAAAGGACATCCGCGTCATCGACCGCGCCGCCCACATGATCGGCACCTGCCGCATGGGCACGGACGCCGACAGCAATGTCGTCAATCCGGTCGGCCGCAGTTTCGATATCGACAATCTGTGGATCTCCGATCATTCGATCTTTCCAAGCGCTGCCGCCGCCAACCCGGCTCTGGCCATCATGGCGCTCTCCCTCCGCACTGCGGAGGCCATGCTGAAGGCCTGATTGAAATCTGACATAGATCAAAGTGATCCGGAGCCTGCGCAGGAGTCTTGACACTGCTTCGCGCGCTCCGGTAAGCGAAGGACGACTTTCCGGTGGCGTCCTGTCACCCGGTCTCCCTTTCCTTACGGATGCTTCCTGCTTCCCCCGTCCTGCGAAATCCTCACAGATCACCGCCTGACACAAGCAGTTCCCGTACAGTAGCTCCGCCTTCTGTACGGTCGCGCATTCCTCCCCCTATCAGGTCTGCCACTACCGGCACATCAAGGCGCGTCTTTCATGCATCTTGCCGAACTCAAGAAAAAATCCCCAGCCGACCTTCTGGATTACGCAGAGGAACTGGAGATCGAGAACGTCTCGTCCATGCGCAAGCAGGACATCATGTTCGCCATCCTCAAAGCCCTTGCCGAGCGCGATCAGGCGATCTACGGCGAAGGCACGCTCGAAATCCTGCCGGACGGCTTCGGTTTCCTGCGCAGCCCGGAAGCCAACTATCTTCCCGGCCCCGACGACATCTACATCTCCCCCACGCAGGTCCGCCGCTTCGGCCTGCGCCCGGGCGACACGGTTGAAGGTCAGATCCGCGCCCCGCGCGACGGTGAGCGCTATTTCGCGCTGCTGAAGGTCAACACCATCAATTTCGAGGCCCCGGAAACCGTCCGGACCCGCATCAACTTCGACAACCTCACGCCGCTCTACCCCGAGCGTCGCCTGAAGATGGAAGTCGAACAGTCCGAAGCCGCTATCACGGAATCTTCTCCGCGCAGCAAGGGCAAGAAAGACCAGCGCGACTACACCCCGCGCGTGATCGACCTCGTGACGCCGATCGGCATGGGTCAGCGCGCCCTGATCGTCGCCCCGCCCCGCACCGGCAAGACCGTGATGCTCCAGAGCATCGCCGCCTCCATCTCCGCCAACCACCCCGAAGTGTTCCTGATCGTCCTGCTGATCGACGAACGTCCGGAAGAAGTGACGGACATGGCCCGTTCGGTCCGCGGCGAAGTCGTCTCCTCCACCTTCGACGAACCGGCAACCCGCCACGTCCAGGTAACGGAAATGGTGCTGGAAAAGGCCAAGCGCCTCGTCGAGCACAAGCGCGACGTGGTCATCCTGCTGGACTCCATCACCCGTCTCGCCCGCGCCTACAACACCGTCGTCCCCTCCTCGGGCAAGGTGCTGACCGGCGGTGTGGACGCCAACGCCCTGCAGCGCCCCAAGCGCTTCTTCGGCGCCGCGCGTAATATCGAGGAAGGTGGCTCGCTGACGATCATCGCAACAGCCCTGATCGACACAGGCTCGCGAATGGACGAAGTGATCTTCGAAGAGTTCAAGGGCACCGGCAACGCCGAACTCATTCTGGACCGCAAGCTCGCCGACAAGCGCACCTTCCCCGCCATCGACATCACCAAGTCGGGCACGCGTAAGGAAGAACTGCTGGTCGATCGCGCCGAACTGTCCAAGATGTGGGTCCTGCGCCGCATCCTCGCCCCGATGGGCACGATGGACGCCATGGACTTCCTGCTGGACAAGCTCAAATACAGCAAATCCAATCAGGACTTCTTCGACGCCATGAACAACTGATCCCGAATCAGCATGGCCGACATGAAAAAGGGGAGCTCCGGCTCCCCTTTTTTGTTGTCCGGTCTATCGGAATGACGGGAAAGCCTGTCTGTTACAGCACACCTTCCAGATGCAGCATGGCATGCTTGTCCGCGATGCCTCCCAGTCCCGAATATCCGCCAAGCCCCGCCCGACCGACAACACGGTGACAGGGGATCAAGATCGGAATCGGATTCGCTCCAACCGCTCCGCCAACCGACCGCGCAGACCCACCGACCTCGGCCGCGATATCCGCATAAGTCCGCGTCTTGCCGTAAGGAATCCGGCGCAACGCGTCCCAGACCTTCTGGCGGTATGGAGTCCCGTAAGGACGATAGGGCAACGTGTCGAAATCGACCGATTCCCCATCAAAATAGCGCTCCAAAAGGTCGCGGGCCTTCAGAAGAAGTGGAGTCTCCTCCTGATCGCGCCCCCAACCCCAGTCCAGAGCGACGATCTGGCCCTCATCTTCACTGATGGTAAGGGCCCCGAAAGGTGAGTGGCAGGATAGCTGTGGCATGAACGACACGGTGCCCGAGCGGCTCAAAACCGTCAATCCGGCAGTGTTGCCATTGAGACCGATGCTTTTTAGCCATGCGATTGACGCATATCGCTTAGCCTCAATATGCAAAATAAACATATTGTACCGCTTCAGTAGGCTTTCCAGCAATACTCTGTAATGTGTTGGAAAACTGCCCTTTTTTGTATCAGAAACGCGACAGGACGTTATCCGGAACGCCTGTGTAATCATTCCCTGAGCCACATCATAGCCCGTTTCAGGATCATCCTGCCCCACCCCTCACGGAAACGTCAGAAGCCGTGTTTGTCTTAAACAATAAAATAGGGTCAGTAAGTTCTCATGCTGGCGGTGTCTGGTACTGATCGTTGGATTGAGAGGACAGGATTTTCCCCTGCCCCTTTCAAGACTGCATAGGTCCAGAATATCACAGCGGAAACAGTCTTTACAAAAAGGACAGTTGGATCATGACTTCTGGTCTACTGACGCCGATCAAGGTTACGAAAAAGCGCCTTCTCAGCTGCGCAGCCGTACTGGCACTCTCAGCTGCTGTTCCCGTCGCTTTTGCGCAGGAAGATACGGGCTCAGCAATTACAAGTGCCGATAACGGCGGCAATGTCGGAAACTGGATGTCCTACGGGCGCTCCTATTCCGAGCAGCGCTTCAGCCCGCTCGACCAGATCAACAAGGACAATGTCGGCCAGCTAAAGCTCGCCTGGCACTACGATCTGGATACGAACCGCGGTCAGGAAGGCACGCCTCTGGTCGTGAACGGCGTCATGTACGCCACGACCAACTGGAGCAAGATGAAGGCGCTGGATGCAGCGACCGGCAAGCTCCTGTGGGCCTACGATCCCAAGGTTCCGGGCAACATCGCCGATCGCGGCTGCTGTGACTCCGTCAACCGCGGTGCTGCCTACTGGAACGGCAAAGTCTATTTCGGCACGTTCGACGGACGTCTGATCGCACTGGATGCCAAGACCGGCAAGCTGGTCTGGAGCGTCTACACGATCCCCAAGGAAGCCCAGCTCGGCCACCAGCGCTCCTATACGGTTGACGGCGCACCGCGCATCGCCAAGGGCCGTGTCATCATCGGCAACGGCGGCGCCGAATTCGGTGCCCGTGGCTTCGTGACGGCCTATGACGCCGAAACCGGCAAGATGGACTGGCGCTTCTTCACGGTTCCGAACCCCGACAACAAGCCCGACGGCGCAGCCTCCGACGACATTCTGATGTCCAAGGCCTATCCGACCTGGGGCAAGGGCGGAGCCTGGAAGCAGCAGGGCGGCGGCGGTACCGTCTGGGATTCGCTGGTCTATGACCCGGTGACGGACCTCGTCTATCTCGGCGTCGGCAACGGCTCGCCCTGGAACTACAAGTTCCGCTCCGAAGGCAAGGGCGACAACCTCTTCCTCGGCAGCATCGTCGCGATCAACCCGGATACCGGCAAGTACGTCTGGCACTTCCAGGAAACGCCGATGGACCAGTGGGATTACACCTCGGTCCAGCAGATCATGACGCTCGACATGCCGGTCAACGGCGAAATGCGCCACGTGATCGTCCATGCCCCGAAGAACGGCTTCTTCTACATCATCGATGCGAAGACCGGAAAATTCATCTCGGGCAAGCCCTACACCTACGAAAACTGGGCCAATGGTCTGGACCCCATCACGGGCCGTCCGAACTATGTGCCTGACGCTCTGTGGACGCTGACGGGCAAGGCCTGGTACGGTATTCCGGGCGATCTGGGTGGCCATAACTTCGCCTCCATGGCCTACAGCCCACAGACGAAGCTGGTCTACATCCCGGCACAGCAGGTTCCGTTCCTCTACGATCCGCAGAAGGGTGGCTTCAAGGCCCACCACGACAGCTGGAATCTCGGACTGGACATGAACAAGATCGGCCTGTTCGACGACGCCGATCCGCAGCACAAAGCCGATAAAGCGCAGTTCCTGAAGGATCTGAAGGGCTGGATTCTGGCCTGGGATCCGGCAAAGCAGCAGGCAGCCTTCACGGTTGACCACAAGGGTCCGTGGAACGGTGGTCTGCTCGCAACCGGTGGCGGCCTGCTCTTCCAGGGTCTCGCAACCGGCGATTTCCATGCCTACGATGCTACGAACGGCAAGGATCTCTTCAGCTTCCCGGCACAGAGCGCCATCATCGCGCCTCCCATCACCTACACCGCCAACGGCAAGCAATATGTTGCGGTGGAAGTGGGCTGGGGCGGCATCTATCCGTTCTTCCTCGGTGGCGTGGCCCGGACATCCGGCTGGACCGTCAACCATTCCCGCGTGATCGCTTTCGCGCTGGACGGCAAGGACGCACTGCCGCCGAAGAACGAACTCGGCTTCCTGCCGGTCAAGCCGCCTGAGAAGTGGGATGAAGCCCGTACGAAGAACGGCTATTTCCAGTTCCAGACGTATTGCGCCGCCTGCCATGGCGATAACGGCATCTCGGGTGGCGTTCTGCCTGACCTGCGCTGGTCCGGTGCGATCCGCGGACAGGAGAAGTTCTACAAGCTCGTCGCCAAGGGGGCTCTGACCGCCTACGGCATGGATCGCTTCGACACGTCCATGTCCCCGGCCGAGATTGAAGACATCCGCAACTATCTCGTGAAGCGGTCCAACGAGTCCTATGAGGACGAAGTGAAAGCCCGCGACAACAAGCAGGGCGTCCCCAACGACCAGTTCCTCAACGTACCCCAGGGTCCGGTTGAGCCTGCAACGGCGGACCATCCGTAACGGGCAACCGTTACGGTAAAAGGAGGCACGTGACATGCTCAATGCATCAATTCGCGACAGGCTGGTATCTGAGATGAAACAGGGATGGAAATTCGCGGCCGCAATCGGCCTCATGGCGGTGTCGTTCGGCGCCGCCCATGCCCAGGACGCTGATGAAGCCCTGATCAAGCGTGGCGAATATGTCGCCCGCCTGTCAGACTGCATCGCCTGCCATACGGCTCTGCACGGACAGCCCTATGCGGGCGGTCTGGAAATCAAGAGCCCGATCGGCACGATCTATTCGACCAACATCACGCCGGACCCGGAACACGGGATCGGCAGCTACACCCTTGAGGACTTCACGAAGGCCATCCGCAAGGGCATCCGCAAGGATGGTGCAACGCTTTACCCGGCAATGCCCTATCCTGAATTCGCGCGTCTGTCCGACGACGACATCCGCTCGATGTATGCCTACTTCATGCATGGCGTGAAGCCGGTCGCCCTTGCCAACAAGGCACCGGACATCAGCTGGCCGCTCTCCATGCGCTGGCCGCTGGCCCTGTGGCGCGCCATGTTCGTTCCGAGCATGACGCCGGGTGAAGACAAGAGCATCAGTGATCCGGAAGTCGCACGCGGCGAATACCTCGTCGACGGACCGGGCCATTGCGGCGAATGTCATACCCCCCGCGGCTTCGCAATGCAGCTCAAGGCTTACGGAACGAGCGGCGGCAACGTCTATCTGTCCGGCGGTGCACCGATCGACAACTGGATCGCCCCGAGCCTGCGCAGCAACAGCGATACGGGTCTGGGTCGCTGGTCTGAAGATGACATCGTCACCTTCCTCAAGAGCGGCCGTATCGACCACTCCGCCGTCTTCGGTGGCATGGCCGACGTGGTGGCCTACAGCACGCAGCATTGGACAGACGACGACCTGCGCGCCACGGCCAAGTACCTGAAGAGCATGCCGGCCGTTCCGGAAGGCAATAACCTCGGCCAGGATGACGGTCAGACGACCGCCCTGCTGGACAAGGGTGCTCAGGGCAACGCCGGTGCGGAAGTTTATCTGCACAACTGTGCCCTCTGCCATATGAACGACGGTACGGGCGTCAACCGCATGTTCCCGCCGCTGGCTGGCAACCCGGTTGTCCTGACGGATGATCCGACGTCGCTCGCCAATGTCGTGGCCTTCGGTGGCATCCTGCCCCCGACCAACACGGCACCGTCCGCCATCGCCATGCCCGGCTTCAAGAACCACCTCACCGACCAGCAAATGGCCGATGTCGTGAACTTCATGCGCAAAGGCTGGGGCAACAAGGCACCGGGAACCGTATCCGCTGCTGATATGCAGAAGCTGCGTACGACCGGAGCACCGGTCTCAACGGCTGGCTGGAACGTCTCCAGCAGGGGCTGGATGGCCTACATGCCGCAGCCTTACGGCGAAGGCTGGACCTTCTCTCCGCAGACCCACACGGGCGTGGACAACGCACAGTAAGCGTTTCCCACTCTCTGACAGTCTGAATAAAAGGGGCGGATCGGAAACGATCCGCCCTTTTTTCATGCTCGCACGCCCATCATTGCAAGCTAACCATTTTCACCACGGGGCCTCCTGCACTACATAGAACCCCATGACGCGCTCCTCCCGCCCGGACCACACCCCGCAGGTCATTTTCGCACTGGCAACCGGTCCCTCCCGCGCCGCCATCGCGATCATGCGCGCCAGCGGCCCCGGCAGCGATACGATCCTGCGCGCGCTGTGCAACGGACATCTCCCCGAACCCCGCCGTGCAAGCCTGCGCACCCTGCGCCATAACGAAGAGGTGCTCGACCATGCCGTCGCCCTCTGGCTCCCCGGCCCGAACTCCTACACAGGCGAAGACGGCTTCGAACTGCATCTCCATGCCGGTCCCGCCATCATCGCCCGCGTCGCCGACGCCCTGACCGATCTGGGCGGCCGCCCTGCCGAACCGGGCGAGTTCACCCGCCGCGCCGTTCAGAAAGGACGGCTGGACCTGCTTCAGGCCGAAGCCATCGCCGACCTCGTGGATTCTGAAACTGAAAGCCAGCGCAAACAGGCCCTGCGTCAGGCCGACGGCGCCCTGAGCCGCCTGTACGACGACTGGGCACAGCGCCTGCGCCTCGTCCTCGCCCATCAGGAAGCGCTGATTGACTTCCCGGACGAAGACCTCCCTCAGGACGTGGAAGACGGACTGGTCGAGGAACTCTCGAAGCTCCACACCGAAATGTCCGCCCATCTTCAGGACAATCGCGGCGAACTTCTGCGTCGGGGCCTGACCGTCGTGATCGCGGGCTCACCGAACGTCGGAAAATCCAGCCTTCTCAATGCGTTATCCGGAACAGATGCGGCAATCGTCACCCATCGTGCAGGCACGACCCGCGATGCCATCGCACTCGACTGGATTCTGGGCGGTGTCCGCCTCCGTCTGATCGACACGGCGGGCCTGCGGGAGACGGAAGACGAAATCGAAGCAGAAGGCATCCGCCGCGCATTGTTTCACGTGAAACAGGCGGATGTCGTACTGCATCTGATCGGCCCCGATGAGAGCTTTGAAACTCTCTCTGGACAGGAAATTCCCATCCGGACGAAAATCGACATCGCACCAGCCCCGTCCGGCATGTTAGGGATCAGCACGCAGTCCGGCGAAGGACTTGATGCGCTGCGTCAGGTTCTGTCCGAACGGGTGTCCGCTCTCATGGCCGGTTCGGCCGCGCCTCCTCTGACCCGTGCCAGACACCGCACCGGAATCCAAGAGGCCGCAACCCATCTGGACCACGCCCGGACCGCGACATGGCCGGAACTGCGGGGCGAGGAACTCCGGCTGTCCATGCTGGCTCTCGGGCGTCTGACCGGACGTGTAGATGTTGAATCCCTGCTCGATGCGATTTTCGGGCAGTTCTGTATCGGGAAGTAGGTTGTGAGCGATTTCGATGTCATCGTGATCGGCGGCGGTCATGCCGGATGTGAAGCTGCAGCGGCATCGGCCCGTTTCGGCGCGCGCACCCTGCTGCTCACCCATCGGCTGGAAACGATCGGCGCTATGTCCTGCAACCCCGCCATCGGCGGGATCGGCAAAGGCCATCTTGTGCGCGAAATCGACGCGCTCGACGGCCTGATGGGCAAAGCCGCAGACCGCGCAGGCATCCACTTCAAACTGCTCAACCGCTCCAAAGGGCCGGCCGTTCACGGCCCCCGCGCACAGGCCGACCGTTCGCTCTATCGCGCCGCCATTCAGGATCTGCTCGCCGCCACCCCCAATCTGACGATCCGTGAAGGCGCAGTCGGAGACCTGATCGAAGAGAACGGCGGCATCACCGGCGTCATCTGCGAAGACGGTCGCGAGTTCCGTTGCGGCGCAGTTGTCCTGACCGCCGGAACCTTCCTGCGCGGCGTCATCCATGTCGGCCACACCCAAACGGAGGCCGGACGCATCGGCGAGGCTCCGGCCAAGCGTCTGGGCGAACGGCTTTATGCGCTCGGCCTCCAGATGGGCCGCCTCAAGACCGGCACACCGCCACGTCTAGCCAAAGACAGCATCGACTGGGAAAACCTCCCGGCCGATCCCGGCGATGCCGAGCCCGAAGCCTTCAGCCCTATGACGACGGCCATCACCAACCCGCAAGTCGTCTGCCGCATTACCCAGACTACCGCCGAGACCCACAGGATCATCAACGAGAACCTGCACCGCTCGGCCATGTATGGCGGCGCCATCGCCGGACGCGGCCCACGCTACTGCCCGTCCATCGAAGACAAGGTCGTCCGCTTCGCCGACCGCAGTTCGCATCAGGTCTTTCTGGAGCCCGAGGCCCTGCCCGGCAATCCAGGCGGCGATCTGGTCTATCCCAACGGCATCAGCACCAGCCTGCCCGCCGACGTGCAAGCCGCCATGATCGCCACCATGCCCGGCCTGGAAAACGCCCGCATCGTCACCGCAGGCTATGCCGTCGAATATGATTACGTGGACCCTCGCGAGCTTCTGCCGTCCCTGCAACTGCGTCGCCTGCCGGGCCTGTATCTGGCCGGACAGATCAACGGCACGACCGGCTATGAAGAAGCAGGCGCACAGGGCCTCCTCGCAGGACTGAACGCCGCCCGCGCCACGGCTGGAAACGAGGCCCTCACGCTGGATCGCAGCGACGCCTATCTCGGCGTCATGATCGACGACCTGACGCTGCACGGCATCAGCGAACCCTATCGCATGTTCACATCCCGCGCCGAGTATCGTCTCACCCTGCGCGCGGATAATGCCGACCTACGCCTGACGCCCAAAGGAATCGCCGCAGGCTGCGTCCTGCCCGAACGCGAAACGGCTTTCACCGCCCAGAAAGCCGAACTCGACGCCGCCATGGCCCGCGCCGCCGAAACAAGCTTCCTGCCGCAGGCCCTCCGCGACGTCGGTTTCGAAGTCTCTCTGGATGGCCGCCGACGCACGGTTCTGGACGTCCTCGCCAGCAACGGCGACCACACGATCCTGAACGCGCTGGCCCCGTGGTTCGCCGAACTTCCTCTGCGTGTGCGCCGTCATGTCGAGACCGAAGCCCGCTATGGCGGCTATCTTCACCGGCAGGATCGTGAAATTCGACAGCTCTCATCGGAAAGTGCCATCGCCCTTCCGGCCGATCTGGATTACACTGCCATCGGCGGCCTGAGCAGCGAAATGCGCGAGCGTTTTTCCCAGGCCCGCCCGACCAGTTTCGCCGCAGCACAGCGCGTGCGCGGGGTCACACCTGCCGCGCTGGTCGCCCTGCTGGCCCATGTAAGGACCCTGTCATGACCACCGTTTCACGTGAAACACACGAAAGGCTGGAGCGCTTCGCCGACCTGCTCGTGCAGTGGAACGCGAAAATCAATCTCGTCAGCCCGCGTGACATTGCCCAGCTCTGGCCTCGTCATATCGAGGACAGCCTCCAGCTTGCCGAACTGATCCCCGAAGGGGCCACCATCACCGATCTGGGTTCGGGCGGCGGTTTTCCGGGCATCATTCTGGCCATCGCCACAGGCAACCCGGTCACGTTGATCGAATCGGACCAGCGCAAATGCGCCTTCCTGCGGGAAGCCGGACGCATCTGCGACGCGAAGGTCACGGTCATTGCCAAGCGTATCGAAGCCGCTAGCCCCCCTCCGGCCGACATCATCACGGCCCGGGCGCTGGCCCCCCTCAACAGGCTCCTCGACTGGGCGCGGCCATTGCTGAAAGAAGACGGGTTCTGCCTGTTTCTGAAAGGTCAGAAGGCGCAGGCCGAGTTGACCGAGGCCAACGCCGACTGGCACATGAGCCACACCATTGTTCCCAGCCGCACCGACCCCGGCGGAGCCATCATCAAGGTCAGTGATTTCAAGCGTGTCGTCTAAAACCGAATCCCCCACCACCCGGATCATTGCCGTCACCAACCAGAAGGGAGGCGTCGGCAAGACCACCACCACCATCAATCTGGCCGCAGGCCTCGCCCGTCAGGGACAGCGCGTCCTGCTCGTGGATCTGGACCCGCAGGGCAACGCCTCCACCGGCTTGGGCATCGACTACGACCAGCGCAACACCGGCACCTATGCCGCACTGATGGTCGAAGCCGAACCCCACGCCCTGCCCCAGCCGACCGCGTTCGAGAATCTCTCGATCATCACGGCCAACAACGAACTGGCTGGCGCAGAGCTTGAAATGATCGGGGACGAGCGCCGCGAATACCGTCTGCGCGACGCCCTGCATGCGCTTGAAGGCGATTACGACACGATCCTGATCGACTGTCCGCCAAGCCTCGGCCTGCTGACTCTCAACGCGCTGGTCGCGTCCGACAGCGTGATCGTGCCGCTGCAATGCGAGTTCTTTGCGCTCGAAGGCATCAGCCAGCTCGTCCGCACCATCGACCGCGTCCGCCGCGCCTTTAACGCAGACCTGCATCTCGAAGGCATCATCCTGACGATGTACGACCGGCGCAACAACCTGTCCGAACTTGTGGCGCAGGATGCGCGCGGCTTCTTCGGCGATCAGGTGTTCGAGACAATTATTCCGCGCAACATCCGTATTTCCGAAGCCCAGAGCCATGGCAGTCCGGTGCTGGATTACGACGCCCGCTCCACGGGCGCCATCGCCTATCTGGCGCTGGCGGACGAGTTAATCAAACGCAACAAGAATAAGACAAAGGCGTAACCGGCGATGGCCAAAAAGGACAGTTCCCCGCGTCTTGGTCGCGGCCTCGCAGCCCTTCTGGGTGATCAGGCGCCGCAACTGGCCCGCGCCACACGCGCAAACGCCACACCACAACAACATTCATCCCTGCCCGTGGATATTCTGGCCCCAAGCCCCTTCCAGCCGCGACAGGACATGAACCCCGAGCGCCTGTCCGAACTGGCCGATTCGATTCGCTCACGCGGCGTCCTGCAACCCCTGCTTGTCCGCCCCGATCCGGAAAAGCCGGGTCATTACCAGATCATCGCCGGTGAACGCCGCTGGCGCGCCTCACAACTCGCAGGCCTGCACAGCGTCCCCGTCCATATCCGCGAACTGGACGACACGGACGCGATGGCGGCCGCTCTGGTCGAAAACCTCCAGCGCGCGGATCTCAACCCGATTGAAGAAGCCGAAGGCCTGCAACGCCTCGTTACGGACTACACCCTGACGCAGGAAGAACTGGCCGGTGCCGTCGGCAAGTCCCGCCCACACATCACCAACACCATGCGCCTGCTGAACCTGCCGCCGGAAGTCCGCGCGCATGTCCGTAACGGCGCCCTCACAGCCGGTCACGCCCGCGCCCTGCTCACCCATCCCGATCCGGTCGCTGCCGCCAAACTCGTCATCGCCCGCGGCCTGAACGTCCGCCAGACGGAAGCCCTCACCAGCGGCAAAGAGACCACGACCCCGGCCAAAAAATCGCGGGACGCGGAAATTCTCCAGATCGAAAACGATCTCTCCTCCCGCCTCGGCCTGAAAGTCCATATTTCCTATAACGGCAAAAAAGGCGGCTCCCTGAAGATCGACTATACGTCTCTGGAGCAGTTCGAAAGCGTCATGCGCCTCCTCAACCGCAAATAAGACACTGAAAAATAAGGTTTTTCTTCTTTTTCAGACCAGACGCGAAGAAAAGAAGAAAAACCTCTTGCAGCCTCCCGCCGAATCCCGCTATAAGCCGCTCCACCGGTAGACGGGCCATGGGCACATAGCTCAGTTGGTAGAGCAGCTGACTCTTAATCAGCGGGTCCAAGGTTCGAGCCCTTGTGTGCCCACCATGCCCGTCTCCGGTTATTTCCCAAAAATTCTATCTTGATCTGCTAAAGCCCGCTCCGGGTCTTTTCGCATGTCTGGACAGCCCCTGAAATCCAGAGACTGCCCCACAGTTCAGCCCCGGAAATCAGGCAGTTCGTTGACCGTCACGACACGCCACAGGCAGTCGATACGCTCCAGAATGGTGATGGACAGGTTCTGGATCGAAAACCGCAGCGCCGTATCGGGATGCACGCCCAGCGCATGCGCCAGAGCCGCGCGGATGGCCCCCCCATGACTGACGACAACCATGTCCTCGCCTTCATGCGCATTCGCCAGATCCTCCAGACCATGCGCCACACGCGCACAGACATCCAGCATGCTCTCGCCGCCCGGCGGCAGTTCACAGGCAGAAATGGACCAGAACGGATTGGGCGGCAGACGCAGCAGAGACATGAACTCCGTATGCGGCGTTCCATGCCATTCCCCGATCGACTGCTCGATGAAACGGCCGTCAATCGTCACATCCTGCGAGAATGCTCCCGCCTTACGGATTTCGCTCGCCGTGTCGCGTGCGCGCTGGAGCGGTGAACTGTACCACAGCGCATCAATCGGCAGACGTCGCGCCAGCGTGGCATAGCCCCCCAGCTGGCTTGCCATTGCTTCCCGGCACAGCGGCACATCGAGCGCCCCATACATCGTCTTGCGCGCACTGGCTTCCACGACCGCGTGGCGAATCATCCAGAACCGGGTAACGCCCTTCGGCAGTTCCGGCGTATCGAGAAAATGCCCGTGCGGGACCGCTTTATCTGTCTGGGTCATGCTAATGGGGCGTAACGGGGGACAGGGTTCGCGTCCAGCAGAACATCCCAGTGTTTCAGGATCAGTTCCAGTTTTCCAAGCACCCGGCGCGCATCCATGCATTCGCGCTGCAAGCGGCGCTCCTCGTCCAGCCCTTCATGCGACGGCTCTCCCGAAACCAGCCGCGCGCCCGCACACAAACGCAGCGCCCCCGCCGGTCCATCCAGCATCGGATGCGGCACCGGGACGGGCTGCCCCAGAACACAGAGCAGACTGCCCTCCCCTTCCGTCACCCAGGGCGACAGATCCGCATTCAGCCAGCGATGCAGCCGTCGCGCATCTTCCAGCGCAAGGGGCTGGCCGGGCGCATGCGGGTCCTCCACCAGAAACGACAGGATGGTCGGAACGGCATCCCAGCGCCCGTCATCAAAAGGCGTGCCCATGGGCAGCATGGTCAGGACAGGACGGGCCCGCACCATGGCAACGGCCTCCGTCATGAACCGCGTCAGACGACTGCGAATGACCGGATCGGGCAGCGCAAACAGCGCGTCCATTTCGGCCAGCGCCGCATACCAACGCAGGGCCAGCCCGATATTGTGACCGTTATTGAGCGCCGACGCATCCGCGCCTTCCGGCCACTCATCGCGGTTGCCATAAGCCCGCAATCCCTTCGGAAGCGACAGGGACGGTAAACGGTTGCGAATTTCAGGAGGGAGAAGAATGGCCCCACAGAAAGGTGGGCCCGTAAAGAACTTGGAGCCGGTCACCATGACGATGATCCCCCGCTCCACCCAGCCCGCCACCCGCGACGGACTCAGTCGCGCCTGACAGACATCGATAACGACGCTGAGCTGATCGCCCAGCTCGGTACACAATTCCCAGACAAGATCCATGTCCGGTGCCGCAAGCCCGGTCTTGGACTGATCCAGCCGATGCAGCAGCACATGACGCCCTTCAGCCGCTTCGCGTCGCACAAGAGCCGCACATTGCGCATTGATCTCCGCAACAGGCCGCGCCGTCCCGTCAGCCGCACGGATATCAACACCGATCAGCCGCGTTTCCGGAGAAAACCCTTCGATCACCTCGCCCTTGCCCACCAGCGTGGAGCACGCACTGTCCGTCGCAAAATGTCGACCGCAAGCCGCCAGAGGCACCCCGCTGCCCGTTTCATCCGGGGCCAGAAGAATGGACGTCACCGGACGCTGCGTTCCCGCCGCCACAAGCGCCAGAACCGCCAGTTCACAGTCCGTCCCGGATGCCGACAGCAGAACCGCATCCTCCGGCAGACCATAATGAGCCCCGATCGCCGCACGAGCCCGGCGCACGACACCTTCCTGAACCAGATCCGGGTCCTGCTTGGCAAGCAGCGCACTCATCATGGTGCGTCGAGCGGATTCAGCCCCTCCAAAACCGCGTTCGGACAGCGAAGACGCCGTCGATGAACCAAAAGTGATCGCCCAGGGCCGAGGACGATGGGAGCTGGAATACCGGTTCAACCCGGTATGCGGATCAACGGCCAGCCGGGAATCCCCGCCCCCGCTCATCAGGCTCTCGGCGGGTGCCAGAACGGGCCACAACCGGGTCAGAACCCCTTGCAGACGCTCGGCTTCAGACTGTGTGAAAGGCGGCATATCCGGCAGAAACGCGCTCAGCGTCTCCCAGCTCTGAAAAAGGGCCGGAGCGTAAGGCACATCGCCCGCAAACACGGCCAACCAGGCCGGAAGCGGCGCAACATCACCAGTATCCAACGCATGAAACAACGCCGCCACGCGCGCCGCGGCAAAGCTGGCCAGAAACGGATTGGCGCCCGGCTCCAGCAACCGCATAAGTTCAATCGCATGGCGCAGGAAAGTCGGCGCAAGGCGCGGGGCCTCAAGACATAGTCCGCCGAGCTTGAGCGTCGCCGTATGCAGGCAGAAAGCCTGCCCCGGCACCAGCTCTCCCTCGATCCGGAACGGAAGCGGCAGTGACACATCCAGAATCGGAACCAGCCCATCCGCAATCACCCGCAGATCGGGCCGCTCCAGAACATCCGTCAAAGAGCGTGTCAAAGTATCAGCCAGCATGCCTGCCTCTCCTGCCTCCGCACGACTGTGGGATTAGCCCATCAGCCCGGCCAGCGCGAGAGGCGAAAACAGTCCGTGAAAATCATCTTCATGATTTTACAGAAGCTCCCGCAGCGTTATTTGCGCTGTTCCAACAACACTGTAAGATCAAATGACTCTGCAGGGGTCCAGACCCTGATTTTAACCAAGAGGTTCAAATGCGGATTTTGCTGACAGGCGGTTGCGGCTTCATAGGATCGGCCGTTATACGCCATCTGATCCGGAACACGGACCACTCGGTCCTGAATGTTGACTGCATGACTTATGCAGCCTCGGAAGACACCATCAGCGAAGTCACAGGCGACCCCCGCTACTCCCATGCGCGTGCGAACATCGTGAACGGTGTGGAAATGCAGCGCCTGTTCGAGGAATATCGCCCCGACGCCGTCATGCATCTCGCGGCGGAAAGCCATGTGGACCGCTCAATCGACGGCCCCGGCATTTTTATCCAGACGAACGTCGTCGGCACCTACTCCCTCCTCGAAGCGGCTCGCAAATACTGGAACACGCTGGGAGACGCTGAAAAGAAGGCCTTCCGCGTCCACCATATTTCCACGGACGAAGTCTTCGGCCATCTGGAGCCAAACGATCCGCCGTTTACGGAAACAACCCCTTACGATCCCCGCAGCCCGTATTCGGCCTCCAAGGCGTCGTCCGACCATCTGGTCCGCGCCTGGTTCCATACCTACGGCCTGCCGACCTTCGTCACCAACACCACCAACAATTACGGCATCTGGCATTTCCCGGAAAAGCTGATCCCGCTGGTCACGATCAATGCGATCGAAGGCCGCGACCTTCCGGTTTACGGCAAAGGCGAAAACGTCCGTGACTGGCTGTTTGTCGAAGACCACGCCGAAGCTCTGGTCAAGGCGGTCGAAACCGGCAAACCGGGCGAAACCTATGCCATCGGCGCCCGCCAGCCCCGCACGAATCTTGAAGTCGTCAAGAAGATCTGCGCCATCCTCGATGAGCTTCAGCCGGACCCGGCTGGCCCGCGCGAACGCCTGATCCGCTTCGTCACCGACCGCCCCGGCCATGATTTCCGCTACGAAATCGACCCGTCCCACGCCGAGAAGGAACTCGACTGGAAAGCGACGCACGATTTCGAAAGCGGCATCCGCAAGACGGTCCAGTGGTATCTCGACAACCGCGCCTGGTGGGAAGGTATCCGCTCCAAGCGCTACACAGGCCAGAGACTGGGAGCCAGCAAGTGAGCACCATCGAGACCAAGCCCATGAAGGGCATCATCCTCGCCGGCGGTTCGGGCACACGCCTGTATCCGATGACGATGGCAGCCTCCAAGCAGCTGCTGCCGGTCTATGACAAACCGATGATCTACTATCCCCTTTCCACGCTGATGCTGGCGGGAATCCGGGACATCATGATCATCACGACGCCCCATGACATGCCCCAGTTCCAGCGTCTTCTAGGCGACGGCTCGCAGTTCGGCGTGACTTTCGAATATCGCGTCCAGCCCTCCCCGGACGGTCTGGCACAGGCCTTCCTGATCGCCGAAGACTGGATTCAGGGTGCACCCTGCGCGCTGGCGCTGGGCGACAACCTGATTTTCTCCGAACATCTCGGCGTCCTGCTGCGCGCAGCCTCCAACCGCCCCGAAGGTGCCACCGTCTTCGCCTATCAGGTCCGCGATCCGGAGCGTTACGGCGTGGTCTCCTTCGACGAGAGCGGCCTAGCCCTCAAGGTCGAGGAAAAGCCGACCCATCCAGACTCCAACTGGGCCATCACCGGGCTGTATTTCTACGATCACCGCGTCGTGGACTTCGCCAAAAAAGTGAAGCCCAGCCCCCGGGGCGAACTGGAAATCACCGACCTCAACCGCATGTATCTTGAAGAAGGTACGCTTCAGGTGGACCGTCTGGGCCGCGGCTGCGCCTGGCTTGACGCCGGTATGCCCGACAGTCTGATGCAGGCCGGAACCTTCGTGCAGACCATTCAGTCCCGCCAAGGCATGCTGGTCGGCTCTCCTGCCGAGGTCGCCTTTCGCAACAAGTTCATCAATGCCGATCAGCTGCGCGATCATGCCAAGAAAATGGGCAAAACCGAACTGGGCCGCCTGCTTCTGGAACTGGCCAACAGCTGATTTTGTTCCCAGGGTTCCTGGTCCGCTGAAATACGCGGCCGGAACCCTTTTTTAGAAATTTTCACGGCAGGATTTCAGCATGAAGGTCGAACGTCTTTCCATTCCAGAGGTCATTCTCGTTACGCCTCCCCGTTTTGGTGACAATCGCGGCTTCTTCTCCGAGACCTACAATGTTGATCGTATGAACGACGCTGGCATTACCCTGCCCTTCGTTCAGGACAACCAGAGCCTGTCGCGCCAGAAAGGCGTCGTCCGTGGCCTGCACTGCCAGCTGGCCCCCTATGCGCAGGGCAAACTGGTGCGCGTCACACGCGGCGCCATCTGGGACGTCGCCGTCGATGTCCGCACAGGATCGCCAACCTACGGCCAATGGGCAGCCGCTGAACTGTCTGCTGAAAACTGGTCGCAGCTCTGGGTACCGCCTGGCTTCCTGCACGGTTTCGTCACGCTCGAGGAAAATACGGAAGTCCAGTACAAATGCACTGCACTCTACAGCAAGGCGTCAGAACGGGCGGTCATCTGGAACTGCCCGGAACTGAAGATCGACTGGCCCGTTTCCGAAGCTGATGCCGTCCTGTCCGACAAGGATCTGGTCGCACCGCATTTCTCGGAATCCAAAGGCTGGTTCCAGTACGAAAAGTGAGCATGACCATGCCCGGCACAGGTCCCATTCTCGTCACAGGCGGCAACGGTCAGCTTGCCACGTCCCTCCAAACGCTCGGCAATGACCGCGTCATCCGTATCGGACGGCCGGAATTTGATTTCGACCACCCGGAAACGATCCCCGCCGCCGTTGAAAAATACAAACCTTCCGTCGTCGTGAACGCTGCCGCCTGGACGGCTGTCGATCTGGCCGAAACGGACAAAGAGGGCGCTGCCCGCGCCAATAATTCCGGCCCGGCGGCACTCGCTGCCGCCTGTGCACAGGCAGACATTCCGTTCATCCACGTCTCGACGGACTATGTTTTCTCCGGCAACAAGGGCACGCCCTACACCGAAGACGACGCCACCTCTCCCGAGACGGTCTACGGCAGCACCAAAGCCGAAGGCGAACAGGCCGTCCTGACCGCGAACATCAAAAGCATCATCCTGCGCACGTCATGGGTCTATTCGGCCCATGGTAAAAATTTCGTCCGCACCATGATCAATGCGGGCGCCAAAAACCCCGTGCTCAAGGTCGTAGGAGACCAGAGCGGCAATCCGACCAGTTCAGACGATCTGGCCGAAGCCATTCTCGCCATCATCGCTCTGATCGAGCGGGATGGCTGGAAACCGCAGTACAAGGGCATTTTCCATGCCAGCGGCTCCGGCGAAACCACATGGTACGGCCTTGCCGTCGCTGCTCTGGAAGAAGCTGCGAAACATGGCCAGACCATGCCGCAGGTCAACGCCATCCGCACCGAAGAATGGCCTACCCCAGCCAAGCGTCCGCAGGACTCCCGGATGGACAATAACAAGCTCCATCGCGTTTTCGGCGTAAAGATGCCAGACTGGCGCGACAGCGTGACGCGTATCGTTCACAAGCTGTTTTCTGAAGCCTGACCGACTGTTGCCCTCTCCCGGCAGGGGGCAACTGCCTGTCTCTCTCTGGCGTTGCGTTCGAATGATTCCCTTTCTCCATCTTTCGGCCTTAAGCCCGGGTGCCGAAACATGACACAGAAAAGGGCCGAACCTTCCCGCCACGTCGCCATCCTCCTGTCATTATATAACGGTGCCGCTTATCTGGACGCGCAACTCGCCAGCATCCTGGCCCAGACCCATACGGACTGGACCCTGTACTGGCGCGACGATGCCTCCACTGACGGCTCCAAAAGCCAGATGCGCGCTTTTGCAGAAGGTCCCGGACGGGGACGATGCGTCGAAATCGCAAACCGGCATGAACGCCTTGGTGTCGCCGGGTCCTATGCCCATCTGCTCGACATCGTGGCAGACACACCCTATGTCGCCTTCGCCGATCAGGACGACATCTGGGAACACCAGAAACTCGGATGGGCCGTGAAAGAAATCGAAGACGCGACCCGCCGACACCCGAACGGAACACCACTCCTGTATTGTGCCCGGCAATATCTGACGAATGCCAATCTCACCATTCTCCAGAAATCCCCGACCCTGCGACGCAAACCCGACTTCCCGGCCTCCCTGACACAGAACATCGCAACAGGGCATACGGTTCTGCTGAACGCCGCAACACACAGGCTGCTGCGAAACAACTCTCCGCCGCCGTCGATCCTGCATGACTGGTGGGCCTATCTCCTGACAGCCGCCGCAGGCGGCGAGATCATTTTCGACAACCGTTGCGTCAGCTACTACCGGCAGCACGCCCAGAATACGGTCGGTGCAACCGGCTCTTTCATCAGACGTGCCGTGGCAGCCTGCCGCCGCGGCCCCAAGGCCTTCATGACGATCTTCCACACCAACGTGACACATCTGCTGGACCAGCCGGAAAACCTGTCTCCCCCAGCCCTGCGTCTTCTGCAGGATCTCGCGGCGGCACAAACATTCCCTGCGCGCCTGAGCCTGCTGTTCAGATACCAGAACCTCAAACGCCAGAGATTTTCCGAGAATGTTGTCTTCCGGCTCTGGTATCTATTTGCAGACCAGGAATGATTGAAACTCAACCAACACGACAATAAGATTTTCTACGCTCTCAGCCGAGAGAGGCTGGAATGACCGTAATATTCCCAGATAAAATCTTGATTAACTTTAATATTGTGGGACTATATTCATAAATCTTTCAGCCGTCTGACAGATAACCAGATCGGGCTTCTCTTTTTCCACAAGATCAAAATCAATATTTGATGACCAGACGCAATAAAAATTTTCTAAATAGTTGGAAAACCACCACCCAATACATCCCTGGTCAAGACAGTTTCCAAAAAAAGAATTTCCAAAAGCAATTACTTTCTTTTTTACGGGCGCTGATGGATTGTTCCAGACTGAATATTGCCCTGTATGCTTTCCAGGAACGCCATGGAAAGTTTCCACATTAATCCTGTCAGACATAAATTCATCATTTTCAGTCTCATAGAATTTATCGTAAATGAAATTACCTAAAATTCGATCACTCAAATCCCCTTTTAAAATCATTTCTTTATTAAATTCTTTTTCTCCAGAAATAAAATTAAAAATTAATCCCAATATGTGTGAGAATATTTCATAACTTCCTCTTGGCTGAAGGTGCGTATCAAGCTTTTTATATAAATTTTCCTTATTTTTTAAGTCTTTTCTAGAAAAAGCACTCAAAATAGACGTGTAAAAATCATCTTTGCGAAGTTTTTTTTCTAATTCAAACAAATTATTTGTTGGAGTTCTAATTTCAAACGGAAATAAATCAGGGTAAACAGATATTTTTTCTGGTATTATTATTTGAATAAATTTTGAATTCAAACTACTTACTTTTTTATTTCTTATTTTTAATAGGGAGTACCATGCTTCTGACGTTAGATCCTTTTCATTTTTATTATCATATTGTTCAATCAAATTATTTGAACCACCGGTCAAAAAAGCATGACCCTTTCTCCCCATCACCGCATCTTTATGTGCAGACATAAATCCCACTGGGATTTCAATAGGAGTTGTCTCAAATACTTGATAATTTCTATCTCTTTCAATATAATTTCTTAAAGAAGCGGAGAGAATTCCAACACCAAGATCAGGAACAATGTCAAAACTATCTGATTTTTGATTTTTTAAGAAAAAAACAGCTTCTTTTATTGAATTTCCTATATTCTTCTTTATAATGTTTAGATAATTTTCATTTTTTAACTTGTATTTTTTTATAATAATTGGATCAATATCTAAGTTTAAGTTGATAAAATTCTTTATTATATACAAATCCTTTACAAAGCTTGCCCAACCCAAATCTGAATTTAAAATAATATCTCCATCTAAGTGAGATGCTTTTATAATTTCTTCGCAAACTAATTTAACATTTTCATCAGATTTATTTTCATCAAAATATAATTCATTCAATTCTTCCCATCCTAAATAATGAAACCCCAAATCATCAACAGTCTCACTGGACGGTATACATCTTAGATAAGTTCCTGTTTCTAAAAAATTTATTCCAATACTTTCTCTTAAATATGCTTCATCTATGGAAATAATTTTCTTAAAACATTTAGTAAAACTTTCAATTCCAATATCAGGATCAAAATTTTCCAGAGAAAAAATAATTCCTAACGCCGGAAATTTCTTAAATTTAAGCATTATTATTTTACGCAACGGATTTTTTGGATTTTTATTTTTTGAAAATTCTTCGTTGCATCTAATAACGAATTCATCTTCTGCTGATTTTATATAATATGCCATAATAACTTTCTTTAAAAAATCGGCGTGGTTTTTATTAAATAGATCAAACCTGTATGCAAATCTACTCCAACAATCGCCTTGGAAAAGATAACCATCTCTTGAGAAAACAAGAAAATAACCCCTGGATTCACTATCTCAACAAAGAAAACTTTACGTGTTTTCAGCGGATACGATCATAGGTTTATTACATCCTGAGCCAGAAATAAAAACCGGCGCATGGCTTCCATGAACGCACCATCCTGCTCCATGCTGGACGGACGCGCGGCGTCGTAATCATAGACCGTCCCCGCCGGGCGCGTAGCTTTTTCGGGATCTTCGGACGCATAGCGCGGCACGATATGGGTATGCAGGGACGGTGCCAGATTACACCAGGTCTCGTAATTGATCCGCACTGCGTCAGTGACCGCCAGAAGCGCATCCCCGACCGCCGCCATGTCAGCCAGATACTGTACCCGTGCCTCGCCGTGCAGGTCATTGATCGTCGGCACAACCGGGTCGGCCAGGAGCTGACAATATCCCGGCAGAGGCTGCGTCTCCCCGATCACCAGCCAGCCCGATTTCATCCGCCCGATAACAGAAGGGTTGCTGCCACGTCGTGCGGCAGCAACCCTCTGTGCGATAACATCCGTCATGGTCGGTTCCCCTTCTACGTGAAGGGGAGAGCGTATCATGCAGCGGCTTCGACGTCCTCGTCTTCGCTTTGCACGATCCGCGTATTCCCACGCGTGGGGCGAAAGCGCTTTTCAACCAGCGCTTCTTCAATATCTTCCAGAGAGGCCCCCGCTGTTTCCGGCACGAAGAAGAACACGAAAATCACGGACGCCAGATTGACGAACGCATAGAACCACATCGTCCAGCTCAGCCCGATGGCTTCCGCCATGCTCAGCGCCGTGCTGGTCACCAGAAGATCAGCCCCCCACAGCGTCGCGGCATGAAGCGATGTCGCCTGTCCACGCATCGACAGCGGGAACATTTCCGCCCCCAGCAGCCAGCCACACACCTGAATCCCGCCGGAATTGAACATCATGAACAGTAGCAGGAACACAACGATCAGATAGGCTCCCGTGCTGCCCGGAGCCGGATGGCTCAGGAACATCACGCCAAGCCCAACGAGCGACAGCGCAGCCCCCGGCCCCATAATGAGCATCAGACGACGACGGCCGATCCGGTCCACGAACATGCAGCCCAGAAACGTCATGATGCAGTAAATCACCGCCACACCCAGCGACGCCAGAAGGGCGGAAGACGTGCCGAAACCCGCATCATTCAGGAAGGTCGGGGTATAGTAGATCATCATCTCCAGGCCGCCGCACTGCGTAAAGAACGCAACACCAAGCGCCGCCACAAGCGCAGGACGCACCCATGGCTGGAACAGACCGCGCCAACCCCGGTTCTGCGGCTCGATCCCTTCCGCATTCTCGCGAATGGTCTGGACTTCCCGGCGGATAGCCCGCTTGGTCGTGCGAATGCGGCCAAGCTGGATGATGGCACTCTTCATGCCCTCATTTTCTGCCACCCAGCGCGGGCTCTTGGGCATGAAAAACATGGAAACGAACACGATCGCTGCCGGAATGGCCGCAATACCCACCATCGGGCGCCAGCCCCAGGCCACACGCTGGGTAAAGCCGATGATGTTGGCAATCAGAATGCCCAGACCGATCGCCACATTAAACAGCGTCACCAGCGTGCCGCGACGTTCCTGCGGCGCCAGTTCGGAAATATACATCGGCACGACCTGCGTCGAACCACCAACCGCCAACCCCAGCACAAACCGTGCCGCAATCAAGCTCCAGACATCCGGCGCCAGCGAGCAGGCCGTCGCTCCCGCCACGAACACGCCACTGACCAGACAGGTGGTGTTCCGCCGTCCGAACTTCTCCGACAGACTTCCTGCACCAAAGGCACCGAAAATCGCCCCCAGAAGGATCGCGGAAGCCACCCATTCCTTCATGGTGGCATTCAGATGGAAATCATCCCCGATCAGAGGCAGCGTGCCCGAGATGATGCCGGTGTCATAACCATACAAACCGCCGCAGATCGCAGCGACTACAGCCGCCAGAATCAGCATCAGCTTGGCATTGGGAGAAACTTCGATGGACGCGGGATCAATATGCTCCCGTCCGGTTCGGACTGTTTTCGTATCGTTTTCCATAGGGGGATAACATATCACGAAACGATTGGTTTTTCAGGTTCGGCAGAAAACAGCCGAAAAATACACTCAAAATACATTCAGGATTGACTGTCGCCTCATAACCCCTTCAGGATACACGTCATGCAGACACCCGATACAACCAACGATGTTCCCGTTATTGGCACGAAAGCGCTGATCATCATGCATGTGATGCTGGTTGCATTCATCGCTCTGGTGCATTTCAAGCTGACGAGCGCTACGGACTTCTGAACCGCCGCCACAGGTCGGCCAGCGCATAGGATAGGGCAGCACCAAGCCCGATCCAGAACGGAACCGGCGCATCCGTCACCCAGGACAGCATCAGTCCACCCCACGACAATCCCAGCGCCAGCCCGACGGAAACGGCAATCCCGGCGAGCGGCCCAAGCCCGAGCTTCAGCGCTGTCGCGGCAGGCCCGATCATCAGGCTGAACGCCAGAAGTGCCCCGGCCACTTCCGCACAGGCCGCACAGGCCAGCGCCGCCACGGCCATAAACACCACCGACACTAACCGCGCCGGAACACCCCGCGCCCGCGCCACTTCCGGCGCCAGACTGGCAAACAGCAGCCTGCGCCCCAGAAACGCCAGCAGTCCAAGACACAGCACGGCCACCCCGCACAACGCCTCCAGCGTCGGCACATCAATGCCCAGAACGTCACCGAACAGCAGCGTAGTCGCAAGGCTGGAGCCCCGGTTGCTCATGTGCAGGAACCACGCTCCCAGCCCCAGACTGGCCGCCAACACAAGCCCGATCGTGCTGTCGCGCTGGGCGGGAACGCCACGCTCCCCTTCGCGCTCGGCCCCGATAACGAACCCCGCCATCAGACTGAACGCCACCATCCCCGAAAGCGGCGGAAAGCCAAGCCAGACCGCTCCGGCCGCCCCGCTGAATCCGATATGCGACAGCGCATGGGCCGCGAACGCCTGACGCCGCAACATCAGGAACCAGCCCACCGTCCCCGCCAGAACCGACACAACTGCCGCGCCCACAAAGGCATGGCGCATGAAATCAAACTCGAACATGCAGCCCCCCGTCCGCAAGCTGCACAACCCGTGTCACAGCCCCGGACAGGGCCTCGGTTTCATGAGACGTCAGCACAATCCCGATCCCCAGGCGCTCCGTCAGATCCCGCAACAGACGCACCGTCCGCTCCTGCCCCGCCTGATCGAGCGCCGCCAGCGGCTCATCCAGCAGCAGCAGATCCGGAGTCCCTGCCAGAGCCTGCGCCAGCCCGACCCGCTGACGCTCCCCGCCGGACAGCAGCCCCAGCGGACGATGCGCAAATGCCGAAGCCCCCGTCAGCGCCAGAAGCCGGTCCGCTTCCTCCCGCCGAGACCGCAAACGCAGCGGCAGACCCCAGCGCACACCGTCCACCGCTGCGCGCACATGACTGACCGCCGGAAGCAGCAACGCCGCATCAGTCACACTCTGCGGCATGTAACCGATATGCTGCCGAGCCTGCGTCGGCGGCAAACCATGCGTGAGAATTTCGCCCGCCTGAAGCGGGATCAGCCCCAGCATCGCCCGCAGAAGCGTGGACTTCCCCGCCCCGTTCCGCCCGGACAGAAGCGTCATGCCCGAAAGCGGCACCGTCAGGGACGCATCCCGCAACACACAGGTCGATCCTGCCGTCAGCGTCACGTCCCGCAGAACCAGCCCGCGCTCCGGCTGACAGCAGACCCGCTTATTTTCCGCCATCACCCAGCGCCTGCTCCACCGTCTGAAGAATGCCATGAACCCAGCCCTGCCAGGACTGGCCTGGTGGCAAAGTCTCCCCAATCGCCACGACCGGCAAGCCCACAGCCTGCGCACGATCCACCAACCGGTCGATCTGCGGCGAATGAATCGCCGGATTGGTCATCAGCATCCGCACCTTACGCCCGTCAATCAACATATCGACCTGCGCCACATCGCGCGGAGACGGCTCCGCATGGTTCATGATCGCAAGCGCAAAATTCTCATCCAGCACAGCCAGCCCCGCATCACGAAGCAACGTCTCCCCGACCAGCTCCACCGCCGCCACGGGCACAGCCTCATGACGGGCCTTCATCGCCGCCAGACGATCCGTCACGCCGTCCAGTTGCTTGCGGAACGCCGCCAACCGCTCCGCCACGGCCGGTGCGGAAATTCCCGGCTGATGCGACAGCCTGTCCGCAAAGACCTGTGCGACTTTCCCCACCGCCGCCGGATCGAGAAAGAGATGCGGATTATCGCCGGGCCGCCACCCCGCCAGAGACGCCACCACGATCCGCTCCGGCACGGAAGCCGTAAAGGGAAGCACCCAGTCGTCATAGGTCGCACCATTCACGACCGCGATGGTCGCCCCCGCCATGGCGCGCGCCATGGAGGGCGAGGGCGTCAGATCATGCGGATCGATTCCCGGTGTCGCCAGAAGGGCCTGCGTCTGCACATCCGCCCCCCCAATCTGCGCCGCCACATCGCACCAAGCTGCTTCAACGCACACCACACGCACGGGAGCGGGCGACGGCTCGGCCTGAGCGACGGCTACAGATCCTGAAATCAGTGCAGCCAGCAACAGAGCTGGAAAAAAACGCATCATGGTCCTCAGGGCAGGGGTCAAGGCTCAGGTGTTATAAAGTAACATTTACGGCCTGACCATCCTCACCGGATCGTCTTATCCCTGACGCAGATAAAGTGCCGCCGCCGCGGCCACAACCTTGCGCTGGTAATCCAGATTGAGCGGCAGCGTGCGGGAATGGTAATCCCCGATCGCCTTCATCAGATTGCCATGCTCCTCATTCAGCGCCCTGCGCAGGATCATCGCCGCCGCCGCGATATTAAAACACGGCTCCAGCGCCAGACGCGCCGCAACCTGCGACACCGGCTGATGCGTCATGGACGCGATCGGCAAAATCCAGCGCGAATTGATCTGCATGAGCCCGATATCAACCGAGCCGTCCGTATTGGTGCTGACATGCCCCATCGTCCCGCCCTCAACCCGCTGGATTGCAGGCAGGATGCGCGGCGGCAGATGGTAATGCAAAGCCGAAGCCAGCATGCAGGCCAGCAGACCGCCAGCCATGATTATGAACAGACCACAGGGTGAATCATGCCTCGACCCTAGCATCGGAAGCGCCTGCCTGCCATCCTGAACCCCTCGTGATGACCGCAAAGGACAGGAGGACACGTGCAGGACACATCCGCGACCCTGACACTGGACGCTCTCGGCATTCCCTATGAACGCCATGTCTATGACTACGACCCCTCAGCAGGGAAACTCGGCGTGGCCGCCGCCGCAGCGCTGGGCCTGTCGCCGGATCACGTCCTCAAGACCCTGATGGTTCAGATCGACGGACGCCCCGCCTGCGTGGTGCTGCCTGCGGATCGCGAACTGGATTTCGCCCGCGTGGCACAGGCCTTTGGAGGCCGGAAAGCCAAGATGCTCTCCCGCCCCGATGCCGAACAGCGCACCGGCTACCGCATCGGCGGCGTGAGCCCTTTCGGACAACGCAGCGCCGTCCCCACGGCCTTTGAGCAATGCGGCATGGACGGCCCGCCCGTCGTCATCAATGGCGGAAGCCAGGGCCTTCTGATCGCGTTATCTCCGCAGGATGCCCTGACCGCCACTGGTGGCCTCGTGGCCGATCTGGTCAAACCGCTTTAAGCAGCGCCATATCCATCTGGATGGTCCACACGCCAGCGCAGGGCCGTCTCGACAATATCATCAAGCTGGCTGAACTTCGGGTCCCAACCCGTTTCCTTGCGGATCTGCGAAGAATCCGCCACCAGAACCGCCGGGTCTCCCCCACGGCGCGGCGCCCATTCCCAAGGCACTTTCCGACCGCTGACACGCTCGACACTCTGGACGACTTCCAGATTGGTAAAGCCCAGACCATTGCCCAGATTATACGTCACGGACCGCTCATCGAGCTGCCCCATGGCGCGGATATGCGCGTCGGCCAGATCCGTCACATGGATATAGTCGCGCACACAGGTGCCATCGCTCGTCGGATAGTCATTCCCGAACAGCTTCAGCCCGGCCCGACGTCCCAGCGCCGCGTCGATCGTCAACGGAATGAGATGCGTCTCCGGCCGGTGATCCTCACCCAGACGTCCCTGTGCATCCGCACCCGCCGCATTGAAATAACGCAGGCACGCGCTCTTCATGCCGCAGATCCGGTCCGCCCAGACCAGCGCCCGCTCGATCAGATATTTGCTCTCGCCATAAGGCGATCCCGGATCCACCGGCGCATCCGCCGAAATCAGCGGCGGGCGGTCATCGCCACCAAACAGCGCCGCCGTCGAAGAGAACACAAAGCGCTTTACGCCATGCCGCGTGCAGGCCTCGATCAGGTTCAGAGCCGTGATGTAATTCCGGCGCAGATAGAGGAAAGGCTGGCTCATGCTTTCGCCCACAAGCGACAGCGCCGCAAAATGCAAAACCGCATCCCACTGCCCCGAAGCCACCGCCCGGTCCGTCGCCTCTGCATCTGCCAGATCGACATGAATGAACTGCGCGCCCTGCGGCACGGCGGCCCGATGGCCCGTGCTCAGATTGTCGAGAACGACAACCTCATGTCCGCCATCCACCAGAGCCTGTGCCAGATGACTTCCGACAAACCCGGCCCCGCCCGTAACGAGATATTTCACTGATCCAGTTATCCTTTTTCCAGAAACATCCCGGACTGCCACGGCTGAACCATGACAGGCCGGGACATCCTCATCAGATCAGAGAAGATTCTGCGCGCGACTAAGAATCATGCTGCATACTTTCTGCTTCAACTGGCCCTTGAGGCTCGACAGCGACAGCGGATTGCTGCCCCCTGTCAGAAGCTGCCCCTGCTGTCCGGCGGCATAATCGCTGGAGGACGTCACGTCCTGTTTGCCCGTCAGGCTGCTCAGGGCTGAAGTGGCGCTGCTGCCGCTCAGATAGTTGTTCTGCACACAATAGCTCAGAACACCCGCAACATTGCCCGTGCTGGCGGAAGACACATTCGGCAGCATGCTGCCCATGATACCGGTGCCCCCGGTCATGCCACTCATGCCCGACATGCCGCTCATGGCATTACCCGCACTGCCAACACCCGGAATGGACTGGGCATGGGCCGAGGACGCAACAAGAGCAGCGGCCACAAGACCCGCGAAGAGACCGTTCGAGTAACGCATCCTATTTCTCCTTCAGAAGACGCTCAGGGCAGCACCTGTCAGAAGTCACCGTCGCTGCCGACATGTTTACCGAAAGTGACGCTAACATAGGATGGCAGCGGGTTCACCCGTCTAACGTCCGCAGAACTCCCGCGCCGCACCATAAATATGGTAGAGCGAACTGGCCGGAACGTCCGAGACTGTCACGTTTCCAAAGGCGTCGAAGCGATCCACCCACAAAGCGCTCTTCTGATCGGGACTAAACGTTCCAAAGAAATGTTCCGTCAGCCCCCGCAGAATATCCGGCCTCTCATTCCGACAGACAAGTAGGCGGCAAAGCTCGGTCTGCGGCCAGATCCGCGTTGCCTTTTCAACGGTCTGCCCTCTCTCCGTCACGGCATCCCACACGACAGCGCCCTCTCCGACACGCCCCACGCCATGCGCTATTCCGAACGCGAACAACCCGTCCGCCGCCCGGCCAATCGCCCCGGCGTCCGGCGTTCCCGGCTCAAGACGCAGATACTCTCCCAGCAGCCAAGCCCATTCAAAGAGATGCCCCGGTTCTACCCGGTTGCTCCCCACAGGAGCCGTCGGGCGCCAGTCTGTCATGAAATCTTCAAGAAGCGCCCCCGATCCGGGCTGGATAAATTTCCCCAGCGCCAGACGCACCAGAGAGCGCGCTTCGTCCAGATAAAAGCTGTCTCCCGAAACCTCGAACAGCACCAGAAACGCCTCAAGCAGATGCATATGCGGATTCTGATGCCGGACCGCTCCCGTCAGCGGCACCTCGTCCAGAAAGCCGCCATGCTCCGCCCGGAAAATCTGATGCAGTTCCAGCACCGTCTGCCGCGCCACTGCCAGAAAATCCGGATTGCCACTCAGGCGATACGCCCAGCCATAGGCAAACAGAATGAAGGCATGCGCATAGAGGTCCCGTTTCGTCCCGACCGGCGTTCCGTCCGGTGCGACGGAAAAGATCCACCCCGCCTGCCCGTCCCGATGGCGATAAAGCCGCTCGACCTTTTCCAGACACATCAGCGCCTGCTCGGACGCCTCATGCAGCCCATCCAGCGCCGCCCGACAGAATGTCGAAATCTGCCGCGCCTGCACCATCAGCCGCGACGCTTCCAGAACCAGAGGCTCTCCGGAAAATGTCAGACGCTCGTGATACAGACCGCGTGTGCGATCAAACCCCACATCGCTCCAGAACGGCAATACCGTCCGCGTCAGCCAGCTGCCCCAAGGGGCCTGCTGCTCAGCATTCATGAGGGTCGGCAAAGAAGTGTGAGGCGTTCCGGTCTGCATTTGACTGCCGTATGAGAGCTGAACGTCCGCGTCAACAGACATAGATCAACCACAGCAGAGCCGGACCGGAAATTTCATATTTTTAGGAGAGAAGGAAACTGGTGGAGCCAATCGGGATCGAACCGACGACCTCCTGAATGCCATTCAGGCGCTCTCCCAACTGAGCTATGGCCCCACATGTTTCATCTGCGGCCCCTTTGGGACGGAGCCGGATGAGGGCGGTATATCGTCATGATTTCGCCCTGACAAGCCTGAAAAACAGATTTCGACAGCAGTTTTCACGCAGAAATCGCCTTCAGCCTCCGCAGTTCCTCCAATAACGGAAGCAGCGGCAGCCCCAGAACGGCATCCTGTGCCCCTTCGACAGCCGAAAAAAGCTGTATTCCGGGGCCTTCCAGCCGATACGCGCCCACACAGGACAAGATGGCAGCCCCTTCCCGCTTCAGATAGGCCTCAAGAAATGCCTCCGAAAACTCCCGCATCGTCAAACGCGGCGATGCCAGATGCTCCCAGATTTTCTCGTCCCCCTTATAGAGAACCACCGCCGTGCGCAGAACATGCGTCCGCCCCCGCAGCCGACGCAGATGCTCTCCTGCCTCCGCCACAGAGCCCGGCTTGGCAAAGGCCATCCCGTCCAAATCGAGAATCTGGTCCGCAGCCACAGTCAGATCCTCGAAGCCCACATCCCGTGTCGCGAGATTGGCTTTTGCATCTGCCAGAGCGATCGCCGTTTCCGAAAGCGTCTGTCCCTGTACCTCACAGGATCGCCGCAGTGCTTCCTCATCGAGATCGACCGGTCTGGCCTGCACCGTAAGACCTGCATTTTCGAGCAACATACGCCGGGCTGACGACCCGCTGGCAAGAATCAGGGAAGTACTGAAAGACATCATGATGTACGACTCCGTACTATCGACTGCGGAAAGGAGGACGAGTACTGCAAGAAACCCTGTGAAGGCATTGCGTCAGTACTGGGGTACATGGGGATAGTACCTGCCCTCCCGAAAAGAGTACCGAGTACCGTGGATTGTACGGTACACCAGCCGGAACTGGGGGTTGTACACAGCCTCTCTGTGGGCAATTCGGGATAGAATCAACGACTCCCTTGCAGACTGCGGCCTTCAGAGTTGTACACAGTGTGAACAAGACGGGGTACATTTTCAGAAAGCCGGGTACCCCGGTATCCACAGGGATCATCTTAACCTCCAGCATTTCTTTCTTTTTTCTTTTATGATTAGTGGGCGGCATGATTTCGGAAAACGCATCTTCCTCACCCTCATCAAAACCGCTTTTGCGGGCTCTCCGTGGTGAAGCCGTCTGGCCGCCTCCGGTCTGGCTCATGCGTCAGGCAGGCCGCTATCTCCCCGAATTCCGCGCCATGCGCGATAAGGCCGACTTCCTGACCCGGTGCATGACTCCGGACATGGCCACCGAACTGACGATCCAGCCGATCCGCCGCTACGGCATGGACGGCGCGATCCTGTTTTCCGATATCCTGATCCTGCCCTGGGCCATGGGTCAGTCTCTGGACTTCATCGAAGGCCGCGGCCCGGTTCTCGGTGCCATCCGCTCCGAAGCTGACCTCGCCCGGCTCGATCCCAAGCGCGTACAGGATGCCGTCGCCCCCGTGCGCGAGACCTTGTCCCGCCTCGCCAAAGAGCTTCCCGACGTCACGACCCTTCTGGGCTTCGCAGGCAGCCCGTTCACGGTCGCCTGCTACATGGTCGAGGGCGGTGGATCGCGGGATTTCGCTGAAACCCGCCGCATGATGCAGACCAACCCGGCCCTGTTCGATCGCCTGATCGACACCCTGACTTCGAGTACCGCCGAGATGCTCTGCGGCCAGATCGAAGCCGGTGCGGAAGCCGTGATGCTGTTCGATTCCTGGGCCGGAATCCTGCCGCCTTCAGCATTCCGCCGCTACGTGATCGAACCGACGCGCCAGATCGTCGCGTACATCCGCGCCCGTCACCCTAACACCCCGCTCATCGGCTTCCCACGTCTCGGCGGCATCATGGTCCGCGAATACGCGCAGAAAACCGGCATCAACACGCTGGCGCTCGACACGGTCGCCGACCCGGCCCAGATTTCCGAACTCCTGTCTGAAGCCGTTCCGGGCCTCACCCTTCAGGGCAACATGGACCCGATGATCCTGTTCTCCGGCGGTGAGACAATGATCCGTGAAGCCCAGGCCATCCGCGACGCAATGCGCGGAAAACCCCATGTTTTCAACCTCGGACACGGCGTCATGCAGCATACGCCCCCTGAAAACGTGGCAGCCCTCGTCGAGGCGGTACGGTCCGTATGACAACCGCTCTGGATCCAGCGGGCCAGCTGAAACTGGTCATCTTCGACTGTGACGGCGTGCTCGTGGACAGCGAAGGCCCGTCCTGCCGGGCCACGGCGGAATTCGCCCGATCCAAGGGCCTGTCCATCTCCGACGAAGAGGCGCATGAGCGTTTCGCAGGCATGGCCCTGCCGCAGATCGTAACCGAACTCGAACACGAAATCGGTCATGCCCTTCCGGCAGAAACGGCAGTCATGCTGCGCGAAAATCTCGTACAGATGATGCAGAAAATCGCAGAACCTGTAGGCGGAGCGCCCGAAATGCTGGCAGGCGTACGGTCTTTGGGACTGCCGGTTCGCGTCGGATCGAATTCTTCCGTCCGAGAGATGGAAGCCAAGTTCGAAAAAACCGGAATGTCGCAGTATTTTCCCGAAAACCGCGTCCACTCCGCCAACGATATGGGCTGCCCCAAGCCCGCCCCGGACGTCTATCTGTACGCGGCAAAAGTAGAGGGCGTCCTGCCAGAAAGCTGTGTCGTGATCGAAGACAGCGATACTGGAGCAGAAGCCGCCTGGAAGGCTGGCATGGCCTGTGTGCTTCTTCGCCCGGAAGACATGCCCGCACCGCCCTTCTGGCCCGTCGAAGGCGCGGTCCGCATCGCCCATCTGGACGAGTTGGTACCGCTGTTGCGCCGGACGCTTGAAAGCCAGACACACGCATGACCGACTTTCTCGCGACCTATCAGAGCTGGATACTGTCCCTACACATCATGGCGTTCATCGCCTGGATGGCCGGGACGTTCTATCTCCCGCGCCTGTATGTCTATCACTGTCAGGTGGTACCGGGGTCTGCCGAGAGCGAGCGGTTCAAGGTCATGGAGCGCAAACTCCTGCGCCAGATTATGACGCCCGCCATGATCGTGACATTCCTCGCAGGCGGCGCTCTGGCCTCCATTCCCGGATTGATCGACTGGAACGCAGGATGGTGGTGGACAAAGCTGATCTGCGTCTTCGGTCTCGCCGGATTCCACGGTGCCTGCGGCACATGGCGTCGCGGTTTCGCCGAAGACCGCAACCAGCATCCGGAAAAATTCTACCGGATCGCCAACGAAGTCCCCACCATCCTGATGATGGTTATCGTCATCATGATCATCGTCCGCCCCTGAAAAAGATCCCGAATAAAAGTTTTTGGTGAAGCTTTTTTCAAAAAGCTTCAAAAGACCGTCACCTTTTTGAAAAAAGGCGACACCCAAAAACTTTTATCACTTTCAGATCAGGCCGTATTTTACGCCGGTCATCTGTTCCGAGACAGTCCACAGCCGTGCGGCCAGTTCGGGTACATGCGCCAGAGCCGGCAGCCCCGCGATCCCCGGCACACCACGGCGTTCTCCCGGCCCCTGCGGGCCATAATAGCTGCCGTCATGCGCCTGCGGACTGGCAAGAGCATAGAGCAGCGGCCACGCCCCTTCCTCGACGGTTTGCCCCATGGCGTGAAACACCGGCCCGGCGACACTGCGCGCCAGACTGCGCATGAACCGCGCGGCTTTGTTGGCGGACTGGTCCAGACTGCCGTTATTCGCGACGATATCACTCGCCGCCCAGCCCGGATGCGCCGCACGCGAATGAATGGGCCAGGGCGCTTTCGCGGCCCGGCGGTTCAGTTCGAGCGCAAACAGCAGGTTGGACAGCTTGCTCTGACGATACCGCACCATCGGATTGTAGGAATGCCGCGCATTCAGATCACCGAACGGGATTTCGCCCTTCAGCGCCGCCAGAGACGCCACCGTCATGACCGTCGCATTCCCCGCCGCCAGCAAAGGCAGCAGGCGCCCCGTCAGAGCGAAGTGCCCGAGATGGTTGGTGCCGAACTGCAATTCGAACCCGTCTTTCGTCGTCAGACGCGTCGCAGGCCCCATGACCCCGGCATTGTTCGCCAGAAGATGGATCGGCTCGCCCCGGCTGTGCATCGCGGACGCAAACGCCTCGATCCCGGCCAGAGACGCCAGATCCAGCAACTCGAAACGCGATTTGACGAAGGGCACGCGCTCATGAAGCCGTGCCAGCGCCGCCCGTCCCTTGTCATGACTGCGACCGCTCAGCACGATCGCAGCGCCCTGCCTGGCCAGCCCGCAGGCGACCTCGAACCCCAGCCCCCCGGTCGATCCGGTAATGAGCGCCGTCTTTCCGTCCAGACGGTCAAGAGAGTCCGTAGACCATGCGGGAGCGGAGGGCTGTGTCATGACGTCTGTCCTTCCAGTCTGTGTCAGCTCGGTTTCTTGTCCATACGCGATTCCTCACGCTTTTCGTCTTCCTCGGCCTGCCGGAGCGCCTCATCCGTCAGGCGCTTCTCGTTCTTCTTGAGAAAAACGAGCCCCCCGATCAGACAGCAGACCCCCACGACTGCCATGGCGATCCCAACCGGCCCGGTGATCTTCTCGATCTGCTTGCCAAGCTCATAGGTCACAAAGGCATAGCCACCGGCCCAGCAGATGCCACCGAGCGCATTGAAGAACAGGAACGAATGCCAGGGCATCCGGTTCGCTCCCGCCAGCAATGCGACGAACACGCGCAGCACCGCGACGAAACGCCCCAGAAACACGACGATCCCACCATGCCTGCGGAACAGATACCGCCCCAGCATCAGCCGCTCTTCAGTCAGACCAACTTTCTGACCGTGCTTTTTCAAAATGCCGTAACCGAAGTGATGGCCGATCAGATAGCCGATATTGTCGCCCATAATGGCGCCAAGCACGGCTGCCAGCGCGATCCAGCGGATTTCAAGATGATGGGTGCTGCCTGCATAAAGCGAAGCGGCGATAATGACGCTCTCCGCCGGAAGTGGAAGTCCCATGCTCTCGAACATGACGGTGATGCCGACGACGCCATAGCCATACTGCACCAGCATGTGATCGAGAAAATGACTGAGATGAAACAGTGTCCTGGTCCTGTTCAAGCTGTGGCGGAAGAGAGTGCCACCGGCTACGATACTACGGCATCGGAGACAGGATGAAAAATGACGCCCCCTTCCCCCTCATCTTCCGCAGCCTTGTCGGGACACTGGCCGTCCTGGGTCACGCCCGAACTGGTGGCCGGACGCACGCTGTCTTTCTCCGAACTGCGCACTGCTGGGGAGTGGATCTTTTGGCTTGAAAGTCGCCCGGACGAACAGGGCCGCTCCGTCATCACGGCCCGCGACCCTGAAGGCCACATCCAAAACCTGATTCCGCCGGAATACTCGGTCGGCACTCGTGTGCATGAATATGGCGGTGGCGCATGGGACGTACGCCTGAAAGACAACGCCAAAGACAATGCCCCGCAGGTCGTTTTCAGCGATCGCAAACGCGGCGGCATCTGGTTCAGCGACGGCACCACCGCCACGCAATGGGCGACGGCGGGTGAAAGTCCCGAACACCGCTACGCCGACCTGACATTCGATCCCACTGCTGATGCCGTGTTCTGCGTGCGCGAAAGCCACGGCGATGGCGTGCCGCTCGCAACGCTGGTCCATGTGCAGGCCGACGGACGCGAAATCGTGCTGGTCGAAGGCGCGGATTTCTACGCCGCCCCCCGGCCCTCACCCGATGGAAATTTTCTGGCCTGGTTCAGTTGGAACGACCCGGCCATGCCCTGGACCGTCACGACCCTTTCCGTCGCCCCCTTCGATCGCACAACCGGCACGCTCGGCCCCGTTACCGACCTGACCGGACCCGAACCCTGCAGCATCATCGAACCCTGCTGGTCCCCCGACGGCACGCTCTACGCCACGTCCGACGCCTCGGGCCGCTGGACCCCCATCCGCTTTTCCCATGACGAGACAGGCTGGCACCCCCATTCCCTCGAAGGCGCCAACGCCGAAATCGGCCTGCCGCACTGGGTGTTCGGGCAGCGCAGCATGGCCCCGCTGCCCGGAAACCGCCTGCTGGCCCTCGGTATCCGCCAGGGCCTTAACCACGTTCTGCTGGAAGACAACGGACGCTGGACCGACCTTGCGCTCGGCACGCCCGTCAACGTCCCCGAACCTCTCGGAAATGGACAGTTCGCGTGGATCGACGCCCCGGCCGACGCCCCCGCCGCCATCGCCTTCGGCCGCCCCGACGAAGCCTGCGACCGCTTCCGAATCAGCGTCACCCTCCCGCACGGCGTCACGAAAGCCGATATCGCAACCCCTATCCCCCTGAGCTTCCCAACTGCAAACGGCGCAGAAGCTCACGCCTTGGCCCATGCCCTGTTCTACGCCCCCGCCAGCAGCACCAGCGCCCTGCGGGACGGCGAAAAACCCCCGCTTGTCGTCATGGCGCATGGCGGCCCGACCGGCCGCGCCAACCCGTCCTTCGCTTTCAAGGTGCAGTGGTGGACGTCGCGCGGTTTTGCCGTCCTCGACGTCAATTATCGCGGCTCAACCGGCTTCGGCCGCGCTTACCGCGAAGCACTGGACGGACAATGGGGTGTCGCGGATATCGAAGACTGTCTCGCCGGCGTGCAGGCGGTGCTTGATCGCGGCTTCGCCGACCCCGCCCGCTGCGTCATCCGCGGCAGCAGCGCCGGCGGCCTGACGGTCCTCGGCGCCCTCGCACAGTCGGACCTCTTCGCCGCCGGAACCTCCCTCTACGGCGTCACGGACCTGCGTGCTCTCGCCGAAGAAACCCACAAGTTTGAAGCCCGCTATCTGGACGGGCTGATCGGCCCCTATCCCGAAGACGAGGCCGTGTATCTGAAACGTTCCCCCATCACACAGGCCGAGGGCATTACCGTTCCTGTCCTGTTCCTGCATGGCGGCGCAGATAAGGTCGTTCCCCTGTCACAGGCGCAGTCCATGTGCACAAAACTCGAACATTCCGCCCTGCACGTCTATCCGGAGGAAGCCCACGGCTTCCGCGCCCGCGAAACCATAGAAAACGCCCTGCAACGGGAACTCGCCTTCTATCAGCAGGTTTTCACTTCATAGACCCCGGCAGATCCCGGTTTCAGTCGTCGGCAAGTCCGAACTGGCTGGGATAGGGCATGGCGTTGCGGCTGAGTTTCTTCTTTTTCCACTCCGCCAGCGCCCTGTCATATTCGACATGGCGCAGAGCGAACTGCAGGGCTTCCACATGCCGCTCGTCGGCCGGGTCCATCATGTTCCGGCGCCAGCCCGCCGCAATCAGCCAGTATTCCCCGGCCAGCCGCCAGTCTCCGGCCTCATGATGCTCCAGCGCCAGACGCTCAAGCCCATGATATTTGTTCTTCGGATTGGCGAGCGCTTCAGGCGTGAGAATGAAATCATCTCCTTTCCAGAGGAACGTCGATTTCATGTAGGGAAACTGCCGGGTCATCACACCCGGATCTCCGAAATGTTCTTTAATCAACATCGGAACCAGCCTGTCGTAAGACCTCCGCCATTCGCACTGCACAGACCGTTTCCCTGAAAATCACATTGAAAGAGTGCGGCCTCTATAACGAACAGGAACACCAGAGTCGATTTCTTCGACCAGCTCCCTATCCCGCATTAATAACAATATAATTGTTATTAATAAATAAAATTATGTTATCATTCAATCTATACCGTAATTGTCAAAGAAAATATTCGAAGTCCCGAAAACAGGTTTGAATTTCCATAATACTTCTTCTAAGAAGCCTGACCGCAATTACCGATGCCCTTTTTAGGCCCGAACGCTCTGTTATGCGTTCAGAGGGCACAGGGTTATTTTTTCGGCACGATTCCTTCTCTCTCCCGTCAGAGTCCCCGAGCCTTATGGACACCAAAACCCTCTTCTCCGGAATGGCGCTGGCCTTCGGAGCATACTCCGCATTCGCCATTAGCGACGCCTTCTCCAAATTGCTGGACGGGAGTCTCGATCCCTTCGAGGTTGCGTTTTTTGGCGGGGTGTTCGGGTTCCTCGTTCTTCCCTTCATCCGCAAATCAAACGAGTCCTACCTCGACATCGTGCGCCCGAAGCTTCGCGGCATGTGGCTGCTGCGGGCTGTCTGCGTCTTCGTCGCCACGGCTGCCAGCGTCGAAGCTTTCATGCTGCTCTCGATGCCCGAGGCCCTGTCGATCACCTTCCTGATGCCGCTGTTCGTCACGATCCTCTCCGTCGTGCTGCTCAAGGAGAAAGTGACGTTCTGGGCATGGCTTGCGGTCGCTTTGGGCTTTGCGGGCGTTCTGATCGTGCTGCGTCCGGGAGTGCGCCCGCTCAATCTGGGCCATCTCTGCGCGCTTCTGGCAGCCTGCGCCAATGCGGGCAGCGTGATCGCCTACCGGATCGCCAGCAAGGAAACCGTGCGCCTGTCACTCTTCGGGTCCAGCCTGATGGGCGCACTGGTCGGCAACGGTCTCCTCATGCTCGCCCACGCCACATGGCCCTCCAGCACAAAGATCTGGTTCTACCTGTTCGGCTACGGCTCCCTGGCCGCCCTCGGACAGCTCTGCATGATGCTCGCAACCGCCAGAGCACCGGCAAACCGCGTCGCCCTGCCGCAATACAGCCAGATGGCCTGGGGCGTTGCGCTGAGCTACTTCCTCTTCAAACAGCCGCTTGATCGCTGGACCTTCGTCGGTATCGCGGTCCTGACAGCATCAGGCATGCTGAACTGGATCCGTCAGCGCATCCGCTACGAGAAAATGGCAATGAAAGAGCGTCTCGAACGCCTCAAGGCGCGCAAAGTCGCCAAGGGAAACCTCAAAGCCGCCAAGCAAAGCGCGCTCTCCACTCGCTAAACACGCGTTCCGCCGCTGCGCATGCGGGTCAGAATGCTGACTCTCAGAGACGCGGCGGAACGCCTGATGACGGCTCTATAATCCCTGGCTCCAGCTTCCGGATCACCCGGAATGCCGTCACGACCGCGAGACTGCCAAACAGCACCACGCCCAGCGACTGCCCGACCAGTATCCCGACCGGCCCATAAGCCGACCCGATCCAGACAAACGGAATAGTCCCCAGCGTCGCCCGCCCCCAGTTAAAACCCGTGGAATAGAACGGGTGCCCCAGATTGTTGAACGCCGTATTGGCCACAAACAGCAATCCGACGAACATGTAACTCAGCACCAGCCAGCAGCAGAACAGCCGCACGATGTTCACGCCCACACCCTGAAGCTCAAAAAGCTGGATGATATAAGTGTGCGCCCCCGCCAGAACCAGCCATGTCACGCCCACACACAGCGCCGTCAGCTTCAGCGCCGCCAGAAGCGCCTCCTGCACGCGATGGATCTGCCGTGCGCCAAGGTTCTGCGCCATGATCGGCCCGACCGACCCCGTCAGTGCGAAAACCAGCGAAAATGCCACCGGCACGATCCGGTCGATGGTCGCCTGTCCCGAAACGGCATTGAGCCCAAACCGCGCCATCGCATGCGTCACGAACAGAGCGCCTGTCGGCGTGGCCAGATTGGTCGCAATCGCCGGAACCGCAATTCCGCCAATCAGCCGCGTGGACGGTCCGAAAGCGGAACGCTGCGGCCATTCCAGCATGGCATGGCCCCGAAGATTCAGAAATCCGCTTGCCGTAATGGCCAGCCGCGCCAGAACCGTGCTGATCGCTGCCCCCTCAAGTCCTAGATGCAGCCCGAAAATCATGATCGGGTCCAGACACGCGGACACAGCCGCCCCTGTCAGCGTCACCCGCATCGAGCGTTTGGCATCTCCCACTGCCCGCAGCAGCGATGAAAGCGCCATCCCAAGACACACAAGCGGCAGCGCCGGTGACACGATGTGCAGGAACGTGGCGGCATGCTCCTGCGCCTCGCCATGCGCGCCCAGCAAGCCCAGCAGAGGCATGGCAAAGGTCGCCGTCAACAGGCCCAGAACGGTCGCAATCCCAACCATGACCACCAGAAACGCCGAGGCCATCCGACGCGCCTCGGCATGCTGACACGCCCCGATCAGCCGCCCCGTGCAGGCCCCGAGCCCGATCGTCATCCCGATGGAAACCGATACCTGCACGTAGCTGACCGCCGTCGCAAACGCGATCGCCGCCGTCAGCGTCTTGTCATGCAGATGCGAAATATAACCGTAATTGAGCAGATCCACGGCAAACACGGCCATCAGCCCGATCGCCCCGGTCCCGGCCATCGTCACGACATGACGCATGATGCTGCCATGAACGAATCTGGCCGGTCTTACCGGGGAGTCGTCAGGAATACAGGGCTTTTTGGGGTCGTCATCTGGCTCTGGCATGTCACTGTATCATGCCCGTTTCAGGGAAGGAGAACCAGAGGTCGGTAGTGTTTTTTCGCCCCGGTCTTTACTCTGTCTCTGTTCGTAACAGTAGGCGAATCCGCCCTTTTTGCGCTTGTAAGGACTTCTTTAATATCCGGTGTGGAATCTTCGGTAGCGATGCTCGGGCATACGACCCGCAGCCTGTTGCATGTCCGGGAGTATGCCATGTCCTCGATCATCAATGCAGTTCACACTGCCGTCAGCGGCCTGAACTCGCAGTCACACGCCTTCAGCGATCTGTCCAACAACATCGCCAACAGCCAGACCACCGGCTACAAGGCCAGCACCACCAGCTTCGAGGACTACGTCACCAACAACGAACTGGCCAGTGACGGCGAAGCCCTGAGCGACAGCGTTGTCGCTACCACCCGCCAGCACAACGACAACCAGGGTATGGTGACGACCTCGACCAACAGCACGGCCCTCGCCATTTCCGGAAACGGCTTCTTCAACGTCGTGCAGGCCACCGGCCAGAGCAACGACAGCACCCCAGTCCTCGGCACACAGCAGTATTACACCCGCAATGGTGACTTCTCGCAGGACAAGAACGGCTATCTGGTCAACACGTCGGGCTATTACCTCGAAGGTTACAATGTCAACGCCTCCACAGGCACCCTGAGCACAGCCCTTAGCCCCATTCAGGTGCCCTCCACCGTCAAATTCCAGCCGACGGAAAGCACGAAGCTGACCCTGACCGGCCAGATCGGCAGCACCGCGACATCCAGCGGCGGCAGCGCCACCACGTCGGCCACGGCCTATGACAGCAAAGGCAACGCCCAGACCGTCTCCCTGAACTGGACGCAGGTGAACGCCACGACCTGGACCGTCAGCAATCCCAATGACGCGACCAACAGCGCGACCGTGACGTTCGATTCCTCCACCGGTGCGATTGCCTCCGTCAACGGACAAAGCCAGGCCTCCGGCTCCACCGCCAGCTTCGAATATGACGGCTCGCCTCAGGACATGACTGTCAGCCTCGGAACCATCGGTGGCACAAGCGGCGTCAGCCTCGCAACGGACGGCTCCACCCCGACCGGCGTTACGGCGGTGTCCGACAGCGTGACCACCGGCACGTTCTCCGGCATTTCCATGCAGACGGACGGCTCGGTCATGGCGACGTTTGACAACGGCTACTCCCAGCTCGTCGCCAAGATCCCGCTGACAACCTTCGCCAGTCCGAACAACCTGTCTCCCCAGAACGGACAGGCCTATACCGCTACGTCCCAGTCAGGCACCCCGCAGATCAACGCCGTCAATACCAATGGCGCCGGCACCCTGAGCACGGCCTCGGTTGAAGACTCCACAACCGATCTGACCGGCGATCTCAGCAAGCTGATCGTGGCCCAGCAGGCCTATGGCGCGAACACGAAAGTCGTCTCCACGGCCGATCAGCTTCTTCAGACAACCTTGGCGATGATCCAGTAAACACGACTGAAGGGACACCGGCTCCATGGGACTGAACAGCGCACTCTCGATTGCAACTTCCGGCCTGAATGTCGTTCAGAATGCCATGGCCGTTGCCTCCAACAACGTCTCCAATGCAGGGACAAGCGGCTATATCAAGGAAAACGCCAACGTCCAGTCGAGCGTGGCTGGCAACACAGGCACGGGTGTCCGCACCGCCGCCACCACACTCGCGACCAACCAGCAGGTCCAGAAGGCGCTTTACGCCCAGAACGCGGATGTGGCGGCCTACACGGCCACCAGCAATTCCCTGTCCAACATCACAGCGCTTCAGGGTTCCACCAGCGCCACATCCGGCAGCAGTGGAACGCTTTCAGATGAACTGGGTAACCTCCAATCGGCCCTGACGTCCCTGACTTCTACGCCTGATAGCGCCTCGGCCCAGAGTACGGTCGTCTCCGCGGCATCCACCTTCGCCCAGTCCGTCAACACGCTGGCTTCGGCCTATCAGACCCAGCGTCAGACAGCGCAGGATGCCGTCGTTTCCTCGGTCTCGGACATCAATACCGACCTCACCACGATCGGCACCCTGTCCACCAAGATCATGAACCTCAAAAGCACCGGTCAGGACACGGCCGCGCTGGAAAACCAGCGCTATACGGCCCTCTCCTCCCTGTCCTCCGAGCTTTCCGTCTCATGGTCCGAGTCCGCAAACGGCGACATGACCATCGCCACGGCCGACGGCGTCACCCTGCCCACGCGTGACACCAGCAGCTCCAGTGGCGCGACCGTCTCGTCCACATGGCCGCTCACCACGTCGTCCGCTCAGATTTCGGTCAGCACGACCTATCCCGGCACCTCGTCCAGCAACACCATTCCCGCCATCACCCTGAACGGCCGCGATGTCACCACGCATCTGACGGGCGGGACGCTGGGCGCAAACATCACCCTGCGCGATACAACACTCCCCACCATGCAGGCGCAGCTGGACTCCCTGTCTTCGACGGTCGCCACCCGTTTTCAGGCTCAGGGTATGTCCCTGTTCACGACATCGGGCACAAACGGCGTTGTTCCGGGAACCTCCCAGACAGACCTTATTCCCACCGGCAGCGTCGGCTTCTCGCAGGACATCAGCGTCTCCAGCACCTATTCCAATGACCCATCCAAACTGCTCGACAGCACGACATCCGGCACGCAGACCATCCAAAACGTCCTGAGCTATACGTTCGGCACAACTTCCGACTCTTCCGGAACCGCCCAGACGGCCGCGCCCAGCACAAATCTCGGAATGACCGGAACCCTGTCCACGGGATACACGGGCAACCAGAAAATCATTTCCCTTGCGACATCCCTGACCGCCAATCAGGCCGCCACGGCCAGCGATGCAAGCAGTGGCCTTGCCCTGTCGCAGACAACACAGACCAGCCTGACGTCCAATCTGTCCGGAACGTCCACTGTCTCCATCGATACGGAAATGGCGAATATCGTCACGCTCCAGAACGCCTACGCTGCCAACGCCAAGGTCGTTTCGACCGTCCAGACAATGTTCAGCGCCTTGCTGAGCGCAATCGGAACCTGATCATGACCGGAACCATCTCCAGCTTCGGCTTTGGCGGAATCTCCAGCCAGCTTCTCCTCGGCGTCCAGAATCTGTCGCAGGCGAAAGACGCCCTTCAGCTTCAGACCAGCACCGGCGTGCTCGCCAGCAGCTATGCCGATCTCGGGTCTTCGCGGACACAGGCCCTCGCGCTTCAGCCCGCCATCACGCAGGTTTCCGCTTGGACAAGCAACGTCACGAACGCCCAGACGACGCTGACCACAACACAAAGCGCCCTGTCCCAGATTTCCACCATCGCCCAGGACCTGACGAGTTCGCTTTCCACTCTCGGCAGCACGCTGTCTTATTCAACCGTCACGACGGCTGCCTCTGCCGCCCAGTCGGCGCTGACTTCTCTGGGCAACCTGCTCAACACCCGGCAGGGCGACAGCTACGTCTTCGCCGGGCAGCAGAATACGACTGCTCCCGTCAGCACGGATCTGGGCACGTCGGACCTCGCGACCCAGATTGCCAAAACAGTCAGCCAACTCGGTTCGACCAACGCAGCGGATGTGCTCAGCACAACGGAAAATCTGGCCGCCAATACTTCTGTCGGTCAGCCTTTCTCGGCCACGCTGTCCACATCGCCCGATCAGGCACAGCAGCAGAACACGCGTATCGTCGTCGGACAGTCTGAAACGGTATCCGTCGGGATGGTCGCCACACAGGGCGCGACATCCACGTCCACCACTTCCCCGATCCGCGATCTCATGCGCAATCTGATGGTGGTCGCCTCCCTCGGCTCGTCTTCAACCAGCACCACGGACTATTCAAGCCTGATTTCCGGTCTTCAAAGCTCCATGGACACGGTCACGAGTGGTCTTGGCACCATGAGCGGCCTGCTGGGTGTCCAGCAGAACAGCCTGACCAACCAGACCGCCATGCTGACCCAGATGTCTTCGGCTTTGACGACCCAGCTCGGTCAGGTGAAAGACGCTGATCTTGCACAGGTTTCCACGCAGGTGACGGATACCAACAACCAGCTTCAGGCGTCCTATTCCCTGATCGCGGACATGAAAGGCATGACGCTGGCTTCTTACCTCTGATCAGGCCTTTGATCCCGGTTGAAAAACCGTTTGTGACATCGCATATCAAGATCACTTTCCTAAACGGAGATTGATGAAATGAGTGAAACGAACAACCAGCAGGCCGCCGAAAAGCATGAGTTCAGTGCAGAGGTTGGACGGCTGCTGGACCTTGTGGTCCATGCCCTTTACTCGGATCGTGAAATCTTTCTGCGCGAACTCGTCGCCAATGCGGCGGACGCGACGGACAAACGCCGTTTCGAAGCCCTGACAGACAGTGCTGTGGCGCTTCCCGAGAATGCGTCCATCCGCATCAATCCGAACAAGAGCCAGAAAGAGCTGACAATCTCCGATGACGGCGTGGGCATGACCCATGACGAACTGGCCCAGAACCTTGGCACGATCGCCCGCTCCGGCACGCGCGCTTTCGGAGAAAAGCTGAATTCGGCAAAGCCTGAAGACCGCCCGAACCTGATCGGTCAGTTCGGCGTCGGGTTCTACGCAGCCTTCATGGTCGCGGACCGTGTGGAGGTTACCTCCCGCAAGGCCGGCTCCGATCAGGCCTGGACCTGGTCTTCGGACGGCAAGGGCGCCTTCACGCTGAGCCCCGCGTCCCGCTCAACTCCGGGCACCGACATCGTCCTGCATATGAAGGACGACGCCGACGAGTTCCTCGACAGCTGGCGCCTGAAATCCATCATCCGCAAATGGGCGGACCACATCTCCTGGCCCATTACCCTGCGTGAAACCAAGGAAGACGGCACCACGGAAGATCAGGCCGCCAATGAAGGCACGGCCCTGTGGAGCAAGCCGAAATCCGACATCACGCCGGAGCAGTATGCCGAGTTCTACCGGCACATTTCCCACGCTTTCGACGAACCCTATGCGACGCTGCACTGGCGCGCGGAAGGCGTGACCGAATTCACGGCGCTGCTGTTCCTGCCCAGCGCCCGCCCGTTCGACTTCATGGAACAGTCCCGCGAAAGCCGGATCCATCTCCATGTCCGTCGGATGTTCATCACCGACGAAGCGGAACTGGTTCCGAACTGGATGCGCTTCGTGCAGGGCGTGGTCGATACGGAAGACCTGCCGCTCAACGTCTCGCGCGAAATGCTTCAGGCCACCCCGGTTCTGGCCCGCATCCGCAAAGCCGTCACCAAGCGTGTCCTGACCGAGATCCGCAACCGGGCGAAGGACGCCGAGGGCGGTTTCAACACGTTCTGGGAAAACTTCGGCGCGGTCATCAAGGAAGGCCTGTGGGAAGACGCCGAACACCGGACGGAAATCGCCGGTTTCGCCCGCTTCCATTCCACCCAGGGCGACGATCTCGTCACGCTGGATGACTATATTGCGCGCATGAAGGATGGTCAGGACGCCATCTATTACCTGACAGGCGACAATCTGGACGCACTGAAATCCTCTGCCCAGCTTGAAGGTTTCCGCGCCCGGGGTCTTGAAGTCCTGCTGCTGTCCGATCCGGTTGATGGCTTCTGGCCGGAGCGCCTGTCCTCCTATCAGGACAAGCCGCTGCGTTCCGTCGCCCATTCCCATGGCGATCTGGAAAAATTTGAATCCACGGATGCCGACACGACCGAAGCCGCGGATGTCGAAAAGCTGGTTCCGGCCCTCAAGGACGCCCTTGGCGAGCAGGTCAAGGACGTTCGCAGCACGGTGCGTCTAACGGGAAGTGCCGTCGTCATCACATCCGATGGCGGCCCCGACCTGTCGATGCAGCGCCTGATGCGTCGCTCGGGTCAGGCCATGCCCGCCATGCCGCCGATCCTTGAAATCAACCCGAAACACCCGCTCATCAAGGCTCTGGCCGATCGTGTTGCAAAGGATGAGAGCATCACTGCCTATGCCAGCGTTCTGCTGGATCTGGCCCGTGTGCAGGAAGGCGAACCCCTGCCCGACCCGACCGGTTTCGGCCGTTCGCTCGCCACGCTGCTGGCGGGGCCGGCCGTCGGATAAAGCGGATCTGAACGCAGCATTCGCTTCGTTCCTATCCATCAAAGGCGAGGGATTTTATTCCTCGCCTTTTCTTTTTGCTAAGTTCCGGTGAGATATGGAACAGGTGCATGATTGAAGGAGTAGCAGACCGTGATCGACGATTTCCGCTTTGGCCGCATAACGATCATCGGCGATCTGCTGCTGGATCAGTATATCTCAGGAGACGTCAGCCGTATTTCTCCTGAAGCCCCCGTCCCCGTCGTCCTGCATGATGGCTTGCGCTGCGTGCCGGGCGGAGCCGCAAATGTTGCGGTCAATGCTGCCGCTCTGGGGGCACAGGTGCATCTTGTCGGTCTCGTCGGCGAGGATGAGTCGGCCCAGCGACTGAAAGACAGCCTGAACCTCTGGCCTAGCATCCAGACGGACGGGATCGTCTCTGCTCCGGACTGGACCACCATTACCAAGACCCGCGTCGTCAGTGGTCGCCAGCAGATTGTGCGCATCGACGTCGAAAAACTGACCCCCCTTTCCGACACACTTCAAAAGCGCCTCATGGAAGAAGCCCTCCGCGCGATTGAGCTTTCGGACGTGCTCGTCTGCTCGGACTATGCCAAAGGCGTTCTGACGGATGAGGTCCTGAAGGTCATCATTGCAGCGGGACGTGCCAAAGGCATTCCTGTCGTTGTCGATCCCAAAAGACGCACGCTGGATGCCTATGCCGGTGCCACACTCGTGACGCCCAATCGGATCGAAGCGGAACAGGCGAGCGGATTGTCTGTCCGGACGGATGACGATGTCCTGAAGGTTGCTGAAATCCTCTCCCGGCAGTTCGGCGGCGACGTTCTCGTCACCCGTTCGGAAGACGGCATGACGCTGTGGCAGCGTGACGCGACCCCCCTGCATGTCGCCAGCCGCAAATCCGAAGTGTTCGATGTTTCCGGCGCCGGAGATACCGTCGTCGCCACGGTCGCCGCAGTGCTGTCTGCCGATCAGACGCTGGAAACTGCCGTTGTCATCGCGACAGCCGCGGCCGCCCTGTCTGTCAGCAAATTTGGCACCGCCACCGTCTCGCGCGAAGAACTCTCCCGCGAACTTCTTCAGGAAATGCCTGAAACAGGCGCGCTTGTTCCGGTCAAACAGGCTGCCCGTATCGTGGAAAGCTGGCAGCGGCATGGTGCAAAAGTCGTGTTCACGAATGGGTGCTTCGATCTGGTCCATCCGGGACATGTCAGCCTGCTTCAGGCGGCAGCCCGCGAAGGAGACCGCCTCATTGTGGCCCTCAATACCGACAGTTCCGTCAGCCGTCTCAAAGGGCCAACCCGTCCGATTCAGAAGGAAGACGCCCGGGCCAGGGTGATCGGCGCCCTGCGTGCGGTCGATCTGGTCGTGCTGTTCGACGACGACACCCCGCTCGACGTCATCCGCACCCTGAAGCCCGATATTCTCGTCAAAGGGGCGGATTATACGGAAGATCAGGTTGTCGGTGCCGATGTGGTGAAGGGATATGGCGGCAAGGTGGTGCTGGTGGACCTCGTGGACGGCCAATCTACCACACGCCTCGTCAAAGGAATGCAGTCAGCCCCGGCCTGAGGCCCGTGTCCCCGGCCTCATGGCCGCCTGCTGCCGGATTTCGCGTGGAGACGCACCGAATTTCTGCCTGAAACGCCGGGAGAAATGCGCGGCATTGCGAAAGCCGTGGTTTAGAGCGATTTGAGCAATCGGGAGCGCATCATGGGCTGGATTTGTCAGATCCGAGTGAATGCGCTCCAGCCGACGGTTCAGAATCCAGCCCGCGACCGCGCCTTCTTCCCCGTCGAAAAGCTGGTAAAGCGCCCGTGTCGAAATCCCGGAAGCCTCCGCAATGCTCTGCGGGGTCAGATCATGCTCGTGCAGCCGTGATTCAATATGACGCCGGATATGCCTCTGCCGATGCCGCCGGCGTCCCGCCACGCTGACTTCCAGATCCAGACAATCCAGAATTGTCGTGATCATCAGATCCGTGACATGTTGCAAAAGGCGCTGACGCGTCTGGGGGATGGCATCGTCCAGAACGCCAGATTCAAGCATGGAAGTCTCGGCCAGCAGAAAAGCCCCTGGCCCCCGCGCCAGATCAAACGACAGCGGGGGCAGGCCCGAAAGCATGGGAAGATGTCGCAACAATGCCTGACGCGCCACACTGAGCAGAAAGACATCAGCCGTGGGCTCGATGCCGGGCGGTTTGGCGAGTGTGGAGAACTGGTGCGGGTCCAGATACAACTTGCCCGTGGACTGCCGAGACAGCACCAGAACCGTCCGACCCTGATCCAGAAGAGTGGCAATTGCCGGTGACAGCGCTGTGCGAAGACGAACGACAGACGGGTCCATCCCACGGGGAGAGGCCGCAAGCGTCGCCAGCGGAATGATGCGCTGGGCATTCAGGCCGCCGTGAGGGATGTCAGTCACGACCATGCTCTGGAGAAGAATGTTGAGATTCCGTTAAACACCATTTTCAGTAGTAAAGCCAATTGAAACAACCATAACGGGCTGGATATAGGGAAAATCAGCCAGAATGGAAATAGTTGTCTCGTATTTCATACTGTGTCGCCAAAGGACGTGCTTTGGATGGCTGAAACGTAGCTTTCAAACAAAGTAAATATTTTTTTATAAAAAGAATTATATTTCTATAGAATATGGAATTTCTTTCGAATTATTTATAATATACCCGTGGTGGGTAAAAAACAGAACTTGGGTTTTCTCTGAAAGCTCCGCGAGTATCTCCATTCCCGCTCCCGTCCGGGCTTCATCGAACGTCACGAACAGATCATCCGCCAGAAATGGCAGACGAATGCCCCGCGCCAGCGCCTGTTCTACTGATGCCAGACGCAGTGCCAGATAAAGCTGATCGCGTGTGCCCTCGCTCATGGCGTGAACCGGAACAGGCGTCGTGCTCGCCATGCGCTGCCCCGCCAGAACCAGACCGTCCGACCCGCTCTCTTCCGTCACAAGCCCCTCGTACCGCCCAAGCGTCAGACGTGAGAACAGGGCCCCCGCCCGCGACAGAAGAGGTCCATGCGCCTGCTGACGGCCCTGCTCCACCAGCCGTGACAGCATCAACTGTTGAAGCCGGAGGGAAACATACCGACTGGCCCGCTCGGTAATTTCTGCTTCCGTCTCCTGAATATCTTCCGCGACCTCACGCACGCCACGGGCATTTTCCAGTTCCGCCAGCGCGCTCCGCGCCCGCAACAGTCGTTCCATAACCGCTGATTTGCGGGCATCCAGTGCGATTGTTTCAGCTTCGATCTCCTCGAAGTCCCGCTCAAGCTGCTCCGGGTCCGTCATGCGCGCTTCGTCCAGAAGCGCCTCAAGGGAGCGGCCATTCCCGGCCTGAAGAATCTGCTCCCGCAACTCGTCGCGCCTGTCACAAAGCCCTGCCCGCTCTCGTGCCCGGGATAGCGCATGACGCAGGTCGTCCTCTACCCCAAGACCCAGAAGACGCCGCACGGGGTCCAGCTCCTGTTCCAGTTCCACAATCCGCAGATCGGACTGCGCGATCTCGTCTGCAAGAGCCGCACGCTGCTGCAGAACGGATTTCCGTTCCTGCTCGCGCTCCTGCTCAAGCATCAGGAACCGTTCAAGTTCTGCTGCAGATCCCTGCCCGTAGCGCTGAAGAAACACGCCCAGTTCCATACGGAACGCTGCGATATCGCGCGCTTCGGAGTCCTGCTCTTTCTGCTCGCTGTCCAGCCGCGTCCGGATTGTCAGCGCCTCTTCCACATCCCGCAGATCAGCCTGCTCGGGCCGCCCCGGATAGCGGCAGTCTCCACATGCCCGGACCCAGTCTTCCTCCCAAAGCGCCAGCTTCTGCTCCACGCCGGACAGGGCTGCCCGGTCTTTAAGCAAAGACTCCTCCCGCTGAAGACGGTCCTTTTTCCGCGCATCAGCCTGCCGCGCCGCGTCCTCTCCTTGCTCCAGCAAGGACGTCGCCTGCCGAATCTGAACCGCCAGTCGTTCGGACGCAGATTCCGCACCAAAAACCTGCAATCGCCGGCTCATATCGGCCCGGCTGTCCGTCTCGGCCTGAAGCTTTTTTTTTGCGCTCTGCAACGCCTCTTCCGCGGTCAGAGCCTCCTGACGCCGAACCACCCAGACCTGTAAAGACGCAGGCGGCAGCACCGGAGCCCCGAATGTTTCCAGCAAAGCGCTCCACGCGGTCTGGCGCCGGTCCAGTTCGTCCTGCGCCCGCATTCCTCGCCGACGGGCTTCCTCCGCCCGAAGCGCGACATCCTCACTCTGTCGCAACAGGGCCGCAAGCTGCGCCGACTGCTCGGCATGAGCATGACGCCGGTCCGCCAGACTATCCGCATTCTGGATCAGAACCCCGAACGCCTTCCGCGTCGCAGGAGCGGGACACCCGCCGGAGTGGAACTGATCCTCCATGCTCTGCCAGAGCCGGTCGCGCTCCTGTCGCGCTGCGGAAAGCTGCTCCCACGACACGGCCTGCCCGTCTTCTTCCAGACGCCGACACTGCTGCGCCAGACGCGCCCCTTCCGTTTCCGCCGCCTGCGCCTCGTCCCGTGCAACGCGCCGTTGTTCGTCCAGCATTGCCCAGAGCCGCGTTTCTTCTTCCAGAACCGTCCCATCCGGCAATCCAAGTGCCGTCAGTTCTCCCTTGCGATCGGCCGTGCTGGCGCGCCACGGCATCAGCGCCCCATAAGCCGCAGTTGTAGTGTCTTCCTGCCGCAAGATTTCGGCGGCAAGACTGTCAATCCGGTCATCCACTGCGCCCAGACTGCGGGCCTCATCCAGCTCCAGCCGGAACCGGCGCAGATTTTCAGGGCGGATTTTTTCGTTCGTTTCCGGAACGGATTCGGGATGCAGAATATTCAGCGCATGCTCCGTTTCCTGAAGCCGCGCTCGCAGATCCTGTTCCTGTGTCCGCAGCAACGCCCGCGCCTGAAGCCTCTGCTCCAGATCGTCAAGTTCTTCCCGACTGGGCAGCGTACCGGCCTCACAGCCATGCCGTGCCCAGAACTGTTCGAGCGAGATCGCATCCCGCGTTAGTCGTGTTTTCCGCTCGTCGACCTTTGTTTCAAGGCGCGCGATCAGATCACTGCGCTTCAGAAGCGTTTGGATGGCATCTTGTTCTGCAAGGACTGGGGAGCCGTCGCCAAATGCCTGAATTTGCCCGCATAATGCTTCGAACCGCTGCCGCGCGATCGAGATGTCATGTACTTCACGCTCTAACGATTCAAGAATATTTTCAAACCGAGCACAGTCTTCAATCGTTAAATCCCAGCTTGGAAAAGACCCTATTTCCGTTTCGATTTGCATGAGTTTCTGAAAAGGAACAGATGTCATTTTCAGCCGGGAATTGGTTCTGCGACGCACACCAAGTTCCTGTGCCGCCGCGTCGCAGGATTGTTTTTCTGTTTCTGATTCAGAAAGTTCCTTATTAGAAACGGATAGTTTTTTGACGGTTACGGCGTCGCTCCGCAGGGTGCTTTGCAATGCCGTCAACTTCAGTCTGGCCTGTTGCAGCGCCGAACGCGCGCGTCCGGATTTCCATTCCGAACCGACATCTTCCTGCAGTCGCGCACTCAGTTTTCCAACGCCCTCAAGTCCCAGTCCGGCCGCCAGAATCTGAAGTCCGGCATCGTCTTTTAGGCGGCGCATTTCCTCGCCGCCGTCGCGCAGCCGCGTATGATCCAGCGCCCAGGCCGCCTCAAACCCCTTCGAATCCAGCCCCCCCAGCCAGCTCCGCAATGGCAGATCCTCCAATGGCGTCCTGTCATCGGCCGCAAACAGTGTCTGGGTCCGCCCCCGGCGTCGCACGCCCTCAAAAACCGTTCCATCCTGCTCCAGACTGGCCCCGACCCGCAGCAGCGACGCCGCCGTCATCCAATCCCCGGCGATATGATGCGGAAACCCGAACAGGAAATCCCGGATTGCACAGAGAGTCGTCGATTTTCCGGCTTCATTCGCGCCATAAATGACGTGCAGGTCGCGCGGCCCTTTCGGAAAATTCAGCGTGGTCTCCTGAAATCCACCATAGCGCAGAAGATCGAGGCGTTCGAACCGCATTATTCCGTCTCCCCCAACAACCGCGCTCTCAACGCCGCCTGGGCCTGTTCAAGCGGAAACTGCCCGTCCGGCATCAGGCTGTCGCGCTCCACACAAGAGGGCAGGGCAGAGAAAAATCCTTCGAAATCGTCGGGCAGGGAGGCCAGAAATGCCTCGTCCTGCATGAGGCCGTCCAGCGCCAGATCAAGTTCCCGCGTCTCTGTCACGCCGCTCTGCCGAAAGGGCGCAGACGTCTCGTTGCGGATTTTCTCCAGCGCAATCTGTGCCGTCCCGTCGGCGGACTCCTGCGCCATCGACACTGCAATGCCCCGCAGATCGTCTTCCCAACTCTGCGACGCACATAACCGGTCATGCAGAATGCTGCGTCCCGTCAGGACGATCCGCGCAATCACCGTGCGTCCTTCCGCTTGGGAAAGGGCGCGTTCCATCTCCCGCCGCGCGGCTCCCAGAACGCCATCCATGCTTTGCATGTCGCTGACATCCAACTCCAGCCGACACCAGCGCACGACATCACAATTCACGAAGTCGACCGAGCGGACGATCCCGTCCTCAACACTCACCAGCGCACAGCCACAGGCTCCGGTCTCGCGCGCATGACGCCCCTGAAGCACGCCCGGAAACACGATCCATGGATGCTCGCAGACGATTTCGCGCGCGTGCACATGCCCCAGCGCCCAGTAATCATACCCCTTGGCCGACAGCGTTTCGACGGAGCAAGGCGCATAGGTCTCGTGTTCTCCATATCCCGACAGCGACGTATGCAGCACACCAATATTAAAACACCCGGCGACGGGCGTGGGATAGGCCCGCGTCATGTCATGCGGGACATGACGGTCGCGGAAACTCTGCCCATGCAGCGCCACGCCGAGGTCCGGCCATTGAAATGTCTGCGGGGCCTCATAGGAAAAATGCTCGATTCCGTCGGGCAGCGGCAGTTCGCGCGCAATGACCGACTGCGCATCATGATTGCCCGAAAGCGTCACAACCCGGATGTCCGCCTGAACCAGTCGGCTCAGGGCCTTGAGCATGTAAAGCCCGGTCCCGACATCCTGCCAGGTCCCGTCATACAGGTCCCCCGCCAGAATAACGAAATCGACTTTTTCAGTCAGGGCCGTCTCAACCAGCCGGTCCAGCGCACGCCGCGTGGACCCGCGGATTTCCGCTTCGGGAAGCCCTTCGTAACGGCTCAGCCCCCTCAGGGGGCTGTCGAGGTGAATGTCAGCAGCATGGAGAAAGCGGAAAGAGGACATCCGCGAAGTTTACGCCCTCCACAATGTCTTGCAAGCAGCTCTGCCGGGATCAGGCAGCGGCCAGATATTGCGACACGATATCCGGCATCAGGCCCGCAAGCGCCTCGGCCGAAGCCGTCTCTTCGTCCTTCAGACATTCCAGCGCCGACGCATCCTGTGCAAAACCCAGCTGCCGTGCCAGCACGATCAGCATCTGAAGAGACGTGATCTGATGCGCCCGGTATCCACTCGCCGCCAGCACGTTCTTCAGAACATCCCGCGCTTCGCCGCCATGCAACAGCCCCGAGACGGTGCTGAGAATGGACGACACCGTTTCATGTGGAACCGGGGCAGGGTGCCCGTGCCGCGACAGAAGGATCGTGATCTCCCGCGCATGGCTCCGCCCCATCGCCAGATCCTGCTCCATCCGCTGGCACAGCCCCGGATACCGCTCACACACTGGAAGCTCCGACAGCGCGGTCTCGATAGCCTTGGATTCAATGGACAGATGATCCCGAAGAGCGCCCAGATAGATATCCAGAGCTGACCTGTCCGTCGTTTTCGTTCTGCCCACCGTGGATCCTTATGTGTCTCTGGTGTGTCGCGGGTGTGAACTTAAATGGCCATATTGTCCAATGGAGTGCAAGAGCGCAGCACTCCGTTTTGGAATCCCTTCATGGTCATGAAAAACCCCATGCCGGAGACCGGCATGGGGCATTCAGGGACAGCAGGATCTGAAGGATCAGAAACCGGCGCTGATGGAACCCGTCGCAGCGAACGGTGCCGCGATCATGTAGTTGGGAGCGGTACCCTTGATCGAGGTGCCGAAGATGCCAGTCTGCGTCTGGGCGTTGACGCGGGTGCTGGTCGGGAAGCCCAGATAGTGCTTGTTCGTGATGTTGGTCAGGTTGAACTTGATGTTCGGTGCCTGCAGGAAGCCGAGATTCTTGAAGCGGTAACCCACGGTGATGTCCATCTTGACGTAACCCGGGATGCTTTCGTCATTCATGAACGTGGCATACTGCTTGGCGACATATTTCAGCTTGTAGGCGCCGAACAGGTTGCCGTCGTCATAATCGAGGTTGAAGCCGACCTGATACTTGGGGGTGTCAGGCGCGAACTTGCCGCTTGTGCGCATGTAGTCGACCTTGTTGCCCGAACTGGAGAGCAGGTTGCTGGTCGTGCGCGCGTCCACATACTCGAACGAGGCATAAGGACGGATGTGATAAAAGATCGGACGCGTTCCAATTTCCGCATCCACACCGTTCGTGCTCTGGCCACCCGCGTTGATGTTGGTGGTTGCGTAGTTGAGGCACGCGTTGTCGAGGCATTCCTGCTGGGAGATCAGGCGGTTCGTGAAGTTGTAGTGGAAATACGTGACCGAGGCCATGACCGTCGGGCCCGTGTAACGCCAGCCAGCTTCTTCCGAGATGGAGATTTCCGGCTGCTGGTTCTTGTTGGCCTGTGTGCTGTAGCCGCCGTTCTTGTAATAGGCGCCGGCGTCATACAGGGAGTAGTTCGTCGGGATACGGAAGTTCGTGGCGCCCGAGACGAAAACCTGCATTTCGGGATTGATCTGATAGCGGATCGACGCTGTCGGCAGGGGCTCGTAATACGTCTTGTCGATATACGGACCCGTGGAAGTGTCGGGCAGCATGTTGTGACCGTCACGGGTGACGATCGCATATTTCAGACCGGCATCAATGGTGAGCTTGTTGTTCAGCAGCGACAGGCTGTCACCGATGAACATGGTGTGCGTTCGCGTCTGCGTCAGGCTGGCGCGATACTGATAGGTGGTGCCGTCATTGAATACGTAGTTCGGTCCGCCACCCCAGATATCCCAGGGCGTACCATCGGCGCCGATACCCGTGGCGGGAGCCGTCTGGGACTGCTTGGCGTATTCGAACCAATAACCGACCATCAGGCGGTTGACGCCGGTGGTGAGCGTCAGCTTCGTGACGGCACCCGGACGATAGGTCGTGGTGATGGACGGTTCATAAAGCAGCGAGCCTTTGGCGACGGACTTGCCATCCAGCGTGCCGCTCATGGACGTTGCGCCCCAGCTCGTGGGAACCGTGTAGGCTCCGCCACCGCTGCCGCTGCCGTACCAGAAATATGGCGTCTCGGTCAGGACAAGGTGATCCGTCAGCTTGAAGGTCGAGGGAGCACTTGCGTAGATGTTGGTGAACGGATTCTGGTGGAATTTGTAATAGTTGGCGTCGCCAGCCTTGTAAGCGCCGTTATAGACCGTGTTGTTGATCGTAGCGTTGCTGGTGTTCTTGAACGTCGTACCATCCGGACGGGTACAGGTGCTGCCGCTGTAGCAGGAGGCCACATACTTGTCTTTGACGCCGAAGCCATAAGCGTCCCAGGACGCCTTGTTCACGCTGGGTGTCAGGTAGTTGTACAAACGGTTGCCGACGATGGCGAGCGAGACGCGGTTTCCGTCACCCCAGTCGTTCACGATCTTGGCTTCGGCATGCAGCTTGCGGTTCGTGGCCATCGAATGGATGGCATCTTCGGTCGCATAGGAACCGGAGAAATAGGCACGCAGGTTGGTCTGCCCGATCTTTCCTGTATCCAGACGCAGGAAGCCGCGCGTGTAGTCATAAGAACCGTAGGAGACGTCGAACGCGCCACCCTTCTTCATCTTCGGGTCGATCATATACATGTCGACCACGCCGCCGGTGGCGCTCAGATGGGGGCTGTCGAGGTCAGCAGAACCCTGTGCAAGGCTGATTTTGCGCAGGTTTTCGGAGTCCACGATTTCCTGGGAATAAACCGCGAAGGAGCCGATATCGTTGATCGGGAAACCTTCAAGCGTGAAACCCATCTGTGACTGGTCGAGGCCGCGGGCGCTCATATGGCTGCCCGTCAGACCTGCCGGATCGGAGGATGTGACGTTCGCACCCGGAAGCAGTGCGATCAGCTGCATCGGGTCCTGACCCGGCGCCTGCTTTTCGATGTAGTCGCGCGAGATGGCCGAAACGGACTTCGCTGCGTCCTGTTTCTGCATCAGACCACCACCAACATCGCGGCGTGTTACGCCATCGAAATAGGAATGGTGACCGCTGACTGAGACATGTTCTTCATGTTCGTCTGTTGGAGCCGTGTTGCCCATCATGGACGGAGCGGCAGCAGCGACTTTCGTAGGGCTCTTCTTTGTAGAAGGAGCCGTGCTGTCTGCGGGGGCGGCAAATGCCGATACCGTACCAAACGCAAACAGGGCCGAAGTCGAAAGCAGGCGAGCAAGGCGCATTGTGTTTTCGGTCTTTCTCGGTCAGGTGAACTTTCGGCCGAGAAAAAGCATGAGTGCACACTTCATTTCAATCAGATGTGGCATGATACACTATGACATGAGGGGGGTATGGCAATTTAGTCACATTTCACCTCCGGAACGGCGATAAATGGCAGGAAACTCCCCGCTGATTGTGACATTTGGAAGACATGTCCCGTTTTTCTGGGGAAAGATCGTTTCAAAATCCTACCCTGTAGGGCGCAGGTCTTCATCCGCGCTGTAGATCTGTCGAATCCTCTTGGCCTGCGCGGGGGTAGCCGCGGCATCGTGGCTGTTGCTGTTCAGATGGGGCACGATCCTGCCGCGCAAGGCAGGTACCAGATCGGGCAGGGACGAGATCCGGTCCATCGGAACAAGCTGATCCACCGCAAGCCGACCATTCCGATCACAGACATACAGGCTCTGGGGCCGGAACACGTGGTCCATGTCATAAACGGAGGAGCAGGATTCCACATGATCGATGGCATCATCCAGCGTGTGGAGCGAGCGGTAGAACTGGTTGAAGGAAGGATGGATCCGAACGCGCGCCGTCCCGCCGCGCCGTGCAAAAGACCATGCGGAGACAAAACGCTTCACAGGATCGCGCCAGATCGCAAAACTGGGTAGCGTCCGACAGAGTTCTGGCGCCACATGATGATAATAACGCCATGTCTCATGCAGCATGATCCCACCATAGAGCAGGTCACAGACTGACGTTCCGCCATTTTTGGGAACATGGATGAACAGCGCTCCGGCTTCTCGGATGCGTTCAAGCCGCTGAAGGCGCTTTCGACCAAGCGGCAGCCGTAGCCTCAGATCGGCGACACGGGCATGAACATCGGGATACTGCTGCACTCCGAACAACTGACACAACATCCGTTGCGGAAGGCCGGAGCCTTCTGGGCCGCGATCGACTGGGTCAGCGAGAAGGGTATGGGTCTCGTCATTCATCCGAACGGCAGAAGGGGGCGTCATGACCGTGTCCTGATCCTGTCTCTGTTGAAACGGACACTGGCGGCGGCAGGAAACGGAGGCAAAGGGTAGATTGTAACGGAATGAAAGCCATGTTGCGGACTTTACTGTGTCAAATCTGTCACAAAAGGTCTTTTGTATTTGACTTGCCCTGTGCAGGGCGCTTCATGACAGCTGACGGTGCCCGTTTGCGCGGGTGAAAAGGGAATGCAGTGTGAAACTGCGGCTGCCCCCGCAACTGTAAATGCTGGCTGCTACCCCAACAGGCGAGCAGCACGATTTCAGGACAGAACCCACTGGCGCAGGCCGGGAAGGGACCTGAAGACGGAGCATGAGCCAGGAGACCTGCCGTCAGCATGAGTTGTCCGAAGGACGGTCCGGGCGGGGTGCATCGGAACGCCGGGTCAGACCGCGCGACGGCGGGTCTGCCTCCTTCTTGAGGGCAACGCAGAACGACGAGACACCACCATCACCATGCCCCGTATTTCCCGCCTTCTTCTTGCGACAAGCATGCTCGTCGCTGTTCCGGCGCTGGCGTCCGTTCCGGCACAGGAGCCGGTTTCGCCGCTGAAGCCCAAGGCATCTCCGGCTCCGAAAGCCGTTTCATCGTCCGTCCCCGAGACTGTTACGGTGACGGCAAACCGCATCCCGCAGGATCTGAGCAAGGTCGGCTCGCAGGTTACGGTTGTGACCCAGCGTGACATTGAACTGCTCCAGCGGCGTGACCTCGCCGACCTTCTGTCGCGCGAGCCGGGCCTGAACATGGTGCGGACGGGTGGCCCCGGTGGTACGGGGTCGATCTTCATGCGCGGCACCAACGCCAACGAAGTGAAGGTGCGGCTGGACGGGATGGACATCAACGATCCGTCCACCCCGGCCGGGGCGTTCGATACGGCGCAGTTCCTGACGGATGGGCTGGCCCGCGTGGAAATCCTGCGCGGACCGCAGAGCGGCCTGTATGGTGCGGATGCGATGGGTGGTGTCATCGACATGACGACCAAGCAGGGGCAGGGACCTCTGCATGGTTTCGTCCGGCTCGAAGGTGGCAGCTATTCCACCAAGAACCAGACGGCCGGGTTCTCGGGATCGCTCCATCGCTTTCATTATATGGTCGAAGTTTCGCACAACCATGTCGGCGACTATCAGGCCGTGCCGAAAGATATTCGCGCGCAGGTTCACGGTCATGACGTTGCGTCCAACCGCAACGACAACCGCACCGCCAATGTGCGCCTCGGCTATGACGTGACGGACAATTTCGATCTCGGTTTTACGGCCCATCTGACGCAGGCGGATTACGAATACGTCGCCGACGATTACAGCTCCTACCCGGCGCTGCCTTCAGCCCAGCAGAACGAGAGCGATCTCAAACAGGCCATCCTGCGCGGAACGGCCCATCTGAAATCCTTCAAGGGTGTGTTCGAGCAGACGCTGGGCGTCGGGTACGTTACTTATCGCCGCCACGACATTACGGCCGGGGAATCAGACATTGCGTCCAATCGTGGTGACCGGTTGAAAGTGGACTGGCAGGGCCTGACGCATCTCGGCCATAACGGCTCATTCCTCGTCGGATATGATTATATCCGCGAGCGCATCCTGACGCCGATCGACGCCCAGACCACGACGAACGCCGCCTGGGGGCAGCTTGAGGGGCACTGGCACGACATTCTCTTCGGCTCGGCCAATATCCGTTACGACAACAATTCGCGTTACGGCAATTACGTGACATGGCGTGTGGCCCCGGCTGTAAAAATCCCCGGAACGGGTCTGACGCTGAAGGCCAGCGGTGGCTCGGGCTTCCATGGCCCGTCCCTGAACCAGCTTTTCGTCAGCTACCCGGCCTATTATTTCCTCGCGAACCCGAACCTGCGGGCCGAGCGCCTTCTGGGCTTTGACGCCGGGTTTGAAGAGCGCCTTCTGAACGGCAAGCTGACCTTCGGTGCCGACTATTACGGCAACCATGTCCGCAATCTCATCAATACCGCGCTGTCGGGCTACAACTACACCTATGTCAACGTCGCCCGTGCCCAGACGCATGGTGTTGAGGCATTTGTCGATTACCGCATCATCAAAAGTGTTGATCTGCGCGGCACGTACACCTGGACCGATGCCACGGACCGCAGCACGGGCGCGGCCCTCGTTCGTCGTCCCCGTCACAAGGCGACGGCCAGCGTCATCTGGACGCCGACCAAGCGCCTGAGCATCACACCAAGCCTGCTTTATGTCAGCGGCTGGCACGATCTCGACCGGTACACGTCCATGAGTACGATCGGCCATGATTATGTGACGGTGAACATTGCCGCCGAATACAAGCTGGCCAATTTTGTCACCCTGTTTGCGCGTGGCGACAATCTGGGGAACCGGTATTATGAAAACCCGGTCGGCTACCTCCAGCCGGGCCGGTCTTTCTACGGCGGTGTGACGTTTGGCCTTTAAGGCGTTCCTTCACGTCCTTTCAGCCCCGGCGGCAGTGCTTCTGCTGTCGGGCGCTCTTGCCGGATCGGCCTGTGCCGGTCCGGTGCGAACCCGTATCGTCTCGCTTAATCTGTGTACGGACGAACTGCTGCTCGAACTGGCGGACCCGTCCCATATCCTCGGCCTGAGCCCGTTGGCGACGGATTGCGCGGAATCCGTCCGCTGCGAACTGGCGCAGACCTATCCCGTGCAGCGCCCTGACGGGGAGAACCTCGTCGCCACTCATCCCGATCTTGTTCTAGACGGCACATGGCACCGCCCGACCGCCGCGCTCGTGACGGGTGCCCTGCATGTTCCGTTCGTCCAACTCCCCTCTATCGCGTCCCTTGCGGACATTCCCGTTCAGATCCGGACCGTCGCCCACGCCATTGGCGAAGAGGCGCGCGGCGAGGACATGATCCGCGCGTTTGCGGACCGGCTTGAAAGCCTCCATCCTGCCCAGCCGGAAAAAATCCTGACGGCGACGGTTGTCGGCGCGAATCTTGCGGGAGAAGAGGGGGGGCTGATCTCCGATCTTCTCAAACGCGCCGGGTTCCGCCTGTCCGCTTCCGAGCGCCCGGATGGCACCATCGCGCTCGAAACTCTGATCGCCCATCCGCCAGACCTTTTGGTAACCGATATGATTTCCGAAAGTTCGTCCCTGGCTGAAAATGTCGTTCACCACCCCGCCTTACAGGGACGATTTACAGGCGCGCACCGTCTGGCGCTCCCCGGCCGTTTGACAATGTGCGGCACACCCGAGACCCTCGATGCGCTGGAGGCGCTGGTCGCCGCGCATGATCGCCTGACCGCAGCGGAGCCTTCACCATGAGCCGTTATGTCCTGATCGTCGCTGTTCTGGGGGTATTGGTTCTGGCTCTTGCCATCGTGTCGCTGGCCGCAGGCCCGGCGGGGATTGGCGTCCTTCAGGGGCTGTCCGATATGCTGCATGGCCGCGAGACGATCGCCGCGACCATCATCGGCCAGATCCGCCTGCCACGCATGATTCTCGCCCTGCTGGTTGGCGGGACGCTTGGTCTGTCAGGAGCGGCCCTTCAGGGGCTGGTCCGCAATCCGCTCGCCGATCCGGGCGTGCTCGGTATTTCGGGCTGCGGAGCGCTTGGGGCGGTCCTCGTCTTTTACACCGGCGTCTCGGCCGTCTGGGCGCCCGCGCTTCCACTGGCGGCATTGTTCGGCGCCGGGCTTGCAACGCTGCTGCTTCTGGTCCTCACGCGCGGCGGGACGCTCGTTCTGGTACTGGCCGGTGCGGCACTGGGCTCCATGAGCGCCGCCCTTCTGGCCCTGACGCTCAATCTCGTGCCAAGCCCTTATGCCTCCTACGAAATCATGCACTGGCTGATGGGCTCCTTGTCCCGTGCGAGCCTGCATGACGTTCTGATCGCCTTGCCCGGCCTGCTGATTGGGTCGGCGTTTCTGCTCGGGACCGGACGCTCGCTGGATGCCCTGACCCTTGGTGAAGACGTAGCCCATACGATGGGTTTTTCCCTGCGCGCCGTGCAATGGCGCGTCGTGATCGGAACGGCCTTGGCTGTTGGAAGCGGTGTGGCGGTCGCGGGCGGGATTGGGTTCGTCGGCCTCGTCATGCCGCATCTGCTGCGCCCGTTCGTCGGAGCGCGACCCTCACGTCTGTTGTTGCCGTCCGCGCTGGGAGGGGCCGCACTGCTGCTGGCAGCGGACCTGTTCGTGCGCCTGCCTGTCAGTGGTACCGAACTGCAACTCGGCGTCGTCACCTCCCTGATCGGAACGCCGGTTTTCTTCTGGCAGGTCTGGCGCCTGCGCGGACGGCCGGTATGAGGCACGAATCATGATCCTTCAAACCGACACACTCAGCCTGACCCTTCAGGGGAACAAGCTTCTGCATGACATCACGCTCGACGTCCGCCCCGGCGAAGTGCTTGGCGTGATCGGCCCGAATGGCGCAGGTAAAAGCACGCTCCTGCGCGTCATGGCCGGGCTGCTTCGTCCCGAGACCGGGCGTGTCCTGCTGGACGGGCAGGACCTGTTCTCCATGCCGCCCGATCAGCGCGGGCGGCATCTGGCTTATCTGCCGCAGGACGCCCCGGCCGCCATCGGCATGAGCGTGCAGGATGTTGTGACACTTGGTCGTCTGCCTCATCGCCGCACAGCTTCGGCGGAGCAGGATATGGCTGCCGTTCAGCAGGCGCTAAATGCCGTGGGAATGAGCGCGTTTTCCAACCGCTCCTCCGCCAGTTTATCAGGTGGCGAACGCGCGCGTGTTCTGCTCGCCCGGGCGCTTGCGGTGCAGGCTCCCGTCCTGCTGGCGGATGAGCCGGTCGCAGCGCTCGATCCCGCTCAGGCCCTGATGGTCATGGAGTGGTTTAACCGGTATGCGGCGCAGGGTCAGGCCGTGGCCGTCGTCCTGCACGATCTGGCGCTCGCAGCCCGTTTCTGCACCCGGATCGCCGTATTGTCGGAAGGTGCTCTCGTCAGCATCGGCACGCCATCAGACGTACTGACGGACGCGCTCTTCGCCGAGGTTTACGGCGTGGCGGTGCGGCGCTGCGGAGAGGTCGCCGTCCCCTGGTCGCTGGTGTCAAGAAAACGCGTGCTATAGCGCCGGGCCAGCAGCGTGCAGGTGAAAAGCTGGATCTGGTGATAAATCATGAGTGGCAGCACGATGATGCCGACCGACGCCGCCGGGAAAATGACGCTCGCCATCGGCACACCTGACGCCAGAGACTTCTTCGACCCGCAGAACTGAAGCGCGATGCAGTTTGATGTTGTCTGTCCAAGCCCCTTGCCCATCAGATGCGACAGACCCAGAACCAGCGCCAGCATGGCACTGTCGAGCAATGCGACTTCCAGAAGATGCGCGCCCGAAACACGATGCCAGATCCCCTCCACCACGGCGGAACTGAACGCGGTATAGACCACAACGACGATAGACCCGCGGTCGGTAAATGAGATCAGGATCTTGTGCTTGCGCACGATCGGCCCGACCCATTTCTGTAGGATCTGCCCGAGTGTGAAGGGCAGCAGAAGCTCTTTGCTCACGTCGAGGATAGACCCCAGCGGGGAATGCTCCGCCCCTACATGCCCGAGCACCAGCCCGGTCAGCAGCGGCGTCATCGCAATGCCTGCAATGTTGGAGACCGTCGCGGCACAGATTGCCGCCGTAACATTGCCCCTCGCAATGGAGGTCAGTGCGATGGAAGACTGCACGGTGGACGGTAGGCAGCACAGGAACAACACGCCCGACCACAGTTCCTCGCCGAACAGCGCATCAGGAAAGATCGCCCGGAACAGCAGATGAAGCCCGACCCCGAGCAGAGGAAACAGAGCGAACGTGCAGAGCAGAACGCTGCCTTGAAGTTTCCAGTCCTTCACGCTGTCCACGATAGCGTGACGTTCGAGCTTCGCGCCCTGAAAGAAGAACATGAAGGTGATGAGGATCGTCACGACATGCTGAAGAAGATGCTCCATCTGTCCGCGGCAAGGCAGGATGGAGGCCAGCGCAATCGCGCAGATCAGGGAAAAGAGGAAAGGGTCAAGGCGCTTCATGCCGCACTATGTCCGTATTCACCCTGAACATGCAACGGTTCGGGAAATGAGGGGTTCCAAACCGTTTCGGGATTTGATCGGTGCCCCCTAGGGACATGTTTGACACCTGCTGGTATCTGGAAGGCCCTTCGGACATTTTATCTTGCCTCATCAGGTTGTTACAAACTCCTTAATTCTTACCATGCGGATCTTTTCCAAAAGACAAACCAACGATATGTTATTTTCCATCTTCGATGGAGTTACATTTCTATGGCTGGCAAGTTAGGTATTGGGATTATTACCTATAATAGAAAAGATATTCTTTTAGAGACAATCCAAAATATCTTCCGTTTTACAAAAGTACCGTTTGATTTTGTTGTGGCTGATGACGGGTCTTCTGATGGCACTCAGAAAACCCTAAAAGAGATGCGGATCACATGTGTTACCGGAGATAATAGAGGAATAGCGTGGAATAGAAATAGAGCTATTTGGTATCTTAAAAACGAAAGAAAATGTGACAATATCATCATCTTTGAAGATGACTGCAAGCCTGTAGAATTCGGGTGGGAGCAACAATGGATTGATGCGTTAGAGTCCTTTGGGCATATCAATTATATGCCTGAGATCACCATCGAAATAGACAATGATATTTCCTCCGGATCGGGAACAGCCGTCGATCCTTATATTGCGCCCATGCATCAGGCATTATGTGTGGGATATCACGCAAAAGCTCTTGATTACGTCGGGTTCTTGGATGTCAGATTTAAGAAATATGGCGAAGAGCACGTTGAACATACACACCGGTTTCTCCGAGCAGGCTATGGAGGTCTGCCTCAATACCTTACTCCGGAACGGGGGCAGGTTTATTATCTTCGCGGCGGGCTCAGTGTTATGCCTTCCGAAAGTCATGGAGATCATGAAATTGCCAGCTATAATCAGCGTGTTCACGAAGAGATCAAAAAGGATCCCATATACCGTTCGCCCTGGAGAACGGACGAGCAAATGTTTTTATTCAGAGAAGAAATTAATTCTTCACTGAATCGTCCTTCAACAAATAACGATTTCGAAGACAAAGAATTCGATTCCATAATTTCGTTGGGAGGAGACCATCGCTCTTCCTTATTTGTGGAAAGTTTCTTTCATAAAACAGGTCCGGACCTGTTTGGACAGTTTATTACGCCTTTTCATACACTGATATCGCTATTTGAAACGAATTTTGAGCATCTCCTCTCTACGGTATGCCTGTATGGATATTATGATGCCTTGCGATGCCGTGAAACATTATTGATTTATCATAAAAATATTAACAATATTGCAGAGCCAGCAGAAAGGGTTGGAAATTTTGTCTCCAATATAGATGATACAAGAAAAAATTATCGTCCTCTAATTGAGAAGATGGATAGTGCGTGTGATGGTTCCAAAAAGGTTCTATTTGTAAGGGACTGGCGGGACAGTTATCTGTACGCGGGAAGTCATCGTCCTGAAGGCTCTAATCCAGCTGATTTTCAGCGTCTTATTAAAGCTATATCTGCCCGCTATCCTAATCTGGACTTTAAAGTCTTGTTCGTTAATTTTGGCTCTTCGGCTAAGGCTGATCCTAGAATGCTATTTTATAACACCGATGTCCCAGATATCTGCGAAGTCGAAAGAGAACAGGAAGCATGGAATCAAATGTTCAGGAATTTGAACATATCGTGCCGTATACAGGACTAACATTTAACTGAATTTCGAAATAATAATAGTAATCTATTGCCTGTATGCCGTCGCCGCAATGCGGTCGGCATACAAAGGGTTTCTTGATTCTGTGTGATAAAAGACAGTTTTTGGCAAGAATGGGCGTAATTCAACACTGCTCTTTACGAAGAGCAGTGAATGCACTCCGATCTGACGGAAAAATCAAACGATCATTGACGATCTTCTGTCGCGCTGGTTGGTGAAACGTTGTGAGCAATGAATCAACGTTGCAGAAATCATGATCCACATCCTCATGGGAAGCCTGATGATATGCCGAATTGCTCATCCATGAGGTTTCAAAAATCTCTTCACACACTGAAAAATTGAGGAAAGTTCGCGCATTGGAGGAGTGTTAGCTATAAGGGTTTCAGTATATAAACCGCTTTTGGTTCGTAAGTTACACATACGGTAATTTCTAGTAGAGCAGGAATATAGGATGATTGTTGTTACCGGAGGAGCCGGATTTATTGGGTCTAATATCGTTGCGTCTCTTAACGAATCTGGCCAAAATAATATTGTCGTCTGCGATACTCTCGGGTCCGAAGGAAAATGGCAAACCCTTGGGCGACGAATCGTGCAAGACGTCATTCCTCCGGATGAACTGATGTCGTGGCTACAGGGCCGCACAGACATTGAAGCCATTGTTCACATGGGCGCCAATTCATCCACCCTGGCTCAGGATGGGGATGAGGTCATGAAAAGTAATTTTCGGTTCTCCCTGAAGCTGCTTGACTGGTGTACGGAGCATCAAGTCAAGTTTATTTATGCCTCATCGGCTGCGACCTACGGTGATGGCAGCCATGGCTTCGACGATGATATTTCTCTCTCGTATTTGCGCCAGCTGAGACCTCTCAACCTTTATGGCTGGAGCAAGCATCTCTTCGATCAGGTTATCGCTACCCGTCTTGAGAACAGGGAAAAATTGCCTCCCGTCTGCATCGGACTGAAATTTTTCAATGTCTTTGGACCCAATGAGCAGTTCAAAGGTGGAATGATGAGTCTGGTCTCTAAATATTTTCCCCTCATCCGAAATGGCGAAACCGTAAACCTGTTTAAAAGCTACAAACCTGACTACAAAGATGGAGAGCAGCTTCGTGACTTCGTCTATGTCCTGGATATAACCCGCACCATCGAATGGTTACTGCAACACGCTCAGGGCGTCGCTCTTTACAATCTTGGGAGCGGCGAAGCGCGGAGCTTCCTGGATCTTATGTATGCCATTTTCGATACGCTGGGTCTGGAAAGACGGATCCGTTTTGTTGAAATGCCCGAAACAATGCGTGAGCGTTACCAGTATTATACCAAAGCTGATCAGAAGCGTCTGCGAGCAGCAGGTTATCCTGTGCCGTCCACTTCTTTGGAGACAGCGGTACGTCATTGCATCGACACGTATCTCAATTCTGAAGACCCTTATCGTTAAGCTGCATTGTCCATTTTTCACTATGGAATTTAGAGTAGGATTGTCTCGCCGTGCATTCAGATGACATATTGCACTCTCATGACTGGCAGTACGGCAATGGCAGTCGTTCTCTATTCGGCATTGCAGAGCGTTGGTCTGATTTGCCTGGCTATCAGGCCTTCAACAAAAAAGTGCCTCTTGAGCGCATCTTGCTGATCAAGGCGGATGCCATAGGTGACTTCATTTTATCGCTTGATGCTATGCTCGCCATGCGTCAGGCGTTTCCTAACGCACATCTGACATTAGCTTGCGGACCCTGGAATGTAGAAATTGCACGGGCACTGGATTTCTTTGACGAAATCCATGTCGTAAATTTCTTCGAATCCCGTGCAGACATACCCAGGCCGCCTTTCTCCGTTAAGCTCCTTAATGGCCTCGAAAAGAAATTCTTCGATCTTATCGTGGATGTGCGTATCGATATCGATACACGGGTCATGTTTCCTCATCTTCAGGCAACTTATAAATGTGGCTTTGATTCAGGCTCGCATAAATTAAATCAGATGATGACCATGTGGCTCCCACATGCCATGCCTCCAGGAACAGACATGAACCTGGGCATGCATCAGACCCTTCTGATGAAAAGACTGGCTGACAGTGTTATCGGCCTGTTCCGGACCTCTCCAGATATCGGTCGACTCTTGAGGGAACGCCTTGCGCAACCTGCTGCTGTCGATTTGGGATTTGCTCAGGGGCGCATCGTTGTCGCTATAAATACTTCGTCCGGGCGTTTGGTAAAAAACTGGCCTCTGAGTCGTTATCAGTCTTTGATTTCATGGCTCTGCAACAAAATGAAAGTAGCGGTTTTTCTTTTGGGGGGACCGGATCAGAAAGAAGATTCGGATTATCTTCTGGAAACCTGCCGAACACCTTTTCTTGCGTCTTTTATTGGTCAAACGACTTTAAGAGAATCCATGGATCTGCTGACACGCGCTGATTTATATATCGGCAATGATACGGGCCTGACCCATATGGCGGCGAGAATGGGAGTCTCATCGGTCAGTATTTTTTCCGGCATTGATCCTACCGCTATGTGGGCACCTGTCGGGGAAGACGTTACCGTTCTGCGCGTTCCCACACCCTGTTCAAGTTGCCATATTTTGCAGCTAAAAGACTGTAACCACAATCATAGCTGTATTCTCGATATCACTCAGGAAGATGTGCGGGCGGCTGTTAGAAACAAGATTATCGCGGCCCATCGACGCCGCATGATGACCGGCGTAATTGGGGCATAAGGATTTCACATGTTTCAGATGGCAAAAAATATTCGCAGTTTTCCACGCGATGTTTTCAGCGTTCTTAAAATTATTCTTGATAGACTGGATATACTCTCAAACAGGGTGGATGTTCTTGAGAGAAAGAAAATTATCATACCGCAGTCTCTTATCCGTGAAATGACTGCGGGTATGTCTTCCGTAAACGAGTTCTGTGATGAAACAACTCAGTTTCTGATCGAGCAGCATCGCGATATCACCAATTTGCTGAATACCCAGAAAAAGCTGTTGGAGCAAAGCACCAATACAGAAGCCCTGGCCAGAATCATTGTACCTGCAATGGAGCAGAGCATCCCATTCATCGTTCAGGAACAGATCGACAGGTTAGCGCGTCTTTCTGAAACTCAAAATCAGAAGCTGGAGGTTTTGGAGAGTCTGGCGCGTGCCCAAGAAGCAGTCTTTCCAAGCTGGAACGCGACGCCCGAAGGGTCGGAGGAAATACGCCATATTCTCCGCTTCCTTGCCCCAAGGAGAGCAAAAGACGTCGAAAAATGCCGTGTTGGACGTGATTACGATGGCGGATATGTCATGCTTGACAGTTTTCCATCGGGAAGCGTGGCAATTTCCCTGGGCATCAATGATGATGTTTCTTGGGACCTCGCTGTTGCAGAACGCGGTTGTGACGTCTTTCAGTACGACCATACTATTAGCGCATTACCGCAGTCGCATGAGCGTTTTCATTTCTACTCCCAGCGTATTACAGCCCAGGAAGAAGAGGAGGGGCGTCTCCTTCGGGATGTAATTTCGGATAACGCTATTCCTCAAAATGCCCCGATCATTCTGAAAATGGATATCGAGGGAGATGAATGGTCGGTTTTCGATACAACCTCCTTGGATATCCTCGAACGGTTCACTCAGATTGTTGTGGAATTCCATCATTGCGAGCGTCTTGCAGAGCAGGAATTCCGTGCGCGAGCAGAAAGGGTTTTTAAGAAGCTGGCAGAGAAATTTTTTGTTTTTCATGTCCACGGGAACAACTGCGGCAATCTCGTAAATGTGCAGAATATTATTCTGCCGGAATCTCTTGAGATCAGTTTTGCTCGAAAAGACCTTTATTCATCCGAAGAGACTGATGAACTTTTCCCGCAGGTTCTCGACATGCCTAATCAGGAAGGGCGTGCAGACTTCTATCTTGGCTGTTTTAGATTCTGACGGGAAATTGTATCCATGACATGTCGCATAGGTTTTTTAGGGAACTGTCAGGTACAATCCTACAGTGCTTTAACGCCCCTTATGGTCGCCGGAGCTGAAGTTGTAGCGCTGGATTATTCACGGCCCGAAACCCGTGAAGAGGCTGTTCGTGAGCGGTTTGTTGAGCAGTTGGAAGACTGCGATTATATTTTTACCCAAACAGCGTCCTTTTCGATCACAAACGAAACAGCTCTGCGTGAACGTTTTGGTTCGAAAGTCAAAACAATTGCAAACTTCTATTTTCGAGGGCTTTTTCCCGATAGCTGTATGATAGGCAGCTTTGGAAATCGCCTGGATAAACCTACGGCTATTAACAGCATTGTTATTCTGGATGCCTTCCTTCGGGGAGAAAGCGAAGAAAATGCTGCCCATTGTTTTAACAGGGAAAACTATAGTCGGCTTGGTCTCCTGCAGGCATGGGAGAACAGTATGGCGGAAATGTTTCGCCGTGAAGGGAGCAATAGTGTCGATGTTCCAGGCGCAGCCCTCATGGAACAGGCCTGTTTGCGCTATCCCGCATTCATCACAATGAATCACCCTTCTCTCGCCCTGATGTCAGAATATCTTGAGAAGGTTTTTCTGCATTCTGGTGTGATCTATAGAAGTATCAACCCTGTTATTATCGAAGACCCTCTGGAAGAGCATGATACAACACCGATCGATAATCTGGTTGCTGAAATGCGAAACCTACCTTATCGGGGGTCGGGCTATTGGCGCATCAATTCGTTGGGGCGTAGATTTATAAATCGTGCTGAATTGATTTCGCAGTTCTATGATACGTATAAAAATACACCACGTAGAGATCTTGTTGTTCACTCCCCAAGCGATTTGACCCAATATTATTCTAACGAAAGTAATCTACGTTTTCTGGTAGATCCAGATGCGCCTGTTATCCAGCCCCCTATGAGGGCCAGTCTGAAACGTCGGTTTTAATATTTCCATATCTTTGGTCCTGAATTAAAACCTAACCAAGGATATGAAAGCCCTTATCTAGACGCGGCACTCATAGCCAAACCCACTCACTGCGAGATACCAGCGCTCATCGCCGCGATAAGAATTCTCCACTGATCGGGCTTGGTAAACTCTATTATGGAAACGATGATGAGGTCTGATCATACACAAAACGAGGACGTTGGTTTGCCTGGAGATGTTCCAACCCTGAATGCAACACATGAGGGTCAGCAGCATGAATCCTCTATAAGGTGCGATAATCCGCAGGACAGCGTGCCGAATGAGGAAAAACAGTTTGAATGTCCCTGTTGCGTGAACCCTTGGTTTCGCTGATTGATAATCGCTCACATCAGCAGACATTCTGCGCAGAAAAACACATGAATGTTTTTCCGTTTGACAGGTTTTGGTCTGTCGGAAATCCATAACTTCAAACAGACCGGATACCTCATCAGTCCAGCCGAATGGAGGGACGGACAAAACCTTCCACCCAGTCCGAGAAAAAGGAAATCAAACCGCGATAGTATCCAAACAATTCGATTTGATGCTGTCGATACAACATAATATGACCCAGCCTTGCCGACAGGCCGTGAGAAAAGCCACCACCCCAGACAGTCCCTCCCGGTAAGGCTGCCCAGCCGTTGTATTTACCCAACGCCACGATGGCGCCTTTGTTGTGGAAGATGCATCCTGGCACGTCCCGCCCATGCTCAATCCATGCCGGCAAATGTCGCCCCAGATGATTGGCCTGCTGTCGCGCAACCTGTGCTGTCGCTGGTAATGGATCGTTTTCGATGAACGAGCAGTCTCCCATGGCAAAGATATTCGGATCATCTTTCGACGAAAGATTGTCATGAACCAGAATCTGCCCGGACCGGTTTAGTGGCAGGCCGCCATAAGTCTGTGTGACCTGCGGGGCTTTTACGCCAGCAGCCCAGACACGAAGTTTGGCCGGAACATGTGTGCCATCCTTGAGAATGAAACCGTCCGCATCCGCGCCGGCAACACGGGCACCGGTTCTGACCGTGACGCCAATCCGCTCCAGTTCATTTTTGGCCGCTTCGGAAACCGATTCAGGGAAGGCGGGTAAAATACGCGCCCCGGACTGCAGGAGCGTGACATGCAGCTTGGGGGGGGTACGGCCGAAAGCATGCAGGCTGTAGGGATCTACAATATCAAGTGCTTTGTGCAGTTCCGCTGCAAGCTGTGTCCCTGTTGCCCCTCCGCCAACGATCGCGATATCCAGTTCCGAGGTGTTGGCGAATGCTTTGAGTAACTCCATGCGGAATTTTTCATTGAAGTGGTTGGCATCGACCAGATTGTCGATCGGCAGACAATGTTCCTTTACACCTGGTGTACCGAAATCATTAGCGCAGCTACCAATCGCCAGCACCATGGCATCATAGCGCAGGGTACGGCTATCCAGGACGAGCGTGCCATCAGACGCATAAAATGGATTGAGAACAACCTCCTTCTTGCAGCGGTCAACCGAGACAACCTCTCCGGGCCAGAATTCAAAATGATACCGGCTGGCCTGCGTGATAAAACTGATGCGGTCGTTTTCGTTTAAAACCGTTCCCGCTGCAAAACAGTGAAGCATCGGTTTCCAGACATGGGAAAAACTTTTGTCGATAAGGGTAATCCGGGCTTTGCCACGCTTACCAAGGGACTTTCCCAACTGGGTTGCCAGAGAAAGTCCGGCCACACCTCCGCCAACAATCAGAATTTCAGGACGAGACGTCATTGGTTTACAAGCCTCTGTTTGCACGGCTCCTGTCAGAAAAACCATATTTGTCTGAATCAAACAGGGTTTTCTGACACACTGAAAGCTCCGGATGACGAAGTGTTATCCGCTGGCTTCAAGATTCATGCGTTTTTCTTGAGAAAGGTCCGTCAGCCAACTCCCGGCGTCATGCGTGATCAGACGCCGGGGTCAGAAGGCAATGGGAATAATTCCATTGCCCTTTTTTCATTACAGAGGAGCGTCAATATCAACGATGTTGATCAGCTTGTGATTGACGAACTCCTTGATGCCCAGACCAATCAGTTCACGACCGAAGCCGGAATTCTTGATTCCCCCGAATGGCAGGTCTGCCTTGGGAATGAGCGGATGATTGACGAACACCATGCCCGTGCGGATGCGAGATGCCACATGGGCGCCACGGGTTTCATCCTTCGTGAAAACGGCGCCGCCCAGCCCATAGGGGGAGTCATTTGCGATGCGCACCGCATCATCTTCATCCTTGGCACGATAAAGCTGCGTTACCGGCCCGAAAAATTCCCAGTGCCGGGCGGCATTGTTGCTGTCCAGCCCTGTCATCAGAACCGGCTGGAAGAAAGAGCCTTTTTCGGGCACGGGGGCCCCAATGACCTCAACTTTCGCACCATGTTCCTTGGCTTCTTTAACCTGGCGTTCCAGATCTTCCTTTGCGCCCTGGGAGCAGACGGGTGCCAGCGTTGTTGCCGGGTCCATCGGGTCGCCAGCCTTCAGTTCGGCAACACCCTTTTTATATAATTCCAGGAAACGATCATAAATGGCATCAGCCACAATAAGACGCTTGGCGGAAACGCAGACCTGACCGGCATTCCAGTGGCGTCCAATCACCGCAAACTTTGCTGCCTTTTCAACGTCTGCATCTTCCAGAACGATGAAAGCATCTGCCCCACCCAGTTCCATCATGGATTTCTTGAGCGCCTTGCCTGCCGTGGCGGCGATGATGGTTCCTGCCCCTTCGGAGCCCGTCAGCGCAACGCCGACGACACGGGGGTCACTCAGGATCATCTCGGTATGATGACGGGCCGTGTAGAGATTGCGGAAAAGCCCGGCCGGAAGACCGGCTTCCTTCATCAGTTCTTCGCAGATGGCGGCGCATTGCGGCAGGTTTGACGCATGCTTCAGAATGACCGCATTACCAGCAGACAGCTGTGGCGCAATGATGCGGACAACCTGATAAAATGGAAAATTCCACGGCTCGATCGCAAGAACAATTCCCAACGGCTCATGCACCAGAACAGCCTTGCCTTCGGCAGGATCGGCAACTGGCAGAGATTCCGGTTTCAACAGCTCTTCGGCGTATTTGGCGTAATATTCGAAGATCTCGGCGGAAAGGATGACCTCTTTCTTCGATTCCGAGAAAAGTTTGCCCATTTCCAGTGTTCCAAGACGGGCATATTTATCGACGTCACGACGCAGAATGTCAGCTGCGGTCTTCATGATTCGTGCGCGTTCGGCAAATGACGTCTCACGCCATTTTTCGTAGGCAACATTGGCCTGCGTCAGAGCAGCCTGAACCTCCGCATCTGTTGCATTCGGGAAAGTTGCCAGCACTTCGCCGGTAAAAGGATTGGTACTTGCGTAAGCCATTCTTACCTCGTGTTGCATATGTGGAAAAAGTGACGCTGAGCAGAGCAGGCCACCGTCATACAGATGACCATCAAGCTCCAACCGATCCGGATACGAAACATATGGCTCTCTGCTGAATGGGCAGAGCACGGCATCAAGAAAACTCCCTTCTCAGGCGGTCTTTTCCAAAAAATTAGACCGGTCGACTATTATTAGACCGGTCGTCTACAGAATCGAGCCAACAGGAGGCAGGGCCTCGCTGCTGGCTTCAGGTATGATCGAGAAAGCTTTTCGTCGCTACCCATGCATTATCAAATGGATGTGAGTCCCTCGTGATTTTGACCATCAGGGTTGCGCCAAGCCATTGCTGATAAAGTGCTTGTGCGAGAATATAGGAATTCATGGCGGACTGGATGGACCCATCCGCCTGGCCTCCCCGAATGATCGCCGTAATGCGCTCGACAGCCTGTTCCGTTCCTTTTTTGAGGATATGCCGCATGCGTTCGGAAAGGTCGGAAACCTCGGCTCCCAGCTTAACGATCAGACATTTGTCGCCTGTTTTTCCATCGACGTGTGTTTCCCACCAGAACTGGCAATAGGCGAGAATTTTTTCCCGGCCATTTTTCCGGGAAGCACCGAATATGACGTCCATCTTGGCCAGATAATCCGAGATATAAAGATGGAGAAGCTCTTCGCCAAACGCCTCTTTGGACTCAAAATAATGATAAAAAGAGCCTTTTGGAATCCCGGCGACCTCAATGATCTGAGAAATACCAACCGCCGAAAAACCCTGACTTCCGATCAGGGGGCGGGCCGCATCCACAATGGTGCGTCTGGCAAGCATCTGTTTGGTTGAAACGGTCATCTGTCATTCATGCGTCTGGTCGTCGGACGGGTCAATATCTTCTGCGGGGTTTCGGGGAGACAGAATAATTTCAGCCGAAATCTGGCCTGATATCGGCAGACAGTCCGCACCCCAAAAAATCATACTGAACCAACTGACCACACGATAGATAGGGTATATTTTATAATTACTTACATACGAGGCGGCATATGGTTTCAATATTAAAATCAATTCTCTCTTTAAGCGCTTCTGATGCTGTAAAGTCGCGTTCAAATATGACCGATCCGGTAAATCTGTTGGTAAAATAATAGTAATTTATTGAGGCAATGGTGATGTTTAACTGTGCTGCGTCAATGCCGTCACGGAAAATATTTTCCCGAACCCCCCGATCCAGAAGCGTTTGGATACGGCGAACGAATTTCTGGCTGATCGTTTTCAAGGTAGGCGAATTTTTGATATGGGCGGCCTTGCAAAGGTTTTCACTGTTCACGAGCGTGATGAACTCGGGATTTGCAATGTAATATTCCCATGTGAAGCGGACGAGCGTCTCAAGAGCGGTTCTTGGGGGGAGATTCTCCAGATCCAACAAATTCTCTTCCGCGCGGATTTTGAGATATTCCCGTTCCAGTACCGTTCTGAAAAGGCCGTCTTTACTTTCGAAATAATGGTAGAGCATTCTCTTATTGGCTTTGGCATCCAAGGCGATGGCATCGACCCGTGCGCCTTCAAGACCATTCTTTGAAAATTCCTTTTTGGCGGCTTCAAGAATGCGCAATTTTGTGGCGTCCGCGTCCCTCACACGTTTTTTCGTCGCCTGGGACAATCTGCTTTTCTCAAGGGGCATCAGGGCCTGTTCCGCACTCAATATGGACGCTCTTTTTGGGGGAATCCTTCCCAAAAGAAAAGTAGTGCCTAAAATCACATATAGAATGATAAAAAATATCAACGTAACGTGATTTCATGCTGGTGCACCCCTGAGATATGTGTAAGTAACTAAACGGTGCGTTATGCGTTGGGAAGTTGGAGCCTGAGCGTCTCCGGTCAAATGAAAGCGAGGAGCATCCGAGAGCGGAAATTATACGTTTCGATATTTCCCGGATCATCCACGTCAGAACAGTAAAAACCGGGCTGCACCTTGGAAAAAGGAATGACAGCTCCAAAGTCGGCAGGAATAAGTCTCATGAATGTTGTTGCAAAGAATATTTCTTTACCGTCAAAGCCTCGTACATTCGGATTCTTTGTTGATGGAGAATGGCGCGAAGGTAAGGAATTCTTCGACCGCTCTTCGCCCGCACATGATGTTCCCGTTACCCGCATTCCACGATGCACCCGTGAAGATCTTGATGATGCTGTGGCCGCTGCCCGTCGCGCCTTCGAAAATGGAAGCTGGTCGGGGCTTCCATCTTCCGAGCGCGCTGCGGTTCTTCTGAAGGTTGCGGGCCTGCTGCGTGAGCGCCGTGATGACATTGCTTATTGGGAAGTTCTTGAAAACGGAAAACCCGTTAGCCAGGCCAAGGGTGAGATCGACCATTGTATCGCCTGTTTTGAAATGGCCGCAGGTGCTGCGCGTTTGCTGCATGGCGATACGTTCAACAATCTGGGTGAGGGACTGTTCGGCATGGTCCTGCGTGAGCCCATCGGTGTTGTCGGGCTAATCACGCCGTGGAATTTCCCGTTCATGATCCTGTGTGAGCGCGCACCGTTTATTCTCGCGTCAGGCTGCACACTTGTCGTCAAGCCCGCCGAGGTGACCAGTGCCACGACGCTGCTTCTGGCAGAGGTTCTTGCGGATGCGGGCCTGCCAAAGGGCGTGTTTAATGTGGTGACAGGAACAGGACGCACGGTTGGTCAGGCCATGACCGAGCATCAGGATATCGACATGCTGTCCTTCACCGGTTCCACGGGGGTTGGCAAGTCCTGCATCCATGCGGCAGCGGACAGTAACCTCAAGAAACTCGGGCTCGAACTGGGCGGCAAAAACCCCATTGTGGTGTTTGCTGACAGTGACCTCGAAGACGCGGCTGACGCGGTGGCATTCGGGATCAGCTTCAACACCGGCCAGTGCTGCGTTTCTTCCAGCCGCCTGATCGTCGAGCGGTCCATCGCTGAGAAGTTCGAACGTCTGGTTGTGGCAAAAATGGAAAAGATCCGCGTTGGTGACCCGTTTGATCCCGATACGCAGATCGGCGCCATCACGACGGAAGCTCAGAACAAGACCATTCTGGACTATATCGCGAAAGGCAAGGCCGAGGGTGCTAAACTGCTTTGCGGTGGCGGGATCGTCGATTTCGGCAAGGGGCAGTATATCCAGCCCACGCTGTTCACGGATGTGAAGCCGTCCATGGGCATCGCGCGTGACGAAATCTTCGGCCCGGTTCTGGCCTCCTTCCATTTCGACACTGTCGATGAGGCGGTTGCGATTGCGAATGACACGGTCTACGGCCTCGCCGCATCGGTCTGGAGCAAGGATATCAACAAGGCACTGGCCGTAACCCGTCGCGTGCGTGCGGGCCGTTTCTGGGTCAATACCATCATGAGCGGTGGTCCGGAAACGCCTCTGGGTGGCTTCAAGCAGTCTGGATGGGGGCGTGAATCTGGCCTGTATGGCGTCGAGGAATACACGCAGATCAAGTCTGTCCATATCGAGACGGGCAAACGTTCGCACTGGATTTCATAATGACGCGCGGCTTTGATTACATCGTTGTCGGTGGCGGTTCGGCTGGCTGTGTTCTCGCAGCCCGTCTTTCCGAAAATCCGTCCGTTCGTGTCTGCCTCATTGAGGCGGGGCGGCGGGATACGCATCCCCTGATCCACATGCCGGTCGGCTTCGCGAAAATGACCACGGGCCCGCACACCTGGGACCTTCTGACGGAACCGCAAAAGAACGCAAACAACCGTCAGATCCCTTATGTGCAGGGACGGGTTCTGGGCGGTGGCTCGTCCATCAACGCAGAAGTTTTCACGCGCGGTCATCCGTCCGATTTCGACCGTTGGGCTGAGGAAGGCGCAGATGGCTGGAGCTTTCGGGACGTCCAGAAATACTTTATCCGCTCCGAAGGAAACGCGATTTTTGCAGGGGACTGGCACGGCACGAACGGACCGCTGGGCGTTTCCAATCTCGCAGAGCCAAACGCGACCAGCCGCGCGTTCGTGCAGAGCTGTCAGGAAATGGGGCTGCCTTACAATCCTGACTTCAATGGTGCGTCACAGGCAGGGGCTGGCATCTACCAGATGACCATCCGGAACAACCGGCGCTGTTCCACGGCTGTAGGATATCTGCGTCCGGCTCTGGGGCGCAAAAACCTGACGGTTGTAACGCGTGCTCTGGTTCTGAAAATCGTGTTCGACGGCACACGCGCCAAGGGTGTGCAGTACATTGCCAACGGCACTCTTGAAACCGCCGAGGCCACGCAGGAAATCGTTGTGACAGCGGGCGCCATCGGCACGCCGAAGCTGATGATGTTGTCAGGCGTTGGCCCTGCCGCGCATCTGCGGGACAAGGGAATTTCGGTCGTGCAGGATCTGCCTGGCGTGGGCGAGAACCTACAGGACCATTTCGGCGTGGATATCGTGGCCGAACTCAAAACGGATGAGAGCTTCGACAAATACCGCAAGCTGCACTGGATGCTCTGGGCAGGCCTTGAATACACGATGTTCAACTCCGGCCCCGTTGCGTCTAACGTGGTTGAAGGGGGGGCCTTCTGGTATTCGAACCCGTCTTCGGATGTGCCTGATTTGCAGTTCCATTTTCTCGCCGGTGCCGGGGCGGAAGCTGGAGTGACATCCGTTCCCAAAGGAACGTCCGGTATTACGCTCAACAGCTATGTGCTGCGGCCGAAGTCACGCGGAACTGTCCGCCTGCGCTCGGCGGACCCGAGGCTTAACCCAATGGTCGATCCCAATTTTCTGGGCGATCCCGCCGATCTGGAAACCTCTGCGGAAGGCGTTCGGCTGAGTTATGAGATGTTCTCCCAGCCCTCCTTGCAGAAGCACATCAGAAAAACCTGTTTCTTTAGCGGTAAACAACCGACGATGCAGATGTATCGTGACTACGCGCGGGAACATGGCCGGACGTCCTATCATCCGACATGTACCTGCAAGATGGGGCGGGATGAGATGTCCGTCGTCGATCCGCGCCTGAAGATTCATGGTCTTGAGGGCATCAGGATCTGCGACAGTTCGGTCATGCCCTCGCTGCTGGGGTCAAATACGAATGCCGCAACAATCATGATCGGGGAGCGGGCGGCGGATTTCATTCAGGGGAATGCCTGAACCGGGATCTGCCCGCACCTTCTGTAACTACGGGATAACGGAAAAGCCGTGCAGCCATGCCGGACTCTTTCGTTGAAATTTATAGTAACCAACCGGTTAGATACTAAGGTATTAGAACATGACGAAAGTCAGGACAGCGACCGAGGCCGTAAGCCTCATCAGGGACGGAGCCATGGTTGCCGTCAATTCGTCCTCGGGACTTTTGTGTCCCGATGCGGTTCTCGAAGCCCTTGGACAGCGTTTCGAAGCCACGAAATCCCCCGCGAAACTGACGACCGTCCATCCGATTGCCGCAGGAGACATGTTCGGGACCAGGGGCGTGGACCATCTCGCCCGTCCCGGCATGATCACGAAAATCATTGGTGGCTCCTATCCCTCAGGCCCGAGCAATGCCGAGCCCCCGCTGATCTGGCAGCGGATTCAGGCAGAGGATCTGGCCGCCTATAATGTGCCGTCCGGTATTGTGTTCGACATGTTGCGGGAGGGTGCGGCGAAGCGCCCCGGCGTGCTGACCAAGGTCGGCCTCGATACCTTCGCCGATCCGACGCGCGATGGCTGTGCAATGAACGAAACGGCCCGGCTGAACCCTCTGGTCCGTCACATGGATTTCGAAGGCGAAGACTGGCTCTATTTCCCGGCACTTCGTCCGGACGTGGCGATCATCCGGGCGTCGACGGCGGATGAGAACGGCAATCTGACATTCGAGCAGGAAGGCGCCACGCTGGGTGCCATGGAAATGGCCCTGGCGGCGCATAACAATGGCGGTCTGGTGATTGCGCAGGTCCGCCGTGTCGCAGCGCAGGGCACGCTCAAGCCGCATGACGTCAAGGTTCCGGGCATTCTGGTGGACGTGATCGTCGAAGCGCCGGAGCAGCTTCAGACAACCGCAACAGCCTATGATCCTGCCATTTCAGGCGAGATTTTCCGTCCGCTGTCCACGTTCGAAATTCCGGATTTCGGACCATCCAAAGTCATGGCCCGTCGCGTGGCGCAGGAACTGAAACAGGGCTGGGCGGTCAATATCGGTTTTGGTATTTCCGCCAATGTGCCGCGTATTCTTCTGGAAGAAGGGCGGCATGGCGCGGTGACGTGGGTGATCGAACAGGGGGCCGTAGGCGGCATCCCTCTGCTGGACTTCAAGTTCGGCTGTGCCAGCAATGCCGAAGCCTTCGTCGCCTCACCCCATCAGTTCTCCTATTTTCAGGCGGGTGGTTTTGACTGCTCCCTGCTGTCCTTCCTTGAAATCGGACAGAATGGTTCGGTGAATGTCAGCCGTCTGGCGGCCACACCGCATCGCACGGCCGGAGCTGGCGGCTTCGTTGACATCACGGCGCGCGCCAAACGGATCATTTTCTCGGGCAATTTCAATGCCGGGGCGAAAATGCATATCGAAGACGGGCGTCTGGTGATCGACAGGGAGGGCAAGATCGCGAAAATCGTGCCGGAAGTGTCTCAGGTCAGTTTCTCCGGTCGCCGCGCCGCCGAGACCGGACAGGAGATCACTTATGTGACGGAGCGTTGCGTCCTGAGGCTGCTCGATGGCAAGCTGACGGTCACCGAAATCGCGCCGGGGATCGACTTGCAGCGGGACATTCTGGGTCAGGCGGCGGCTCATCTCGAGGTTTCGCCAGATCTGAAATACATGAATCCGGCCCTGTTCCGGGATGAACCCATGGGTTTGACCCTGTGATCGTCCTCCCTCGCGCCAGCCAGACAGACAGGAACTGACCATGATGCTTCAGGACCGCATGTTTCTGACAGAACTCTTCGACGCTGCCGTTGCCGCGGCAGAGCCGGAGCAGATCCTGGCAGCGCATCTTCCCGCCCCCCCCAAGGGCCGGACGGTTGTCGTCGGCGCAGGAAAAGGCGCGGCCCAGCTGGCAGCGGCTTTCGAGCGCGTTTGGAAAGGACCGCTTAGTGGGGTCGTGGTCACGCGTTACGGCAATGTCTGCCCAACGCAGTTCATCAAGGTTCTGGAGGCCTCCCATCCGGTGCCGGACGAAGCGGGTCTGAAGGCCACGGAGGCGCTTTTCGAAGCGCTGAAAGGACTGGGGCCGGATGATCTCGTCGTAGCGCTGATCTGTGGGGGCGGTTCTGCTCTTCTGCCGTCACCGCCGCCGGGCATGACGCTTGCGGATGAGGCCGAACTGAACCGTGTCCTGCTCGCATCCGGTGCGCCGATTTCGGTCATGAACAGCATCCGCAAGCAGGTGTCGGGCATCAAGGGCGGTCGTCTTGCGGCCGCGGCGGCTCCGGCAAAGGTTGTGTCTCTGGTCGTGTCGGATGTCCCTTTCGACGATCCGGCGCAGGTGGCCTCAGGCCCCACGGTTCCAGATCTGGGCACACGCGAGGAGGCCCGTGTTCTGGCAAAGACGTGGAAACTGCGTCTCCCGGCAAAAATCCAGTCCTGGCTGGATGGAGACGAGGGTCGCGCCCCTCTGGCAACCGATCCGGCCTTCAGCAACAACGAGGTTCGCGTGATCGCCTCGGCGCATCTGTCTCTGGAAGCGGCGGCGGACAAGGTACGGCAGGCGGGGATCTACCCCGTGATCCTGTCCGATGCGATCGAGGGTGAAGCCCGGGATGTCGGCAAGGTTCATGCTGCACTGGTGCGGGAAATCATCCTCAGGAAGCGCCCTTTCCGCCGACCGGTCGTGATCCTGTCAGGCGGCGAAACCACGGTGACGATCTGCGGAAAAGGGCGGGGCGGGCGCAATACCGAATTCCTTCTGGCTTTTGCGCTGGCGGCGGAGGGCCTGCCGTTTGCGGCTCTCGCGGCGGATACCGATGGTATTGACGGTTCGGAAGACAATGCCGGGGCCTTCGCTGATGGTGTCAGCATGGAGCGCCTGAGGGAGAGGGGGTTCAACCCTATGGATCTTCTGATGGAGAACGACGCCTATACCGCGTTCGAGGCGCTGGGAGACCTGTTTGTTCCGGGTCCAACCGGCACAAACGTGAATGATTTCCGGGCCGTTCTGGTTCGCTAGGACCGGCCCGAAAAGCTTCAATAATGATTGATCGGTGCGTGTGGCGAAAGCCGTAGTCTTTAACAGTTTTCAATAGTAACCATCCAGTTAGTTACTTATGTGGAGTCGGCAATGTTTCTGAACGAAATGCAGGAAGAAGTCCGCGAAACGACACGGTCTTTCGTGGATAACGTCATCCGTCCCGCCGCCGAAGCGCTGGATCGTGAGGAACGCTTCCCGGCGGAAATTTACGAGGAAATGGGCAAGCTGGGCCTCTTTGGCATCGCCGTTCCCGAGGAACTGGGCGGACCGGGTTTCGACACGCTGACCTATGCGGTCGTGATGGAAGAGTTGTCACGCGGTTACGCCAGCGTGGCCGACCAGTGCGGTCTGGTGGAACTGATCTCCACGCTTCTGGTGCGTCACGGAACGCCGGAGCAGCAGAAAATGCTCCCCGACATTCTCTCCATGAAACGCAAGGTCGCATACTGCATCACGGAACCCGAGGCCGGGACGGATGTCTCCGGTATCCGCACAACGGCCGTGCGTGACGGGGACGGCTGGGTCCTGAATGGCGGCAAGATCTGGATCCACAACGCGCCGGTCGCCGATACGGGCTTTGTTCTGGCCCGCACCGACAAAGACGCGGGCAACCGGGGCATGTCCATTTTCATCGTGGACCTGCACGCCAAGGGCGTCGAGCGCGGCCCCAAGGAACACAAGATGGGCCAGCGCGCGAGCCAGGTCGGCGCGCTTGACTTCTCGGACGTGCGCCTTGGAAGCGACGCGCTTCTGGGCGAGATGAATCGCGGCTTCCATATGATGATGAGCGTGCTCGACAAGGGGCGCGTCGGTATCGCGGCGCTTGCTGTCGGCATCGCGCAGGCCGGTCTTGAGGCAGCCGTCGATTATGCCGGCACCCGCAAGCAGTTCGGCAAGCACATCTCGGAATTTCAGGGCGTGCAGTGGCTTTTGGCCGACATGGCCAAGGACATCGAGGCCGCACGGCTTCTGGTTCACGCCGCTGCGACAAAAATCGATCGTGGACAGGACGCCACACGCGCCTGCTCCATGGCCAAGTGCTTCGCCGGAGACATGGCGGTGGCGCGTACCGCCGATGCCGTACAGGTCTTCGGTGGTTCGGGCTATATCCGTGGCTTCGAGGTCGAACGCCTGTACCGCGATGCCAAGATCACCCAGATCTATGAAGGCACCAACCAGATCCAGCGCATGATCATCGCCCGCGAACTCCTGCGTAAAGGCGCACGGGCATGAGACAGGTCGCCCTCGTCACCGGTTCCTCACGGGGCATCGGTTTCGCCACGGCGCAGGCTCTGGCGAAACGGGGCTTCGCTCTGGCGGTCAACGGACCGTTCGATGACGAGGAACTGCGCTCAGCCGTCCGCCGCCTGTCTGAAACCGGAGCATCTGTCATGGCGCTTCCGTTCGACATCACGGATCTTGCCGTGCATGCGGAAAAACTGGCGCAAGTCGAGGCCAAGCTCGGGCCTCTGACCACGCTCGTGAACAACGCCGGCGTGGGCGTCCTGCAACGCGGAGATCTGCTGGATGTGAGTGAAGCGAGCTGGGACCGGTGCCTGACGGTGAACACGAAGGCGCTGTTCTTTCTCTCGCAGGCCTTTGCGAAGCTGCTCCTGTCACGGTCGCGTCCCGAGGGCGTGTTTCATTCCATCGTGAATGTGACGTCCTCCAACGCCACGGCGGTTGCCGTCCAGCGGTCGGAATACTGCGCGTCCAAAGCGGCCTCGGCGATGGTGTCCAAGGCTCTGGCCGTGCGGTTGGGGCCGGAAAATATCGCGGTCTATGACGTCCAGCCCGGCCTGATCGCGACTGACATGACCGCCGCCGTGATCGGCCAGTACCGCCAGAGAGCGGAAGACGGACTGACCCTGCTGCCGCGTATCGGCGAGCCTGAGGACATGGGCGGCATCATCGCGACTCTTGCTTCGGGCGGACTTCCCTACACCACAGGCCAAGTGATTTCGGCTGATGCCGGAATGCTTGTGCCGCGTTTCTGAGAACGGTCATGAAAATCATTCTTCCCGATGAAACAGGCCGCAAGACGGACTATCATCTGATCGGAACCCCCGCACCGACAGGAACACTGGGGCGCAATCCGGCCCGCATTGTCTATTCGGCGGCGCATGTCGTCGCCAACCCCTATACGGGCCGAGCGCCGTCTGGGCCCGGTGCCATCGACTGGGATAGGACGATGGCATTCCGCCGCCACCTTGCGGATCTTGGGCTCGGCATCGCCGAAGCGATGGACACGGCCCAGCGTGGCATGGGGCTGGACTGGCCCATGGCGCTGGAACTGATCCGCCGCACGAAAGCCGAACTGCCGGACGCTGATGTCGTCAATGGCTGCGGCACCGACCATCTGGACCCCGCGAGTGTGCGGGATGTGGATGCGGTCATCCGCGCCTATCTGGAACAGGTCGAAGCCATTCAGGCCGTCGGTGGCCGGATTATCCTAATGGCGAGCCGGGCTTTGGTCCGCGTCGCGAAAGGACCGGTGGATTATCTGCGCGTTTATCGCGAAGTGCTCTCCGCCTGCGATGAGCCGGTTGTCCTGCACTGGCTGGGGGAAGCGTTCGACCCCGCTTTGGCCGGATACTGGGGCACGGACAGCTTCGATCAGGCCCTGCAAACCGTTCTGGAAATGATCGGACAAAACGTCGCCAAGGTGGACGGCATCAAGATTTCCCTTCTGGACAAGGACAAGGAAATCCGGATGCGCCGTCTGCTTCCCGCAGGCGTAAAAATGTATACCGGGGACGACTTCAATTACCCGGAATTGATCGAGGGCGACGAACAGGGCTACAGCCATGCGCTTCTGGGCGTGTTCGATCCGCTGGCGCCGCTGGCCGCCTATGCGGTGAGCAAACTCGGCGAGGGTGACAAGGCCGCTTTCCGCGCGGCGCTGGACCCCACGGTTCCGCTGGCCCGGGTGATCTTCAAGGCTCCGACTCAGTACTACAAAACGGGCGTCGTGTTCCTGGCTTGGCTGAACGGCTTTCAGGACCACTTCATCATGCTAGGCGGCGCGCAGTCCATGCGGCCTCTGCCATATTTCACGGATATCTTCCGGCTGGCGGATGGCTGCGGACTGCTCCGCAATCCGGAACTGGCCGTCCGCCGCATGAAGTCGCTTCTGTCGCTCTATGGAGCCGACTAATGCGCGACTTCACCCACGATCATTCCGCGCTGGCCCTGAACACCGCGACCCTCGGTCACAACGTCCCGGGCGCGGGGGCAGGATGGTCCGCCGAACAGACGATCGACGCCTGCGCCGAGCGTGGCATCGGCGGCATCGTCTTCTGGCGTCCCGAACTTCAGGGACGCGCCGCCTCCATCGGGCAGTACGCCCGTGCGGCCGGGGTGAGCGTCGTGGGCCTGTGTCGCTCGCCGTTTCTCGTGGGGCCTCTGGCGCCACAGGGGCGGCAGGCAGTCGTGGATGATTTCCGTCGGTCGATCGACGAGACGGCGGAGTTGGAAGGGGAAATCCTGACGATCGTGGTGGGAGGCGTGGAGCCCGGCACCAAGGGCGTCCGGGAGAGCCTCGGCATCGTCACGGACCGCCTGTCCGCGGTGCTGGATTATGCGTCTGACCGGAGGGTGACGCTGGCGCTGGAGCCGTTGCATCCGATGTATGGCGGCGATCGCTCCTGCCTGCCGACCGTCCGCGATGCGCTCGATATCTGCGATGTCCTCAACTCCGAGACGCTCGGCGTGGCGGTCGATGTCTATCACGTCTGGTGGGACACCGACCTTCCGCGTCAGCTCGAACGGGCCGGGAGCCGCATCATGGGGTTCCATCTGTGTGACTGGCTGGTTCCCACAACGGATTTTCTCCTGGATCGCGGGATGATGGGGGACGGCGTGGCGGATCTGAAAGCCCTGCGCGCAGGTGTGGAGCGCGCGGGTTACGCCGGGTTCTGCGAAGTCGAGATTTTTTCTGCAAACAACTGGTGGAAGCGCGATCCGGCCGAAGTGCTGGATGTGATGGTGCAGCGCTTCCGCGATATCTGCTGAGAACGGAGAGTATCATGAAGATCCTCGTCCCCGTGAAACGGGTCGTCGACTATAACGTCCGCATCCGCGTCCGTCCGGACGGGTCTGGCGTTGATCTGGCGAACGTCAAGATGTCCATGAACCCCTTTGACGAAATTGCGGTCGAAGAGGCCATTCGTCTCAAGGAAAAAGGCGTGGCGACCGAAGTGGTCGTCGTCTCCATCGGCGTCGCGCAGGCGAAGGACACACTGCGGACCGCCCTTGCGATGGGCGCGGACCGCGCCATTCTCGTCACTGTGACAGATGATGTGAACGTGGACCTGGAGCCGCTCTCGGTGGCGCAGATCCTCAGTAAGGTCGTCGCAAACGAACAGCCGGGTCTGGTGATCGCGGGTAAGCAGGCGATCGACAACGATATGAACGCGACCGGCCAGATGCTCGCCGCCCTGCTGGGCTGGGGGCAGGGTACGTTTGCTTCTGCTCTCACGGTCGAAGGCGGATTTGCGCTGGTGACCCGTGAAGTCGATGGCGGTCTTCAGACCCTGCGGCTGAAGCTCCCCGCGGTAGTGACGACGGATCTGCGACTCAACGAACCCCGCTACGTCGCGCTGCCCAATATCATGAAGGCGAAGAAAAAGCCGCTTGAAGAGCTGTCGCTCGAGACGCTGGGCGTCGAGGTTCGCCCGCGTCTGACGGTTCTGAAGACGGTCGAGCCGCCGCAGCGTCAGGCGGGCGTGAAAGTCGGCTCCGTCGATGAGCTGGTGTCGAAACTGAAGAATGATGCAGGAGTCCTCTGATGTCCGTTCTGTTACTTGCCGAAGTCACCGAAGGGCGCCTCGGGACGGATACGGTCGCCAAGGCCCTGACAGCGGTTGGCACGCTGGGAGACGTGCATGTTCTCGTTACAGGCGAAAACTGCGCGGCTGCCGCCGATGACGCGGCGAAGCTGGAGGGTGTGTCGAAGGTTCTTCTGGCGGACGATGCGTCTCTGGCGCACGGGCTTGCCGAGCCCGTGAGCGCACTGGTCGTCTCGCTGGCAGCGCATTACAGCCACATTACCGCTGGAGCGACGGCGTTTTCCAAGAACGTGCTGCCGCGCGTCGCTGCCCTGCTGGATGTCATGGTTCTGTCCGAAGTGACCGCCATACAAGACGCCGACACGTTCGAGCGTCCGATCTATGCGGGCAATGCGATCCAGACGATCCGGTCCTCTGATCCGGTGAAAGTCTTCACAATCCGCACGGCGGCCTTCACGGCCGCTCAGGGTGGTGGAAGTGCTGCTGTCGAAGATGTTAGCGTTCCGGCCGATCCCGGCCTGTCGCAGTGGGTCGAAGACAAGACGGTCGCCTCCGAACGCCCGGACCTGACATCCGCTAAAAGCATCGTGTCCGGTGGTCGTGGTCTCGGATCGAAGGAAAACTTCGATACCATCACCCTGCTCGCTGACAAACTCGGTGCCGCGGTCGGCGCAAGCCGTGCGGCGGTGGACGCGGGATATGCACCTAATGACTGGCAGGTCGGCCAGACCGGTAAAGTCGTGGCACCGGATCTTTACATCGCAGTCGGCATCTCGGGCGCCATCCAGCATCTCGCCGGCATGAAGGATTCCCGCGTCATCGTGGCGATCAACAAGGATGAGGACGCCCCGATCTTTCAGGTCGCCGATTACGGACTGGTCGGGGATCTGTTCACCATCCTGCCCGAACTGACGGCAAAGATCTGACCATGCGCAGCCTCGTCATCACCTTCGGACAGGGAGAACGCTCATGACGGCCATTGAACGCGAAAGCATGGAGTATGACGTCGTCATCGTCGGTGGCGGCCCGGCAGGCCTGTCCGCGGCCATCCGTCTCAAGCAGCTTGATCCGAATATGTCCGTCGTCGTGCTGGACAAGGGGTCCGAGATTGGCGCGCACATTCTCTCCGGCGCGATTATTGATCCCTGCGCGCTTGATGTTCTGATGCCGAAATGGCGGGATATGAACGCGCCGATCACCGTGCCGGTGGAGACGGACAGTTTTTACGTCCTCGGCGAGAAGGGACAGACACGCCTGCCCAACTGGCTCATGCCGCCCTTCATGAACAATCACGGCAATTATATCGTGTCGCTGGGGAATGTCTGTCGCTGGCTTGCCGAAACGGCGGAAGGGCTGGGTGTCGAGATTTTTCCCGGTATGGCGGCCAGTGAACTTGTTTCTGGCGACAGGGGCGAGATCCGGGGCGTGGTCGCCGGAGAATTCGGTCGCAATGCCGACGGCACGCCGGGAGAAAATTACGAGCCCGGCATGATCCTCGCTGGAAAATATGTGTTGATCGCCGAAGGTGCGCGCGGGTCTTTATCGCTTCAAATCATGAAGCGTTACGGCCTGTCGGATGGTCGGGACCCCCAGAAATTCGGGATCGGCCTGAAGGAAATCTGGGAGGTAAACCCGGCAAAGCACAAACTCGGCACGGTCGTTCACACGATGGGATGGCCGCTGGGACGCAATGCAGGTGGCGGCGCGTTCATCTATCACCTCGACAACAATCAGGTCTGTGTCGGGTTCGTCGTGCATCTGAGCTACGAAAATCCCTATCTAGACCCGTATCGCGAGTTCCAGCGTTTCAAGCATCATCCGCTGATGGCCGAGCTGCTGGAAGGTGGAAAGCGGATTGCGTATGGCGCCCGCGCTATTTCGGAAGGGGGATGGCAGTCCATCCCGAAAGTCGTTTTCCCCGGGGGTGCGCTGCTGGGCTGCTCGGCGGGGCTTGTAAATGTTCCGCGCATCAAGGGCAGCCACAACGCCATTTATTCAGGGATACATGCTGCCGAAGCCGCTTATGCGGCAATCCGAAAGGGGCGGAGCGGCGATGAACTCACGGCTTATGAAACGGCCGTAAGGGAAGGGCCAATCGCCCGCGATCTCAAAACCGTTTGCAACGTCAAACCGCTTTGGGAAAAATACGGGCTTGCGGGCGGGATTGTGCTGGGCGGTCTGGATATGTGGACGGCGTCCGTGACCGGAGCACCTTTGTTCGGGACGTTGCACCATCACAAAACCGATGCCACGGCGACGGGAAAGGCGGCGGATTTTTCGCCGATTACCTATCCGAAACCGGATGGAAAGCTCAGCTTCGACCGCGCAACCAATGTGGCCTTTTCGTTCACCAATCATCATGAAGGCCAGCCCTGTCATCTGAAGCTCAGGAATCCTGATCTTCCGATCACGGTAAATCTGCCGGTCTATGCCGAACCTGCACAGCGCTACTGCCCCGCAGGGGTTTACGAAATTATCGAAGATGCGGGCAAGCCGCGCTTTCAGATCAATTTCCAGAACTGCGTGCACTGCAAGACCTGCGACATCAAGGACCCTTCCCAGAACATCGTCTGGACACCGCCGCAGGGCGGGGACGGTCCAAATTACCCGAATATGTAAGTTTTACAGTTCAGATCAAAGTAACGGCATCCATGCAGGGTTCGGAATCCATGCCTGCCGAAGTGTTTCTTCCGATCATAAAAGAAGATCAAGAAGAGGAAGATGGTCATGAGTGACGTTGGCGTCGTACAAAGCATTCCGCGCGTTTCACTCAACGGCAGAAGTGCCCTCGTAGCCACACTGGCTGCGGTGGCGGGTCTGATGTTCGGGCTGGACCTTGGAGTTATATCCGGAGCGTTGAAATTTATCGGGATCGAATTTCAGGTTAATGATTTCGGCAAGGAGTGCATTGTGTCCGGCATGATGGTCGGCGCGGCGCTGGGCGCGCTGTTTGGCGGTCGGCTCTCCTATGTTTTAGGGCGCAAAAAGCTGCTGATCATTTCGGCACTGCTCTTCATTTCCGGCTCGGCGCTGTGCGCTCTGGCACCTTCCGTCGCCCTGCTGATCGGCGGACGCGTCGTCCTCGGTCTGGCGATCGGTGTCGCAAGCTTTACGGCACCGCTCTATATTTCGGAAATCGCGCATCAGCAGCATCGTGGCGCCCTGATTTCCGTCTATCAACTCATGATTACGGTCGGCATTCTGGTGGCGTTCATTTCCGATGCGCTTTTGGCCTATTCCGGGTCGTGGCGCTGGATGCTCGGAATTGTGGGAATTCCTGGCGTGCTGTTTCTGATTGGCGTGCTGTTCCTGCCGGACAGCCCGCGTTGGCTGGTCCTGCGTGGACGGCATGACGAGGCCTTTGACGTCCTGCACGGTCTGCGCGGCAATGATGCGCATGCCCGTGACGAAATCGTCGAGATCCGTGAGCAGCTTGCCCAGTCTGACGGTGGCTACACACTCTTCAAAAAGAATCCCAATTTCCGCCGTGCAGTCTATCTGGGCGTGGCGCTTCAGGCGATCCAGCAGTTTACCGGCATCAATGTGGTCATGTATTACGCCCCCCATATCTTCGAGATGGCGGGTTTCGGCACCAGCGCCGCGCTCTGGGGCACGGTCATCGTGGGGCTGGTCAATGTGCTCTCCACGTTCATCGCCATTGGATATGTCGATCGCTGGGGCCGTCGGCCGATGTTGATTGCAGGCTTCATCATGATGGCGCTGGGCATGTTTACGGTCGGCATGCTGCTCTATTTCGGCACAGGAAACAGCGATCTGGCGCGTTACGCAGCAGTTGCGATGTTGCTGTGTTTCATCGTCGGATTTGCATTTTCCGCCGGGCCGCTGGTGTGGATCCTGTGCTCTGAAGTGCAGCCCATCAAGGGGCGTGACTTCGGCATCGCCTGCTCCACCTTTACCAATTGGGGCACCAACATGATTGTTGGTCTTACGTTCTTGTCGCTTCTCACGGCGATGGGAAATGCCCAGACCTTCTGGCTCTACGCGTTGCTCAATCTCGTCTTCATTTTCGTGACGATGAAGTTTGTTCCCGAAACCCGGGGCGTCTCGCTTGAGCAGATCGAGCGGAATCTCATGGCCGGAAAACCCCTCAACCGCATCGGCCTGTAAGCATAGGCCCCTCCTCCCTCACATAAAAACAGGCCCTGACATCGGGGCCTTAAACGGAGACGGTATCGTGGCAGTCAAGATCGTGATCAATGGATTTGGACGGATAGGGCGTCTGACCCTGAGAAGCATTATCGAGAGCGGTCGGACCGACATCGTTCCCGTTGTCATCAATGGTCCTGGCAGTGTCGAAGACAAGGTTCACATGCTGGTTTACGACAGCATTCACGGCAGGTTTTCAGGGAAGGTGCATCTTGAAGGCGACCATCTGACGATCGAGGCACAGGGCCGGACTTACGGACCGATCCGCATTTCCTCAGAGCGTGATCCAGCGGCGCTGAACCTTGATGGCGTGGATGTCGCCATGGAATGCTCGGGACTGTTTACATCGAAACAGGCCGTACAACCCCTGTTACAGGCGGGAGCGCGGAAAGTCCTTATCTCTGCGCCCGCGAGTGATGTGGATGCCACGATCGTCTATGGCGTAAATCATGAGGCTCTCAGGCCGGGCATGACCGTTGTCTCGAATGGTTCATGCACAACCAACTGTCTCGCGCCGCTTGTAAAGATCGTCGACGAAGCATTCGGAATCGAATGCGGTTACATGCTGACCGTTCATTCCTACACCGGCGACCAGCAGATCGTGGACCGCAGACATCGGGACCTGCGGCGCGCCCGCGCCGCCGGATTGAATATGGTGCCAACCTCCACAGGCGCAGCCAAAGCGATCGATCTTGTCCTGCCACATCTCAAGGGCCGGCTTTCCGGATCGTCATTGCGTGTGCCGACACCGAATGTCTCGATGGTCGCACTCGATTTCATGCCGTCGCGCGCGCCGTCATCCGTAGATGAGGTCAATGCCGTCTTCCACGATGCGGTCACAGGGGCTCTTGCAGGCATATTGGATTATAGCGACGCCATGCTGGTCAGCAGTGACTTTAATCATAGTCTCGCGTCCTCCAATTTCGACGCGACACAGACATCCCTCATCCGGAACGGTGAAATGGTTCATGTCTGTAGCTGGTATGATAACGAATGGGGTTTCTCGAACAGGATGATCGACACCGCCGTTTTTATGGCTTTGCAATCTGACTGAGCGCAGGCAACTTTGATAAGTCGCCCATTTTGATAAAAAACGGAATGACGGTTTTTACCTGTTTTGCGGATAATTTTTAGCTGCTTTTGCCTTCTTGGGAATAAACACTGGCCGGTGGCGCGCGCCGCTATGACGAAGCTATGTTATTTCGGAAAGGGCAAAATCAATGATCCGCGTTTTTCTCAGCCTGATTTTTGCTGTTGCTATCGGCGGCACGGCCTTCGCAGGAGCCAAGCCGGAATCGTTGGAGGCGTTAACCCATAACCTCAACATTGTGCTCAACGAGGAGCTTGATCGAAAGGCATCTCTCAACGGGCGGCTGATCGTGCGCGTCGAACGTGTCTCGATTTGCAAGTCGGCGGTCTGGACACAGAGCAACGGCGTCGGATCGCCATTGCGGCGTGATCTGCTGGAGTGGGACAAAATGTTTGATGACAACCCTTGGTTTGATGCCCGGCTTCATTATTGGAAGTTCGTCTATGTTGATCATCGGATCAACGATGTCATCTCCTTACCTCTCACGGCGCATCCGGACCGTTTTGACGATACGGCAACTATCAACCTCCTGTCGTGCCAACCCAAGCGACATCATCGCTAACCACGATTTCCGCGAAAGAGGGCCGAAATAAACGAGCCCCATAAACTTGAGGAACTGGTGCTCTTAAATGGAACTGAGCATCAGGCTGGTCTCTGAATTGAGAATACCATCGGTCATACGAACTTCCCTCAGAACACGATCGAAATTCTGAAGGGTATCTGTCCGAATTTCCGCAATAAGGTCCCAGGCACCATTCGTTGTGTGAAGCGTATAGAGCTCCGGAATGGATCGCAGGGCGCGGATCACTGAGGTGGTCGATTTTCCTGCAACCTCGATCAGCATAATGGCCCTGATATCGTCGTGATGTTCACGCGCCCGAACGGTAAACCCTAAAATGGAGCCATTTTCCAACAGGCGATCCAGCCGCGCCTGAACAGTCGCGCGTGACACACCGATGATGGATGCAAGCTTCGCGACAGGCGCCCGCCCATCCTCACGCAGAATGGAGATAAGGGTACGATCAAGGTCGTCAAAAATATACATACGTTATTATGCCATATAATATCGAGCAATATGACTGATTTTTTTCATATTTTATATCATATTGATCATGTTAACCAGCATATCGTGAAGGCACCATCATCCCACAGCAGAAAGCAGGAGAGATCATGGTCCAGTATGTCGGCGTCGAAAACCTTATCCAGTTGATACGTTCGGTTGGGGTAGAAACATTTCTGACGGAACTGGCCGCTTATGTCGAAGAAGACTTCCGCCGTTGGCCGGAATTCGACAAGACGCCGCGCGTGGCGAGCCATTCCCGCGATGGTGTGATTGAACTGATGCCAACGGCCGATGACGCGCTCTATAGCTTCAAGTATGTTAACGGTCATCCCAGGAATACGCGCAAAGGCCTCCAGACCGTTACGGCATTCGGTGTGCTGTCAGATGTGCAGTCCGGCTATCCGCTCATGCTTTCTGAAATGACCTTGCTCACCGCTCTGCGAACGGCCGCGACGTCTGCAGTGGCGGCTCGCTGCCTGGCACGGCCCAACAGCCGGGTGATGGCCATCATCGGTCTCGGCGCTCAGTCTGAATTCCAGGCGACGGCCTTCAAGGCGCTGTGCGGCATTACGCATCTCAAAGTTTACGATGTGGAGTCTGCCGCAACGGAAAAATTCTGTCGGAACATGCAGACCAGTGGGCTCGATATCACCGTCGCAAACAGCAGTCAGGATGCCGTATCGGGCGCTGATATCATCACGACCGTGACGGCTGACAAACTGAAGGCCACGATCCTGTCTGATAACATGATCGGCGCGGGCGTTCATATCAATGCCGTTGGGGGCGACTGCCCGGGAAAAACCGAGTTGCAGGCCGCGCTTTTGAACCGTGGACGCGTTTTTGTAGAATATCCTGAGCAGACCCGTATTGAAGGTGAAATTCAGCAGATGCCGCAAGATTTTCCCGTGACGGAACTCTGGCAGGTCATGACCGGAGACGTTCAGGGCCGCCGCTCCGAACAGGACATTACGATCTTTGACTCGGTGGGTTTCGCCACGGAGGATTTCTCTGCGCTGCGTTACCTCAGAGACAAAATTCTGGGCACAGATTTTTATACGGAAATCGACCTTGTGGCCGAGCCGGAAGACCCTCGTAATCTCTTTGGGCTTTTCAATCAGGTCTGAACCAGTCATTCCAGAGCATTTCAGGGGAATATTCTCATGACGTCCTTCTCAGTTCAGGCCCCGAGAGCGGTGGTCATGATCCGACCGCACCATTTCCATCCCAATCCGGAAACGGAACAGGATAACGTCTTTCAGACGCGGGACGGTACGCGGACGACTTCAGAAATTGCGACACAGGCTCATGCCGAGGTCACCCGGGCGGCAGAAGCCTTGGAACAGCTCGGTGTGAAGGTTCATCTGTTCGAAGATGAAACAATAGAAACGCCGGATTCCGTCTTTCCCAATAACTGGTTCTCCACTCACGCTGGTGGCCATATTGCAATTTACCCGATGTTCTCTCCAAACCGCCGCCGTGAGCGACGCGGAGACGTTATCGAAATGCTCAAACACGAATACCGCGTCCAGGATGTCATTGATTATTCCGGACTGGAGCAGGACGGTCTGTCTCTTGAAGGGACCGGGGCCATGGTCCTCGACCATATCAGCCGCATTGCCTACGCGGCCAAATCCAACCGGACCAACGAAGTCGCCATGGAGCGCTTCTGCACCCATTTCAATTTTGAACCGATTGTTTTTGATGCGGCAGATGAGGCCGGGCGCCTTATTTATCATACAAATGTGCTGATGTGTGTGGGCACCAGTTTTGCAATGATCAGCCTGGAGACAATCAGCAACCTGCACCGTCGTCAGGAAGTCCGAAACAGACTGACCGAAAATGGTCGTGAAATCATTGATCTCTCCTTTAACCAAATCAATGATTTTGCTGGAAATGCTTTAGAACTTTCAGGATCTCAGGGGCGCGTTCTGGCCTTGTCGCGACGCGCCCTCAAGGCACTGCGGCCAGAGCAGATCCGGATCATCGAACGCTCGGCAACGCTTTTGCCCCTGGATGTCCCAACCATCGAACTGGCCGGCGGCTCCGTTCGCTGCATGATGGCAGGAGTGCATCTGACACCGCGTTTCTGAATGCCAAAACCGCCCCCCGGCATGACCTTTCGAATGTATCGATCAACGAGGGGGCAATATGTGTGCCAGGTAGCGCGAAAGCTGCGCCTCCAAATTGTCAGAAGGGATAATTCCGGCGATGTAACCGTCCGGACGCACAAGGACCCACTGATCGGGTTCGACACCGTACGCTTCGGCGATATCGCCTTCTTCATCGACGAGTTCATGCCCCGCGCCAATGGTGACGATCCGAACACCTGCGATGATCAACGGCCGGTCACGCACCTCGTAACCGAGCAGGGTCCAGTGAGCTCCTTGAAAAACCGCAAACAGCCGCGTCCGCTGCCCGGCCTGTCCGCGACAGGGCGCATCAGGGGCGCGATCGCCCGCCTGCACTTTGCCGCTCACCGAACCGGGCACGTTCAATGATGAACCGCGATAGCCGAGGTCAAGCTGACGCGCCTCGCGATCGCGTCGCATGGTGCCCTGCTTGACTTCCCCAAGCAGCCGCGTCGAGAGGCGCAGCATGTTCAATGCGATCGGTCGTCGTTCCGCTTCGTAACTGTCGAGCAGCGCTTCCGGCGCCCCCGCGAGCACGGACGCCAGCTTCCAGCCGAGATTATAGGCGTCCTGAACGCTGGTATTGAGCCCCTGGCCGCCGGTTGGCGGGTGAACATGCGCGGCATCCCCCGCAAGGAAGACGCGCCCGACCCGATAGCGATCGGCCAGACGCGCACTCATGGTATAAACCGAGGACCATGACACCGAACGGACCATAATGTCTCCCCTGCCGGTCCGGTCTTTGATCAGCGCGGTCAGTCCGACAGGAGTCAGATCGACCTCTCCGTCCAGAGCCACAGGGGCCTGAATCTGGAACAGGTCCGTCCCCGCCAGAGGACAGATCATCACCTGCATTGCCGGTGAAGCGAACTGGAAACGATGCCAGACAGACCGATCCAACCCCTCCAGCCGCACATCGGCAACGATCGCACGCACGCCCAGTGCTTCTCCCGGAAAATCGATCGCCAATGCATGACGCACGAAGCTGTGGCCACCATCGGTCCCGACGAGGAACCGGGCGCGGATGACCTGCTCGCCGCCGTCCTGTTCGATCCTCGCCGTAACGCCTTGGGCGTCCTGTTCAAACCCTGTCAGCTTCGTCCCAAAATGTGGATGATGGCCCAGTTCGGAAAGCCGCTCTCGCATGACGGCTTCGGTGGCGAACTGCGGCAGCATCAGTGGCGCCGCATAGGGCTCGGCTGCGGTCGGGAAGACGTCTGCTTCCGTCAGAAGCGACATTTTATGAGTTCCATCAGGGCGATACTGACACAGCGGCGGATAGGGGCCGCCTGCCGCAGCCACACGATCAACGATGCCAAGATCCTCAAAAATCTCCATCGTCCGGGGCTGGATGCCTTTGCCGCGCGACCCGCTGAACGGCTGCATATTCTGCTCGATCAGTCGGAAAGAAATTCCGCGTCGGGCGAGATCGATGGCTAGTGTCAGGCCCGCAGCCCCCGCACCCGAGATCAGGACGTCTGTATCGAAAGACACTGGCAGCTCCGCGAATCAATGTGTAATATTCACATATATAGGCTCCGCGTCGAAGGCAACAAAAAACGTGAATAATGCACGCGATTCTGAAATCCTGCGCGGACTCCATGCCGCGATCATCGATCTGGTCGATGAAATCAACCGGCCGCGTCGGGATGATCGGCTGATCGAAGAGGCCGGTATTCCGCTGGATCGGGCCCTGTTTCCGCTTTTGGCGCGCGTATGGCGTTATGGTCCGATCGGTGTTGTCGAACTCGCGGATCGGACGGGCCGCGATCATACGACCATCAGCCGACAGATGACCAAGCTGGAGGAACTGGGCCTCATCGAGCGCAAGCCGTCCATGACGGACAGGCGTGTTCGGGAAGCGACAGTGACAGAAAAGGGGCAGGAAATGGTCGACCTGCTCAACGCAGCCCGCGAGAGGCTGGCGAACCGCATTCTCGTCGACTGGACCGACGAAGACCTCGATCAGTTGAGGGCGCTTCTGAGACGCTTCGCTGACGATCTGATGCGATGAGTTCGAAAACAGACGTTGCGGCCCGATCCTGATTCGAATCCGTCACGCTGGTCTGCTCTTGCATCCCCTCGGACAACTGCCGAGCAGGGTCTCGACTGGTCCCGAGCGTTGCGAGCCATTGTGCATGGCCTGATCGCGACGCGGGATCGAGCAACTTATATGGCAGAACGGAACTGGGGATTGACAGGCGCTACGATCTGAGGAGCGACCATCTGCTGATAGGGCGGAATGCACCCGATTTCAGGGAAAATAAATGGTGCCCAAGGGCGGAATCGAACCACCGACACTGCGATTTTCAGTCGCATGCTCTACCAACTGAGCTACTTGGGCACCGAGCTTCAGGGCGAACCCCGTTGCGGAGATGGGATGTAGCTTATGATTGCGGTGGGATCAACCCTCTCCGTCGCGATATTCGTCCTGTTCTTCGTCATTGTCCTGACGAAAGGACGGAACGCGATATGTTCCGCTGAACCAGCGGCCCAGATCGACGTCTGCACAGTGCCGGGAGCAGAACGGGCGGAACTGGGGATCTGTGGGGCGGTGGCAGATCGGGCAGGTGGACTCGCTCATGACAGGCTCCAGCTTGCAGGGGAGGCGTTGGGATCAAGGACAAGGTCTAACGTCCGCGCGCGCCGTGACGTGAAATCAGCGAGAGCCTCGGGATCACTTTCCAGCGCCTTGATGAGGCGGATCGAGGCCGTCAGCGTCTGGCCGGGGCGGTCTTCGCGCAGGATCGTCCGCAGGATGGACAGAGCCAGACCCTGTGGGGAAGACAGAAGTTCATGAAGGGGCGGGCGACGGCGCGAGCGCGTCAGTTCCAGCAGACCCGACGGCGTTGCACCGAGAACATCCGGTTTGAGTGGATCGTCGGACAGGGCTTCGCGCAGGAATGAAACTAGCGCGGGGCGTTTGCGCGTCTTTACACCCGCCGGATCTACCAGAATCGTGCCTGAGAGGTTCCGCAGACGGATCTGCCGGGCAAGGGCTGGAAAAGCTGCCACATTGCCCTTGAAGTCAGGAGCAGCAGTGCTGTCGAGGTCAATGGCAACCAGAGCGGGGGTCGGAAAAAAACTGGCGGTCAGCAGGCCCAGATCGGCATCGGAACTGCAAAGACTGTCGAAATCGGATTCAAGTGCGCCATCGAATGCTTGCTGGCAGCGCTGAAGGCGCGGACGCAGGCGGACGGGTAGCTTTGCGGCAATACCCGCATCATCCACGAAAATTGGCGCATCCCGATAACGGTCCGCCAGTTCGTCCAACGGGGTCGGGCCGCGTTCCAGAAGTTTTGGAGCGGAAGGGGCTTCGGCAGGCATATCGGCCCGACGCAGACGCAGACCTTTGCCATTCTGTGCCGAACGACTGACGCGGGCTGCGATCAGAGTGCCTTCTATCAGGGCATCGCGTGTGGAGAGAAAACCGCTCTGACCGTCTTCGAGCAGGACAAATGCGCCGCCCAGAGCCGGGGCGGCCTTCTGGACGCGGACAACGTGCCAGTCTTCCAGACCATCCGGGCAGCCGGGACGCCAGAGTGCGACGTCCAGCAGCGTGTCATGGTCGGTAACGGCAATCCGCACTTCGCCCGGAGAACAGGCTGCGCGGATTTCAGTCATGCGATCCAGCCACCTGAAGGTTTACCGACCGGTTGTCCGCGCAGGAGCTGTGCGGTTTCAAACAGCGGCAGTCCCACGACGGCGGAGTAGCTGCCGCCGATTTGGCGGATATGGGCGGCAGCGGCGCCCTGAATGGCATAACCGCCCGCCTTGCCCTGCCAGTCGCCCTGCGCGATCAGGGCGTCGATCTGCGCGTCCGTCAAGCGATGGAAAATGACGGAGGTTTCCACCAGCCGCTCACAGGAATTGCCCTGCGGCCAGCCCGCGCTCGGACGCAGGACAATAGCGGTCAGAACCTTGTGCCGACGGCCCGAAAGCAGCTTCAGGCAGGCACGGGCCGTCTTTTCATCTTCGGCTTTCGGTAGGATGCGCCGACCGACCGACACCACGGTATCCGCGCCGAGGACCAATGCGGCATCCATGCGCTGCGCGGCCACATGCTCCGCCTTCTGGCGGGCGAGGCGCTGCGCAAGCGGGCGCGGCAGTTCGCCGGGGCGCGGTTCTTCGTCGATATCGGCGCTGACGACGGCGTCGGGCACGATGCCGATCTGTTCCAGCAGGCTCAGGCGGCGCGGGGAGGCGGAGGCCAGAACGAGCTTCGGACGGTCCAAAAGGCCGGATGACCCTTCTGCGGAAGACGGGGATGCGGTCATGCGGCGGACTGTCTTACTTGAAGCGGAACGTGATCCGTCCCTTGGACAGGTCGTAGGGCGTCATTTCGACGTTGACGCGGTCACCGGCCAGAACACGGATGCGGTTCTTGCGCATCTTGCCGCTCGTATGGGCGAGGATGGTGTGCTCGTTGTCGAGCGTGACGCGGAACATGGCGTTGGGGAGCAGTTCCATGACGGTGCCGGTAAACTCGATCAGGTCTTCTTTTGACATGTGAATCCTTGCTTCAGGGACAGGGTAATGATCTGCGCGCGGCAGTGGCCCCGGTGCGGAGCCAGAAAATCCAGCCCGCTATGTGCGGACTGTCAGACGAAAGGTCAAGCGCGACCGGCCCCTGTCCCGGGATTCTTGCGGTTTTTATGCCGGTCGGGAGTGGTTTTCAGGAGGCTTTTCCGGCGGCCTGCGCTCCGCCCTGAGCTGCGGCGCGGGCGGCCATCTTTTCCTCTTCGGTCCAGACGCGGCGCTCGCGCACCTTTTGCGGCTTGACCTGCTTGACCGGACCGCCGCCGAGCACGGGCGGCCGCATGGTTGAGTTCCGGGCCTTTTCGCAGTGCCATTCATGGCTGTCATGAACGTCCAGAGTCCGACCGATTTCACGCTCGACGGCATGGAGCCAGGCGCGCTGTTCGGCATCGCAGAGTGTGATGGCGAAACCGCTGCGGCCCGCACGGCCCGTGCGTCCGATCCGGTGCACATAGCTTTCCGGCAGGCTCGGCAGATCATGGTTGATGACATGCGTGACCGTATCGACGTCAATGCCGCGCGCCGCGATATCGGTCGCTACCAGAACCTGAACGTCGCCTTCGCGGAATGCGTTCAGCGCCCGTTCGCGCTGGCCCTGCGACCGGTTGCCGTGCAGCGCTTCCGCCGTGATGCCGGACTCCGTCAGGAAGGTGCAGACCTCGTTGGCGATGTTCTTTTGCAACGTGAAGACGACGGCCTGACCGATGCCCGGCGTCTGAAGCTGGGACAGGAGAGCCGCTTTCTTGTTGGACGCATCCAGGAACATGACCGACTGCGCGATGCGGTCCACCGTGGTGGAGGGCGGTGCGATTTCGACCTTGGCCGGGTCGCGCAGGAGGCTCTCGACGAGGGCCGTAATGGATTTCGGCATGGTCGCGGAAAACAGCACCGTGTGCCGGTCTGCGGGGAGTGTTGCGACAATGCGTTCGATCGGCTTGGCAAAGCCCATGTCGAGCATCTGGTCGGCTTCATCCAGCACCAGCGCCTCAAGCTGCGACAGATCGCACAGGCCCTGTTCGATCAGGTCCAGCAGGCGTCCCGGTGCGGCGACGAGGATGTCCACGCCCTCTTCAAGCGCCTTGACCTGATGGACCTGACTGACACCGCCGAAAATCGTGGTGACACGCACCGGCTGATGACGGCTGAAGCTCTCGAACCCGTCCGCAATCTGCGAAACCAGCTCGCGCGTGGGCGCCAGAACCAGAATGCGCGCACCGTTTTTAGGGGCCGGACGCGGGTTTTCGGCAAGTCGGTGCAGCAAAGGAAGCGCGAAAGAGGCCGTCTTGCCCGTGCCGGTCTGCGCCAGTCCGAGCAGATCGCGACCTTCCAGCAGAAACGGAATGGACTGGGCCTGAATGGGCGTCGGCTTGACGTAGCCTGCGTCGTCCAGAGCGCGAAGGATCGTGGGCGCAAGGCCGAGATCGGCAAAAGTTACGGACATAATAAGGCGGCGCCTCCGGCGCTGAGTAAAGCTGCGCCTGATGGGGCTTCGCGGATTCAGAAAACGGGCTTGTACGAATGATGCTTCCCGCCGTCAACGCGGCGGAATGCATGTAGACTCAGCCCGTCAGGACAGTTTGGAAATATCGCGCATGGCGACGACCAGATTCATGTGCGACGCCAGAAGCCTCTGCGGCAGGGACGGCAGATAGATCCGGATGGCCTCAAGCCGTTTGGACTCCGGAAGGGCCGCAAACGGCGTGCGTGATCCCGGGCCGTCGCTTCCCGCGTCATAGCTTTTTGCAATCGCGGCCAGCAGCGTGGCGGGGACGGAGGCCAGAAGCGCTTTCTGCGCCGGATTCAGAAGACGGTCCCGCAGGGGGCCGGAGAGCGTGCGCTCTTCGGCGATTTTCGGTTCTTCATAAGGCTTGAGCTGGCTCAGCGGGAATTCGACTTCCACGCCATTGGCCTGCTCGACATAACCGGTGGTGCCGTCGATATCGACCAGCCTGCCGTCATGCGCGCCCTTCAGGTCCGAAACACGATCACCGATCGACAGGCGGGCCATCAGTTCTTCTCCAGCCGGACCGACAGGCTGAGGGCATGGGCGTCCAACCCTTCGGCGGTCGCCAGTGCGACCCCGGCCGGGCCTATCCGGCGCAGACCGGCTTCATCGGTTTCGATGGTGGTGGTGCGCTTGATGAAATCGAACACCGACAGGCCGGAGGCGAACCGCGCCGTGCGGCTGGTCGGCAGGACGTGGTTCGGACCGCCGACATAATCGCCCACGGCTTCGGGGCAGTTGCGGCCCATGAAGATCGCACCCGCATGGCGGACCATGGCCGAGAAGGCGCGCGGGGCGTCGAGCATGACTTCCAGATGTTCGGGTGCCAGTGCGTTGACGATCTCGGCGGCTTCCTCAAGCGAGCGCACGACGATGACCGCGCCGTGGTCTTCCCAGCTTTTTGAGGCGATGGCGGCACGGGGCAGGGTTTCCAGCTCTTTGCGGACGGCCTCGGCGGCACGTTCGGCAAAAGCGGCATCCGTTGTCACGAGAATGGCCTGAGCCTGTTCGTCATGCTCGGCCTGTGCGAGCAGATCGAGCGCGACAAGGCGCGGATCGTTCTGCCCGTCAGCCACGACCACGACTTCGGACGGCCCGGCGATGCTGTCGATGCCGACATGCCCAAAGACCTGCCGCTTGGCTTCCGCAACATACGCATTGCCGGGACCTACGATGCGGTCTACCGGGGCGATAAGGTCCGTACCGAACGCCATGGCGCCCACGGCCTGCGCGCCGCCAATGCGGTAGATTTCCGTCACGCCGCAAAGCTGCGCGGCCGCGAGAACCACCGGGTTCAGCACGCCGTCCGGGGTCGGGACACACATGGCCAGCCGCTTCACACCCGCCACACGGGCGGGCAGGGCGTTCATCAGTACGGAGGACGGATAGGCCGCCTTGCCGCCCGGAACATAGAGCCCGACCGCATCCAGTGGGGTCCAGCGCATCCCGAGGCGGATGCCGTCTTCGTCCGTGAAGTCCAGATCCTTGGGCATCTGGGCGGCATGGAACGTTTCGACCCGCCGTGCGGCGGTGCGGAGGGCGTCCATCAGGTCCGAGGGCACGCGCGTGGCTTCGGACGCGATCTCTTCCGCACTGATACGGAGTTTTTCAGCAGGCAGGGTCAGCCGATCGAACCGGGCGGTATAGTCGCACAGGGCCTCGTCGCCCCGGCTGCGGACGTCTGCGAGGATCGCACGGACCGGTTCGGCCACGCTGCGTTCGTCGCTTCCACGCGCGGCGAGCAGCGTGGCGAAGTCTGCGGAAAAGTCGGCGGCAGTCGTATCGAGGCGTTTCATCAGACCGTACCTTCCGTGGCGAGGGCTGTGCGGAAACGCTCGATCAGGGCGCTGATTTCTTCAGGCCGGGTCTTGAGCGCGACGCGGTTGACGATCAGGCGGCTCGTGACATGCGCGATGGTCTCGGTTTCCATCAGGCCATTGGCCCGCAGCGTGGATCCGGTATCGACCAGATCGACGATGACGCTCGCCAGATCCAGCGTCGGCGCGAGTTCCATAGCGCCGTTCAGATGCACGATCTCGGCATTGATGGCGCGGGAGGCGAAATGCCGGCGGGCAATGGTCGGGTATTTCGTGGCAACCCGCAGACGGGACTGACCCGTTGCGGGATCTTCGATCATGGTTTTTGGGCGCGCCACGCAAATGCGGCAGCCCCCGATGCCCAGATCGAGCGGGGCATAGATGTCCGGATAGTCGAATTCCATCAGCACATCCGCGCCGCACACGCCGATATCGGCACCGCCATAGGCCACGAAGGTCGCGACATCGAAGGAACGGACCCGCACGACATCCAGATTCGGATCGGACGTGCCAAAGCGCAGGCGGCGGCTGCTTTCGGTCAGGCAGTCCGGGTCGGGTTCGATGCCCGTGCGTGTCAGGACCGGAGCCAGCGCCTTGAGGATGCGGCCTTTCGGGAGGGCGAGGATGAGCGGCGTATGATGATGCGCGGTCGTGTCCGTTCCGTTCCGGGTCATGATCGGGGGGTCGGTCTGGAGCGCTGTCATGCGACGTCTGGTCCTTGGCTGTCCGCAGGCACTGGGAACGGCAGCGCATATCACGAAGCCGGAGTCTTCCCAAGCCTTGCGCGGTTTCAAACAGCCTTGAGAGTGCTTTGACACGGAATCTTCTTGACGAACATTCCGAAAGCGGATCACTCTTGTATGCATGTCTGCTGACATAGAAACATACCTCTTTCCCACGCCGCTTTCGGATGCCAGCGCCTTGCCGTTGCGCGTTCAGATCCGCGAGCGCGTGCTGGCCGCTATCGGCTCGGGGCTGCTGAAGCCCGACGACCGACTGCCGACCATGCGCGCGCTCGCCGTTCACCTGCGGGTGGATCTCAACACCGTCCAGCGGGCCTATGCGGAACTCGAGCGGCTGGGCGCGATCCGGACGCTGCGGGCGCGGGGCAGTTTCGTCAGCGCCACACCGCCACACCCGGACGGCGCCCTCAAAGCCGCGGAAGTCCGCGCGCTCGCGGCCTCCACCATCGCCCGCAGTCAGGCCGCGGGCCTTGATCCCGAAGCGATCGTCATCGCCATGCGCGATCTTCTCGGTCTGCCTCCCACTCCCTCCGAGCCCGAGAGCGGCTCTGCCAAAGGCTGATGTCCATGCCGGATTTCCCCGTCCTTCCTTCCATGTCGCTGGTGCCATCCATGAATCGGAAACTGCCTCTCAACACGATTTCCGCCTCCATCGCGGCGATCGTTTTTTTGCTTTCGGCCGGACTGACGGCTCTGACGCGGCAGTCCGGCTGGGTCATCGGTGGCTTCGTGCTGGCCCTGCTCGTGCATCTATCGCTCAAGATGTGCAATTCTTGGCAGCGCGTTCTGGTTCTGCGGGCAGGAAAGATTCAGGGGCTGCGCGGTCCGGGCCTGTTTCTGATTGTGCCCTTTCTCGATCAGATCGACGCCGTTGTGGACCAGCGTATCCGCACGGTGCCCGTCCATACGCGTCAGACCCTGACGCGCGATACAACGCCGGTGGATGTGGACGCGGTCGTGTTCTGGATGGTGCATGATCCGCTGCGGGCCATCACGGAGCTGGACAATTACGAGGGTTCGGTCTCGATGGTCGCGCTCACGACGCTGCGCGAGGTTGTCGGCAGTTCGGATCTGGCGACGCTGCTGGAAGACCGCCGCCGTATCGACGGCGAATTGCGCGATCTTATCGAGATCAAGACGCGCGAATGGGGCGTTACAGTTCAGGCTGTCGAAATCCGCGACGTACAACTGCCCGACAGTCTTCAGGATGCCATGAGCCGTCAGGCGCAGGCCGAGCGCGAGCGTGCTGCCCGCGTCACGCTGGCTTCGGCAGAACGGGAAGTGGCGCATGAACTGGCGCAGGCGGCCAAGACTTACGAAGCCTCGCCGATCGCGCTCCAGATCCTTCAGATCAACCGTATTTTTGAGATGAACAAGAACCGCGGCACCACCATCCTGATGCCGACAACCATGGCGGATGCCATGACCTCCGCAACAGCCTTTGCCGCCGCGATGCAGACCGTTCAGCCGGAGGCAGGGACCCCGGCTGCGACCGGTGAGGTCAGCGGCTGAAGCTGGCGACCATGTCCGGCAGGTTGCGCTGACGTCGCGTAGCCAGCCGTGCGGCTGTCAGGACGGAGCGAGCCTGCGAGATGGCGGTATCGAGGTCCGAATTGATGATCGTGTGATCGAATTCGGACCAATGAGAAATCTCGTTCAGCGCCGCCTGCATACGCTTGGCGATTTCTTCGGGATGGTCCGACGCGCGTTTGTTCAGGCGGCGTTCCAGTTCTTCCAGCGACGGCGGCAGAACGAACAGGCTCACCACATCGTCCGGCAGGGCCGCGCGCAGAAGGCGGTGCCCCTGCCAGTCGATATCGAACACCATGTCATGCCCGGCATTCAGCGCTTCCTCAACCGGTGCGCGTGGCGTGCCGTAGCCCCGACCGAAGACCTCCGCCCATTCCAGCAGTTCGCCATCCGCAGCCATGCGGCGGAATTCCTCGATATCCCGGAAATGGTAATGCACCCCCTCGACTTCGCCCGGACGCGGCCCGCGCGTCGTAACCGAGACGGAATGGCGCAGGGTCGGCTCCGAAGCGCGCAGGGCGTTGGCAATGGTGGACTTGCCCGCACCAGACGGGGCCGAGATCACCAGACAGACGCCACGGCGGGGCAATTGGGTCATGGGGTCTCCTTGGAAGAATGAACAGGACAGGAATGTTCTGCCGAAGCGTCTAGCGTAAAGGGGGCGGTTCTGGCCAGATATTCGGGTCGTATTCAGGGCTCTGCCCTGAAACCCGCCAAAGGCCGGGGCCTTTGGAAACCGCTTTATTTGGAATCGGGATCAAAGGGGCGAGCCCCTTTGTGGGGTGCGGGGCAACGCCCCGATCCTCACGGCTCGGACTGAAGCTGCGCAACGATGGCACTGCTGATCGTCCGCCGTGTCGGGCCACCCAGAACGTGTCCAAGTGGGGCCAGCACTTCGATATGGTCACAGACGATCTTGAAAACCGCGAGCATCGGCACGGACAGGAAGGCGCCCGAAATGCCCCACATCCAGTCCCAGAACAGCAGCGATCCCATGACGAAAACGGGATTGAGCGTGAAGCGCCGGGCCAGCAGCATGGGGGTGATGGTCTCGCCTTCCAGCACATGGATCAGCAGATAGATCGACGGCGGCAGGAGCGCGTAAAGCAGGGACGGAAAGCTGAACAGCCCGACCACGAAATAGACCACCACACCCGTCAGCGGCCCGATGATGGGGATGTAGTTCAGCAGGAACGCCAGCACACCCCACAGAAGCGGGTTGGGCATGCCGGTCGCCCAGCACTGGATCATGTTCACCAGCCCCACACCCAGATTCATCATCGTGATCGTCACGAGATAGAGCGAGACGTTCTGTTCGATCTGCGTCGCCATCTCCACGAGGCGGCGTTTCTTGGCGTAGGTCGGCATGATCTCGACGCAGCGTCGCAGAAGCGTGTCGCCTTCCGTCATGAGGAAGAACAGCATCAGCAGCATCGAGAAGAAGCCGCCTGCAAGCTCACGCGTCCCGGCCAGAACGGAGGAGCCGAGCCGCGAGAGTGCCGTCTCCCCGCTGATCGGACCGGTGACGCCATGTGCCGTATGTGTGTTGCCGGAATGGCCGCTGAACATGGCCGACAGGCGCATGTAATCGTGTTGGATCATGTCGATCGGCCCGCTGAGAACGGCCAGCTTGCTTTGCAATGCGGGGAGCGTCTGTGGCGCGCGGGTGATCCAGCCAGCAGCCGGGACGGAAATCGTCGTGGCGATTCCGCCCACGATTCCGAACATCATGACAATCAGCAGCAGGCCCGCCAGATGCCGGGGCAGGCGCAGACGCTGAGTCAGGAATCGCATGGGTGCGATCATGAGCAGGTTCAGCACGAGCGCGAAGACGAAGGGCAGAAGGATGGGAGCCGTGAAATACAGCGAATAGAAGACAGCGAGAATCGTCAGGATCAGGACACACATGTCCCGGATGTTCAGATGGTCGCGCAGCAGGTTCCGGTCGAGTGTGGGGTCCGGAAAATCGCCGTCCGGCAGCAGTTTTTCGCCAGTTCTTCCAGACGGGGACGCGGTATCGCTACAGGCAGGGTCGGCGGAGGACGCAATGGGACGGCCGGACATGTTTTTTTGCCTGCAACGAAGACGGAGCTTACGGACCAGAACGGTCCGCGAAAGGACACAGTTACGTGTTCTGCCCAAAAAACCCCTTGAACTCCAGTGGCATCCGGTCACTAAATCATGAGGAGCGCCTGTGGATGTGTTGTTGTCACATCTGCCGGTTATCGGAGACCAAGGAGAAAAATCATGGCCTGGAACACACCGAAAGTTACCGAAATCCCGCTGGGCGCAGAAATCAACTCGTATGTCTGCGGCGAGAAGAAATAAGCCTCTTCCCCGAGGCCCCGTCCTTGAGGAATATGGCACGGCCGCTCCCCTTCGGAGCGGCCGTTTTCATTCATGGGGGCCGCAGGGCACCCGATTCAGACGGTTTGTAAAAAAATGATTGATGTCATCGTGCTCGGCGCGGCGGCAGGGGGCGGTTTTCCGCAGTGGAATTCCGCAGCGCCCGGCTGTGTGGCCGCCCGCACGCGACAGGGCGCGAAAGCCCGGACCCAGGCCTCCATCGCCGTCAGCGCCGACGGAAAACGCTGGTTCATTCTCAACGCCGCGCCCGATCTGCGCCAGCAGATCATCGAAACTCCGGCCCTGCATCATCAGGGCAGTCTGCGCGGAACGCCCATTCAGGGCGTCGTCCTGACCTGCGGCGAAATCGACGCCATCACGGGGCTTCTGACGCTGCGTGAGCGCGAACCCTTCAGGTTGATGGGCAGCGACTCGACGCTTCGGCAACTGGCGGACAATCCGATGTTCGGCGCGCTCGACCCTGAGATTGTGCCGCGCATCCCGTTGCTTCTCAACGAACCCATGTCCCTGATGAACAAGGACGGGATTCCCTCGGGGCTGCTGCTGACGGCCTTCGCCGTGCCGGGCAAGGCTCCGCTTTATGCAGAGGCTGCAGGCTCAAAGCCCGACGAAACGCTGGGTCTGTCCATAACGGACGGGCTGAAAACGCTGCTTTTCATTCCCGGCTGCGCGCATATCACGCCGGAGATTGTGGAGCGTGTATCAGCGGCGGATCTCGTTTTCTTCGACGGGACGCTGTGGCGGGACGACGAAATGATCCGCGCCGGGCTGAGCCCCAAGAGCGGCCAGCGGATGGGGCATGTTTCGGTGAATGATGCCGGTGGCCCTGTTGAATGTTTCACGATGTGCGAAAAACCTCGCAAGGTCTTGATTCATATCAACAACTCCAACCCGATTCTGTTCGAAGACAGCCCCGAACGCAAAAGCGTCGAACGCGCCGGATGGACGGTTGCGGAAGACGGCATGACTTTCAGACTGGACACACCATGACGCTCCTCACCCCTGACCAGCTTGAAGAGAGGCTTCGGCAGATCGGTGCCGAGCGGTACCACAACCGGCACCCCTTTCACCGCAAGCTGCATGACGGCAAGCTCGACCGCGCGCAGGTTCAGGCCTGGGCGCTGAACCGCTATTATTATCAGGCCCGCATCCCGGCCAAGGACGCGACCCTCCTCGCACGGCTGCCCACGGCGGAGCTCCGCCGGGAATGGCGCCGCCGGATCGAGGATCATGACGGTACGGAGCCCGGAACGGGCGGTGTCGCGCGCTGGCTGATGCTGACGGATGGTCTGGGGCTGGATCGCGATTATGTGGAAAGCCTCGACGGCCTGCTTCCGGCCACGCGCTTTTCGGTCGATGCCTATGTGAACTTCGTGCGGGACCGCTCCATTCTGGCCGCCATCGCGTCCTCGCTGACGGAGCTGTTTTCGCCCACGATCATCAGCGAGCGCGTCTCTGGGATGCTGCGGCACTATGATTTCGTGTCGGAAAAGACGCTGGCCTATTTCACGCCCCGTCTGACGCAGGCGCCGCGGGATTCCGATTTCGCGCTGGCCTATGTGCGCGAAAACGCCCGCACACCCGAGCAGCAGAAAGAGGTTCTGGAAGCTCTGGAGTTCAAATGCTCCGTGCTGTGGACCATGTTGGATGCGCTCGATTATGCCTATGTGGACGGCCACATCCCGCCGGGCGCCTTCGTTCCATGACGGACCAACCCTGTGTCGCGGAAGAGAGCGTTCTCTCCTTCGCGCGGGGCCATCGGCTTCAGCACGATCGCGTGAGAGACCTGTGGATCGTGCAGGCGCCTGAAAAAGCGTTTGTGATCGAGGGCTCCGCACCGCATATTCTGCGGCTTCTGGATGGGGAGCGCAGCGTCGGCGACATCATCCAGCAGCTTGCAAATGAATTTTCCGCCCCGCGTGAGGTCATCGCGAAGGATGTCCTCGCGCTTCTTTCTGAACTGACAGAAAAGAACGTCCTGCACACATGACACTGCCTTCGCCGCCGATGAGCCTTCTGGCTGAACTGACGCATCGTTGCCCGCTTTCCTGCCCCTATTGCTCCAATCCGCTTGAACTCGAACGAAAAGCGGCGGAACTCGACACAGCCGGCTGGCGCTCCGTGCTGGAGCAGGCCGCCGAACTCGGTGTGTTGCAGGTTCATTTCTCCGGCGGTGAGCCGATGGCCCGGCCCGATCTCGTCGAACTGGTGTCTCTCGCACGTAAGCTTAACCTGTATTCCAACCTGATCACCTCCGGCGTCCTGCTTGACGAAACGAAGCTGGAGGCGCTGGACAAGGCCGGGCTGGACCACATCCAGCTATCCTTTCAGGATGTGACGGAGGCCGGGGCGGAGCGGATCGGCGGCCTCAAGGGGGCGCAGGCCCGCAAGATCGAAGCGGCGCGGCTTATTCGGGCGTCCGGTATTCCGATGACGCTCAATTTTGTGGTGCATAGGGAAAATGTAGCCCGTATTCCCGAGATGTTTGCTCTGGCGCGGGAACTCGGGGCCGGACGGGTGGAGATTGCGCATACCCAGTATTATGGCTGGGGGCTGAAAAACCGTGATGCGCTTCTGCCCAGCCGTGAGCAGCTTCAGGAAGCCACCCGCGCCGTTGAGGCGGAACGTGCGAAGGGTGGTCTTTCGGTCGATTATGTGACACCGGATTATCATGCGGACCGGCCCAAACCCTGCATGGGCGGCTGGGGGCAGCGCTTCGTGAATGTCACGCCCTCAGGGCGCGTTCTGCCGTGCCATGCGGCTGAAATTATTCCCGATGTTGCCTTCCCGAATGTGCAGGACGGGACTCTGTCGGACATCTGGAACTGTTCGCCCCTGTTCAATATGTTCCGGGGGACGGACTGGATGCCCGAACCCTGTCGGTCCTGCGAGCGCAAGGAACAGGACTGGGGCGGATGCCGCTGTCAGGCGCTGGCGTTGACGGGGAATGCCGCCAACACCGACCCGGTCTGTAGTCTTTCGCCATTTCATGACCGTGTGGAAAAGGCCGTGGCGGAAGCGTCAGAAAAGCCGGAGCTTGTGTACCGGCGTTTCTGACAGGCGGTGCTTTTCCCGCAGGGATCAGGAGCGGGCGGGCACGTTGCGCAGGAAGGCCAGTGTCTCGACACAGGCCGCTGCTGCTTCCCGGCCTTTGTTTTCGGCATCTGCGCGGGAGCGGTCCACGGCCTGCTGTTCGGTGTAGGTCGTGAGGATGCCGAAAGCGATCGGCACTTCGGTGGCAAGCTGGGCCTGCATGATGCCGATTGTGGCACCCAGCGAGATGAATTCGAAATGCGCGGTGTCACCCTTGATGACGCAGCCGAGGCAGATCACGCCCTCGTATTGGCCTGATTTCGCCAGACGCTGGGCCAGAATGGGGAGTTCGAACGCGCCCGGCGCATCATAGACGTCCACATCGGTGATGCCGCGCTCTTCGAGCCATTCGAGCGCGCCGTTCTTCAGGCCGCCAGTGATGCTCGTGTTGAAGCGGCTGGAGATGATGGCCACTTTCGGTGCGGGAGAAAGCTGCAGGTCGGGGGCTACGGGGATATGGGTGCTCATGCCGGCTGTTCCTGAAGGAAATGGCCCATCCGTGTGCGTTTGGTCGCAAGATAGGCGCGGTTGAAAGGATTGGCTTCGATTTCCAGCCGTTCTCTGGACTGTACGTCAAAGCCGAAGCGGACGAGGTTGGATTCCTTGTCCGGATTGTTCGTCAGAAGACGGAGCGAACTCACGCCCAGATGCCGCAGCAGGTCGGCTGCCGCATCCCATTCGCGGGCATCGGCGGGTAGGCCGAGGGCTTCGTTGGCCTCGACCGTGTCCATGCCATGATCCTGAAGCTCGTAGGCGCGGATCTTGTTGGCCAGTCCGATTCCACGGCCTTCATGGCCCCGCAGATAGACCAGCACGCCGGATTCGGATGCCGAAATCCGCTCCAGAGCTTCGCGGAGCTGTGCGCCGCAGTCGCAGCGCATGGAGCCGAGCGCATCGCCCGTCACACATTCCGAATGCAGACGCACCAGCGGAACGCCCTTGGATGGATCGCCTTTCACCAGCGCGACATGCTCCACGCCATCAACGGCACGGAAGGCGTGGATGCGCAGATCGTGGCCGCCGAAAATGCTGGGAAGGGCAGATTCGGCCACCATTTCGCCTGCAGCGGGGACCGGCGTGCAGATCAGGTCGTGGCCCGCGATGGCACCGCGTCCGTGTTCGCGGCACCAGTCCTGAAGGTCCGCGATGCTGACGATGGGCATGTTGTGGCGGGCGGCATATTTCCGCAGTTCCGGCAGGCGCATCATGCTGCCGTCATCGGCCATGATTTCGCAGATCACGCCAGCGGGCTCCAGCCCGGCCAGACGCGCAATGTCGATCGAACCTTCCGTATGACCGTTGCGGCCTAGAACGCCCTCGGGATGCGCGCGGAGCGGGAAGATATGTCCCGGCGAGACGAGGTCGTCTGGCTTAGCTGCGGGGTTGGCGGCGATGACGATCGTGCGGGCGCGGTCTGCGGCAGAAATGCCGGTCGTTACACCTGTTGCCGCTTCGATCGAAACCGTGAAGGCTGTGCCACGCGGGTCGCGGTTGCGGGCCACCATGGGGGGCAGGGCCAGACGGTCCGCCTGTTCGGCTTCCAGTGGCAGGCAGATCAGGCCGCGCGCCTCACGAACCATGAAGTTGATGGCTTCCGGCGTGGCGAACTGCGCCGCCATGACCAGATCGCCCTCGTTCTCCCGGTTTTCGTCATCGACCATGACGACCATGCCGCCAGCGCGGATGGCCTCGATGGCGGTTTTCAGGGACGGCTTCATGAGGCCACCTTTCCAAGGCTGGGGGAGAACCGCAGCAGGTTCTCGACATATTTGGACAGCACATCGACTTCCACATCCATCCGGTCTCCGACCGACAGCGTGGAGAGGTTGGTGTGCTCCCAGGTGTGCGGGATGATCGTCAGGCCGACTTCAAAACCGGGCTGATTGCCGCGCGTGATGTCGTCATGCAGATCATTCACCGTCAGGCTGATGCCGTCGAAAGTGATGGAGCCCTTTTCCACGACATACTGGCGCAGCGCCTGCGGGACGAACACGCGCAGAGCGTAGGAATCCCCTGCTTTCTCGATGCTTGCGAGGGTCGCCACGCCATCCACATGGCCCTGAACGATATGGCCCGAAAGGCGCGTGCTGGCTGCGACGGCGCGTTCCAGATTGACGCGCGATCCGGTTTTCAGCTGATCCAGCGGTGTGCGGGACAGCGTCTCGCCGCTGAGATGGAACGTCGCCACGCCTGCTGCATCGAAAGTCTCGACCGTCAGACACACGCCGTTAACTGCGACGCTCTCGCCGAGTTCCAGATCGGGAAAGCCGGTCTCTACGGTCAGGTCCATGGCCTTGTCGCGGACGGATGCTGAGCGGACTGTGCCCAGACGCTCTATGATTCCAGAGAACATGCGTTTTCCCTCAGCAGTCGCAGCGGGCTTTCGTCCCGCGATTTCAGATCGATGCGGTCAGCGTCCGCAGTTTTGTGAATGGTAAGCCAGTCGTCCCACAGCCCGGCCTCGGCGACGGAGGCCAGCAGGGCTGGTCCGGCTTCGATCATCGCCCAGTTCACGCCCCGCTCTGCCAGCAGGGCCGGGACAGAGAGCAGGTCGGAACTGGTAAGGACCTCGAACCCGGCCTGCGTCATCTCCGCAACCCAGTCCGCCGGAAGGCGGCCATGGCGGTCGCAGACGATCAGCAGGCGCGGCTTGCACCCCTCATGGTCCGGGACATGCCGGACTGTGAAGCGCGGGCGGTCTGCCAGAACGGTGCCGATCCCGGTGATGATCGCATCCGTCGCCCGGCGCAGGCGATGCGCGAGGACGAGCGAGTCCGGAGATGTGAAGGTTTTCTGCCCCGGCGGCGGCACCATGGAGCCGTGTTCGTCCAGCGCCTGCTTGACGCTGATCCATGGGCGGTGCCGGACGACGCGGCTTGCGAAAGGGGCCAGAAGAGCGCGGCAGTCCCGCGCCAGATCGGCCATGTCCGGCCGGTCCGCCAGCATGACCACGCGTTTTGCACCGGGCATTTCGCGAAGCCGCGATGCACCGCCAGACGCCTGGGGGTTCGGATCGGCTGCACCAATCCAGACTTCCTGAACCGGACTATTGCGCAGGGCTTCGCTGCACGGAGGGGTGCGCCCGGTGTGATTGCACGGCTCCAGCGTGACAAGAGCCACCCGTGCCTGATCCAGCACGCCTGCTGCCTTGGCCTGCGCCAGAGCCATCGCTTCGGCATGGGGCTGCCCCGCCCGTGGATGAACGCCGACCGTCAGGACACGCCCTTCGGCATCCAGCAGCGCACATCCGACGGACGGGTTGGGTGCTGTGGCCCCAAAGGTTTCGACAGCCTGTGAGATGGCCGCACGAAACCCGTGGCGAATGGCGCTCGGTGCTACTGTGTCGGAAAGGGTGGTCTGGTCAGGCAAGTTGCGTCTTCTGGTCCCGTTACAATCGGGACGTCCGCAAGGCGCACGCCGCCCTCAGCCGGAACGGAAAACAGGCGGGGCGACACGCGCCCAACCTGCCCGCGACCGGACAAGTGCTGCGTTCTCTTCCATCCGGACTATGACCGTCGGCTCCGGAGTCTCACCGGATCTGCTTGTCCCTTCCGAACCGAAATCCGGAAGGCGCTCGCGGGCTGAGGCGGAGAAATCCGCCAATACCGCCGGTGGGGAGTTTCACCCCGCCCTGAGAACGTCTGTGTTCAATTCGAACTATGGAACCGTCCGGACAGGAATGACAAGCAAAAATCTACACAGGCCTGTTTCCGAAGCAGCAGTCAGGACGTGTCGATACAAAAAAACCGCCGGTCGGGGACCGGCGGTTCTGAAAGCCCGAAGTGGGGTTTTCGCGAAAATCAGGGGGAAACGCCCGTGTGACGGTCAATCGCGCCCTGCGTTGCGGTTGCGCCGCGGGTAACGTTGTGACCGACGGAACTCACGTCCTGACCAGCGCCGCGCACGGTGTTGCAGGCAGACAGCGTGACAGCCGAACCCGAAAGCAGGGCCAGCGAAAGGGCAATACGTGCAATGAACTTGGTGGACATGAAGAAAATCCTCTTGAAGAGCGTTTCGCCATCTAAACGACATTTCATGACAATGGTTCGCGGCCTTGGGAGAAATTTTTTCGGGCTCTCTCCGGTCCGGATTGAAGTCGTTTCATTCGTTCTGAACGAATGGCGCTGTGGGGCGCTTTATGAAGAATTTCCCCTTTTTGTGAGGATCCATGCCCCGTTCCCGGACCCAATCTTCTTCCCCCCGGCAGACCCGGCCAGCCATTGTCTGGTTTCGGGACGATCTGCGTCTGGCAGATCATCCTGCGCTGCATGAGGCGTCGTCGTCCGGTCGGCCGCTCATCTGTGTGTATGTTCTTGATGACGTGACCCCGGCCCTGCATCCGGCTGGAGCGGCGTTGCGGTGGTGGCTTCATGGGGCTTTGGCCGATCTGCGGGCACAACTGGAAAGTCGGGGTGGGGAGCTGCTGACGCTTGCGGGGTCGGCCGAGGATCTGCTTCCGCAGCTTGTGCGGCACATGGATGCGGCGTCGGTGCATTGGCACTATCGGCTGCATGAACGCGAACAGGCGCAGGACGATCGAATCCGGCAGGCTCTGGAACAGCAGGGCTGTGAGGTTGGAACACATTGGGGAACGGTTCTGCTCGATCCGGACACGGTGCGTACGAAGCAAGGGGGATTCTACAAGGTCTGCGGCTCATTCTGGAAGGCGCTTCAGACGCACACCATACCGGAGCCGTTGGGAATGCCGGACGGGCTGTCATTTCAGGGCGTTCCGGACTCTGTTCTGTCGGATAAACGGCTGAATGAAGCGGATCTCTGTCCGCAGGCTCCGGACTGGGCGGCTGGGTTCCGAAAGACTTGGGAGCCGGGAGAAGCGGAAGGGCGGGAGCATCTTGAGGATTTTCTGAAAGATGCTGTTGCAGAGTATCCGAGGGGTCGGGACAGGGTGGCGGAGGAAGGAACGTCGCGTCTGTCGCCCTATCTTGCGTCCGGTGCGGTCTCACCCCGGCAGGTCTGGGCAGCGTTGCAGAAGCATGGTGCGCATACGGATGGCCCGCGGATTTTCCTGTCAGAGCTCGGTTGGCGGGAATTTGCCCGCTACACGTTGTATCACCTGCCGCAACTGCCGTTTGAAAACCTCAGCCCGAAATTTTCCGGGATGCGTTGGCGGAACAGTGCCGCAGATCTGAAGGCGTGGCAGCGCGGGCAGACGGGGGTGCCGATCGTGGATGCGGGGATGCGTCAGCTCTGGCAGACCGGCTGGATGCATAACAGGGCGCGGATGATCGTGGGATCGTTCCTGACGAAGCATCTGCTGATCGACTGGAAGGAAGGGGAGGCGTGGTTCCGCGATACGCTGGTGGATGCGGATTTTGCGAACAATGCCATGAACTGGCAGTGGGTCGCAGGGACGGGCATCGAAGCCACGCCGTTTTTCAGGATTTTTAACCCGACGCGACAGGCTGAAAAGTTTGACCCGGATGGCGATTATATCCGCCAGTGGGTGCCTGAACTGCGTCGTCTGTCAGGAAAGGCGCTGTTTGAGCCCTGGGCCGCGAAGGAAGCGGACCTGCGGCACGGGGGAGTGATTCTGGGCAAGACCTATCCGCGCCCCATCGTCGATCTGAAAGACGGGCGGGATCGTGCCATTCAGGCCTTCAGGGCGCTTTGAGGTCCTGAAATTCCGGCCCCGCGAAAGGGGCCGGAGCGACCGGATCAGAGGCCACCGTTCAGGAAGTTGCTGACATCGCCGCGGGTTTTGCTGCCCAGGGCGTTGAGGCGGTTGCGCTGTTCCTGCGGGGCATTCTTGAGCTGCTGCAGACGCTGGTTTTCCTGATCGCGCAGGTTGGTCAGCTTGGACTGTTCGCCGGCGATCTGCTTCTGAAGGCGTGCCTTCTCGTTGGCCGGAGCGTTCGTGTATTTGTCCTTCAGGTCTTGAATCCGCTTTTCGCGCGCGGCCTGAGCGTCCTGGGACTGCTTCTGGTAGTTCTGGACCTTGCTGTTCAGGCAGTCTTCCCGCTGTGCCAGACGTCCGATGACATCATTCTGGCCTGTCTGCTGGCAGGCGCTGGATGCCGTGGTGTCCGCTGCATGGGTCTGCGGAGCAAGGGAAACGGCTCCGGCAATCAGTCCGACAGCAAGCATCGTGCGGGGGGAAGGAATGAAAATCATGACATCTCCTGTAAACGATCAGTAAAACATAGAGCGTCCTGATGGCGGGAATGTGGCTTTTTGAGAAGGGACCTATTCCATGCCTTCTGCGATCGTCGATATCCGTTCAGGCATCAGTAATGTGATGTGGGTAATGCTTCGGATACTGATGAGTTTTTCTTTTTTGAAGGCGCTGAGGATCCGGCTGACCGTTTCAATAGTGAGTCCGAGATAATCCGCGATATCGGTCCGGGGCATGGGCAGGTCGAGTTCGACCGGACGGGACAAGTCGGGCTTTTCCAGATGCTGGCAGCGCTCAATTAGGAAGGTGGCCACGCGTTCGCGGGCTGTTTTGCGTCCCAGTAGGGTCATGCGGGCCTGCATCAGGGCGAGTTCGCGGGAGGCTTCTTCGCGCAGGCGGTGTTCAAGGCTGGGAAAGCGTTCGGTCAGGCGCTGCATGCCGGCATGGGGGAAGCGGCAGAGCGTGGCCCCGCCGAGGGCTTCGGCCCCGAAAGCATAGCTGGTGGAGGCGGCGAGTCCGAGGAAGTGTCCGCCTTCTGCAAAGCCGGTAATCTGGCGTCGCCCATCCGGCAGAAGGGTGAAGAGCTTGACCCTGCCTCCGGTCACGACAAAGAAATCGTTGGCCGGTGCGCCCTCTTCTATAAAGGATCGACCGTCGGCAACGGTCATTCGTGAAGACTCGTTGGCGAGAATAGCAAGATCACAGTCGTCAATGCTGCTACACACACTCAGACGTCGCCCTACGCAATGGGCGCAACGATCATGGACATCTTCTGGAGTATGTGACGCAGACATGATGAATCCTGTTCCCGTTGTGCTGAGCGCAGCCTGAAGACTTTCAGCCACACTACCACATAATTTACCAGACTTGATTCAGGTCAAGGTGATGGGAGGGGAGGAGTGCTTTGTGAGGCTCAACGAATGGTGATGGAAATTCCAGATGAAATTTAACGCTTTCGCGCTGGCCGCCGCAGTCGGCGCCGTTGCAACTCCCGCGTTTGCGCAGGTCACTGCTCCTGCTCCCCAGGCTACGGTCAGTGCGCCCATGACGGCGGCTCCCGTGCCGTCCGTAAACATCCATGCGCCTGCCTCCGGCCATTGCGGCCTGTTCCAGACCTGTGCCAACACCCGCATCGGGCTGGGCAAGGGCGACTTCATCGTTCGTCTGTCCGCCCTCGGCGTGATGCCGGAAGATCGTGACAGCAGCCTGCGACTGAACGGCGCGCATCTTGGCGGTCGCGTCAAGACGACGCGTCAGGTCATGCCGGAGCTGACGTTCGAATACTTCTTCACGGACAATGTCTCGGTCGATCTGATTGCTGCCAGCACGCGTCATGAGATCGCTGCTGAAGGCGTTCCGGGTCTGGGCAAGGTTGATGTGGGCAGCGCCTGGGTTCTGCCGCCGACTGTTACGTTTGCCTGGCACTTCCGTCCGCACAAGCGCTTCAACCCGTATGTGGGTGTTGGCGCGACGCTAGCCTGGTTCCATAACGTTTCCCCTGCTGGTGGTCCGCTCACGCAGAAGCTCAATATCGGTGTGACGGGTGGCCCGTCTGTCAATGTCGGTTTCGACTATCAGGTTGTCGGCAACTGGTTCTTCAACTTCGACGTCAAGCAGATGTTCATGCGGGTCCATGCCTGGGCGCAGAACAATGCCGAGACCACGAAGATCACGGCGCATGACTCCCTCGACCCGACCGTCGTTGGCGCAGGTATCGAATACCGTTTCTGATTTTCGGGTCAGAAACTGGCATATCAGAAAAGCGGCCTTTCTCCGAAGGGCCGCTTTTTTGCATTTTTGTGGCAATCACATAAAACTTTTGCAATCCGGCCATTCCGTCAGTGCAAAAATCTTTTCGTTTCCGTATGTGACGTCTGGCGTCCTTCCATGGGATATGAAAACGTCCGAATGCTGGCCGACAGGTCATTGTCCAGACGTTTCAGTCAAAACGGGACGTCTGTCCTGACAGAGTTACGGGGTTTTCTATCAGCATGCGCGTTACCCGCGTCGGCGCGTGGGCCATTGGTCTGCTGTGCCTGACCATCCTTCTCGTCGTCGTTCTGCGATTCCGATCCCCGCATTCGACTGTTGCAGCGACCGAACCTCCTATGGTGACGCAGTCGAAGGGCGGTCTTGTCGTCCGGGAAGGCAGTCCGCTTGAGAAGCGTCTGACGATACAGGCCGCCACAAGCGTCTCGCGTGATCACGGCATTCTGCTTCCCGCGCAGGTGATGACGGAACCCGACCGGCAGGTGAATGTGTATGCCCCGGTCGCGGGCCGGATTACGGATGTTCTGGTCCATCTGGGCCAGCATGTGCAGCGCGGACAGGTTCTGGCCACGATTGCTGCCGGTGATCTGGATCAGGCCTGGGCTGACGATACCCGCGCGCGGGCCGCTCTGGATTTCGCACGCCGTGCCTATGCCCGCGCGCAGGGCGTTCAGGCGATCGGCGGGAATGCCGTCAAGGATATCGAAGCCGCCCGTAACGATCTGACGCAGGCACAGGCGGAAGCCGAGCGCACGCAGCGCAGGCTTCAGGTTCTGGGCGCGCGACCGGGCTATTCCGCAAAGGGGCAGGCACCGCTCGTGTCTCCAGTCGATGGTGTCGTCTCCACGACGATCATGGCGCCGGGGGAAAACATCACCGATCCGACCGCGATCCAGATGACGGTTCTGGACCTGTCGCAGGTCTGGGTGGCTGCCGCCATTCCGCAGGAAAATCTGGCGCAGATCGGTGAGAGCAACGTCCTGTCCGTCACGTTCGACGAGTTTCCGGGCCGGACCTGTTCGGGTCAGGTCATCAGTTTTGATCCGGCACTTCATATTGATACGCGCCGGGTCAATGCCTATGTCGCCTGTCCCAACGCCGATGGCGCCCTGCGTCCGGGCATGTATGTGAATGCGACCCTGAATATTCCGCAGCCCAGTGAGGTCATCATCCCCAAGGCCGCTCTTCTGATGAACAACGATCAGGTGTCGGTTTTCATTGAAACAGCGCCCCACACCTTCCAGCGGCGCGACATTACCATCAGCTATGATGAAGGTGAAAACGTCCGTGTGCTCAAGGGCATTTCCGCAGGAGAACGCGTCGTGACGAGCGGTGCCATTCTCCTGAACGATGACTGATCCGGTGGCCCTGAGCTGATGATCGAGCGTTTCATCTCCTGGTGCTTCAACCACCGGAACATTGTTTTCTTTTCTGCCCTGATTCTGGCGCTTCTCGGTGGTCTTTCGTGGAAGATCCTGCCGGTCGAGGCCTATCCGGATCTGGGCTCGGTCAGTGTGTCGATCACGACCCAGCAGGAGGGTCTGGCCGCCGAGGAAATGGAGCAGCAGGTCACGATCCCGCTTGAGCGGACGCTGGCCAGCGTTCCCGGCGTGACGGACAGCCGCTCCACCAGCACGTTCGGCCTGTCACTGATTACGCTGATCTTCCGTGAAGGCACGAATGTCTATGCGGCGCGTCAGCTCGTCGAGACGCAGCTTGCCAACAATCCGCTGAACAATGGCGCCATGCCGTCGCTGGGGCCGATTTCAGGGCCGAGTGGCGAGATCTATCGCTATACGCTGGAATCCGACGACAAGAACCTGATGGAGCTGTCCGATCTCCAGCGCTGGACCATCATTCCGGCGATCCAGCGCGTGCCCGGCGTTGTTAGCGTAGACAATTTCGGCGGTCTGACACGCGAATACCAGCTCGTTCTCGATCCTGACTCGCTGCAACGCTTTCATGTCGGCCTCGAAGACGTGCTGACGGCCATTCGCAACAGCAACGCCAATGCGGGTGGTGGGCGTGTAAGCCGGGGCGAGCAGTCCTATATCATCCGTGGGATCGGCATGATCCATAATCTGGATGATATGGGGAACATCGTCGTGGCCAGCCATGGCGGCGTGCCGGTTTTTGTGAAAGATCTGGGGCGCGTCCAGTTCGGGCATCAGGTTCGTCAGGGTATTCTCGGCAAGGACCGTAACCCTGATACGATCGAAGGTGTGGTGACGATGCTGAGCGGGGAAAACCCCTCGCTCGTGCTCGACGGCCTTCACAATACGGTGGCGAAGCTCCAGCAGCAGCTCGCGCCCAGCCATGTCCGTATCGTGCCGTATATGGACCGTGACCATCTCGTGCTTTCCACGACGCACAAGGTCACAGAAACGATGATCGAGGGCATCGTCCTTGTGGGTGTCATCCTGACGCTGTTCCTGGGCAGTCCGCGCAGTGCCATTGTCACGGCCGTGACGATCCCGCTCGCGCTGTCGGTCGTGTTCGTGCTGATGCATAGTTTCGGGATGTCGGCGAACCTGTTTTCGCTCGGCGCTATTGATTTCGGCGTGATCGTGGATGGTGCCATCGTCATTACCGAGACAATCCTCCGTATCCGTGAGGAGCGCCCGACCGAGGCGCTTGATCCCGTCGAGGTTCTGCCGGTCGCGCAGCGTGCGGGGCGGGCAATCTTCTCGTCCACGCTCGTCATCATCGTGGCCTACAGCCCGCTTTTTGCGTTCGAGGGCAGTGAGGGCAAGCTCTTCCGCCCGATGGCCTATACCGTCAGCTTCGCGCTGCTGGGTGCGCTGCTCTGCGCCCTGACGCTCATTCCGGCCCTGACCTATCTGGCCCTGCGCAAGCCCAAGCACATCTGGCACAACCGCCCGCTGGAATGGCTGCATGCGCATTACACGCGCCTGCTTGGCCATTTTATCGACCGTCCGCTGATCGCCTATGGCGCCGGTGTTGCGGCGATGGTTGCGGTCGTGATCCTTGGGGCGTCCATCGGGCGTGAATTCCTTCCGGATCTGGATGAAGGTTCCCTCTGGCTTCAGGTGCAGATGCCGACCGGCATTTCGCTGGAGAAGGGCGAGTCCATTGCCAATGAACTGCGCCATGCAGTCCGCGAGTTCCCCGAAACGTCCTATGCCATTACGCAGCTCGGACGCTCGGACGACGGAACCGACCCCTGGACGCCGTCGCATATTGAAATGCCGGTCGGTCTCAAGCCGTATGACCAGTGGCCGTCAGGCGAGACCAAGGCGCAGTTCGTCGAACGTCTGCGTCGGCGTCTGTCGCAGATTCCGGGGATCGATTTCGGCATCAGCCAGCCGATCCAGGACAATATGAGCGATCTGGTCGGCGGTGCTCACAGCCCGCTGGTCCTGCGCGTCTATGGCAACGATTTTCAGGAACTGCGCCGCATCGGCCAGCAGATCGTGGATATTCTCCATCAGGTTCCGGGCACGACGGAAGCATCGATCTTTCAGGAACCGCGCATTCCGCAGATCGAAGTGGTGGCCGATCGTCAGGCTGCCGCGCGTTACGGCATCAGCATTTCGGATATTTCCGATGTTGTGTCGAACGCCATTGGCGATGCACCCATCACGACCGTTTATGTGGGGGATCGCTTCTATAACGCGACGCTCCATATCCGCCGCAAGGACCTGCAGGACATGCAGTCCCTGTCGCAGATCCCGCTTCTGGATGCGGAAGGCGCCTATATTCCGCTGTCACAGGTCGCGCATGTCGGGCTGCATATGGGCGAGAGCAACATTGCCCACGAAATGAGCCATCGTCAGGTCACCATTCGCGTGGACAACGGCAAGCGTCCGCTGTCGCAGTATCTGGCGGATGCGCAGGGACGGATCGACCAGCAACTGCATTTCGACAAGGAAAAATATACGCTCGAATGGGCTGGCTCCTTCCAGCAGGAAGAGCGGGCCCAGAAGCGCCTGATGATCGCGCTGGGCGTGATGTTTGCAGTAATGCTGGTCTTGCTGTTTGCCGAATTCCGCAAGATTCGGCAGGCGCTGCTGATCCTCAGCGTGGTGCCGCTGGCGACGCTGGGCGGCCTGATCGCGCTGCATGTCCGCGGTGAGACACTCAATATCGCGACCGCCGTAGGCTTTATCGCGCTGTTCGGTGTGGCTGTGCAGAACGGCATCATCATGATTGCCAGTATCAACCGCCATCGCGTGGAAGGTCTGGGAGTTCGTGATGCCACCATCGCCGGGGCTGCCGAGCGTTTCCGTCCGGTTCTCATGACCGCGACAGTGGCCACGGCTGGTATGCTCCCGGCTGCTCTTGCCACGGGTGTGGGCACGGACGTGCAGCGCGGACTGGCGACGGTCGTGGTGGGCGGTCTGGGGATCGCCACGCTGCTGACGCTGTTTGCTCTGCCGGTCTATTTCAGCGAGCTTGAAATGTGGGTTGAACGCCGCGATGCGAAGAAGCGTCCGCAAGTTGCCTCAGAGGGAGCCGGATCATGACGATGCGCTCCATGATGTCGCGCCATGCGTCGTTCCTGCTGTGTCTGACGGCGCTTTCCGCTTGCGCAGTCGGCCCGGATTTCCATCGCCCGGACCTGCCGAAGAACGCGGCTTATGAGGGCCAGCCCCTGACCGCGACCGCCGGGCATGGTGTTGCGGGCGCGACCGTGCCCCAGCAGTTCCAGTCCGGCGTGGATATTCCGGGCCAGTGGTGGACGGTGTTCGGCAATCCGTCCCTGAATGCGCTCGTCGATCAGGCGCTGGCCAATAACCAGTCGCTGCGCGCCATGCAGCAGGGGCTGAAATCCGCGTGGGAGCAACGGCGGATCGAGGGGGCAGGTCTGTACCCGACGCTCTCGGCTTCGTTCAACCCGACGCGGAACAAGACGTCCAAGGTCTATTCTCCCGTTCCGAACTCGAATGTGTGGCTCTATAACGTCCACACCGCGCAGCTGAATATCGGCTATGTGCCGGATCTGTGGGGCGGAACGCGTCGCGCGATCGAGGCCGCCGGAGCGCAGGCGGATCTCCAGAAGTTCCAGCTTGAAGCCACCGCGCTGACCATGATTTCCGATCTCGTGAATGCGACGATCGAGGAGGCCACGATCCGCGCCGAGATCGACGCTACCAACGAACTGATCCGCAGCCAGCGCGCCGTGCTGAAGACGGTAACGGCCGAGCAGGGGATCGGAAACGCATCCCGGCAGGACATGGCGCAGCAGTTGGCCTCCGTGGCCCAGCTTGAGGCGACGCTACCGGGCCTGAGCCTCCAATTGGCGCAGACGCGGGACCAGATGGCGGTTCTGGTGGGCGTGACACCCAACACGCCGCTGCCCGAGTTTCGTCTGGAACAGTTCACCCTGCCCAAGACTCTCCCGGTCTCGCTGCCGGCTGACCTGCTGAACCAGCGTCCCGATATCCGCGCAGCTCAGGCCCAGATCCAGTCTGCCAGTGCGCAGATCGGTGTGGCGATCGCCAACCGTCTGCCGAACGTGCAGCTCAGCGCCACGCCGGCGCAGGCCGTGGGCGTGATGAGTGATTTCTTCAAGCCCGGTTACGGCAACTGGACGATCGCTGCGACCGTCATGCAGCCAATCTTTCAGGGTGGTTCGCTTCTGCATGCCGAGCGTCAGGCGCGCGACAACCTGCTTCAGGCCAACGAGACCTATAAGGCCACTGTCCTGTCCGCCATTCAGGACGTGGCGGACAGCCTGCATGCCGTCACGTTCGACGCCGATGCCCTGAAGGCCGACGAGGAGCTGCTGAAGGCCACGACGCAGAGCATGACGATTGCCCGTGGGCAGTTGCGTCTTGGGGATGTCAGCGAGCTCGTGCTGCTTCAGGCCCAGCAGACGGATGCGCAGGCGCGTCTGGCCTATGTTCAGGCTGAGGGTGCACGGTTCTCTGACAGCGTCGGGCTGTTTCAATCCCTCGGCGGGGGCTGGTGGAACCGGAATGACATGGGCATGACGCCAGCGGCCCAGAAGTCGCTTGGGAAGTCGTTGGTGCCTTGGTGAGAGTGTTCAGGGCTCTGCCCTGAAACCCGCCAAAGGCCCAACGTCGATAAGAGGGGCCTTTGGAAACCATTACGTTTGAATCGGGATCAAAGGGACTGAGTCCCTTTGCGGGGTTCCGGGGCAGCGCCCCGGAGGTGGTGGTCTTACTGACGCGCTGAGTAAATCGCGCTCAGACGATCCGGCGTACCTGCAATACGCTCCAGATGCGGGTAACGCAGACCGTCATGATAGGGGATGGAGACCGTGGTGACATGGTCGCCGGACTTCACGATCAGATGGATGTCCTGCTTCGGGTCCTTCTGCGCGTCCGTGACGGCGTGGAGCAGACGCTGTGGCGTGAAGCTCATGTCATTGACGGCCACGATCGTCACGCCTGGAACCAGACCTGCCTTGAAGGCCGGGCTCATCCAGTGCTCACGTCCCACACGTCCGGTCGCATTGACCGTCAGGCCGAGCGAGAAGGACAGGTCCGTGGTGTGGCGTGCGGCTTCACTGGCCTTTACGAAGGCGGTCGGCTTGGACGTATAGACCAGCTTGTACCCACCATTGGTCAGGCCGTTGAGCGGCGCGTGCGGCTGGATCGTGTCCAGACGGTCGTGCAGGAACTTGGCCCAGTCATAAGGCTGCACGCTGTTGAGCGTGGCGACCACATCATTGAACTGATAGGGGCTGACGACGAAGCTGCCACTGTTGGTGCCGAAGAAAGCCTTTGCGAAGTCATCCAGCGACTTGTGATCGTTGGAGAGCTTGCGGATCAGAGCATCGGCATCCAGCCAGACAAGCTGCCCTTCAACGTAATAGTCCTCCGAACGCTGCCAGTCGCGCCATGACAGCGGCGCACGCTGTGCAATTACCGGATCGTTCGTCGTGTCTTCCAGCGGGCGCCACTGACGGCCCGTCTGGTTGTCATAGGACGCCGCCATATAGGCCAGCGCCTCGAAACCCTGATCCTTCGTCACGAGACCCGTACGTGCGGCGAGGACATTGCCCCAATACTGTGTCTGGCCTTCATAAACCCACAGCATGGACCCGCGCTGCGGTGTGTTGAAGTTGGGCGCCCACAGATCGGCCGGACGGCGATACTTGCCGTTCCAGGAGTGGGTGTATTCATGGGCGAGAAGGTCACGCTCGGGGAATGTCTTGTCCCACTCCGTGAAATAGCCCGGAGCAGCGCTGTTTTCGCTGGACTGATGATGTTCGAGACCGATGCTGCCCAGTTCATCCGTCAAGGCGAGAAGAAAATCGTAATGGTCGTAGTGGTGCGAGGCGAACAGCGTTGTGGCCTGCCGGACGAGGTTCTGATGGGCCGCAATCTGAGACGGCGTTGCATCCAGCGAGTCCGGTTCGTCTGCCACGACATCTAGCGAGACCGGAACATGATCGGGGCCGGTCAGGTCGAACTTGCGGAAATAACGTCCGGCAAAGATCGGAGAGTCGACAAGCGTATTGAACGTCGTGGCATTGAAATGCGTTTCGTCGCCATAAACTCCCGCGCGAAGGGCTGAGCCGATCTGCCAGCCATGCGGAATGCGCACGGAAGGCTGAACCGTAATGCCACGGGTGAAATATCCCGCCGGGTAAAGCGAAACCTGATCCCACTGCACATTGACGATGGACGGCGTCATGACCACACGGCCCTGACCCGGCGAAATCGGCGTCAGGAGCTGGAAATGAAGGTCCAGCGTCGGGGTGCTGGCAGAAACGGGGATATGGAATGCGGCCACGTTGACTGTATCGCGCTTCCAGTCCAGCGTACGACCGTTGCTCTGCACATGCAGGCTGGCGAGCTGTTCGATCACGCCTGTGGGAGAATGATCGCCCGGAATCCACATCGGGTACAGAAGGACCATTTCTCCCTTCTGCTGCGCCTCTTTCGGTACCGGAACCATCTCATGAATGGACATCACATGATGCAGCGTATCCGTCGCATCAACCGAGACCGTCATGGTTCCGGGAAACGCCCGATCCTGCGGTTCAGGAATGGCGGCGGGCATGGGGAGCGGCATGGGCTGGGACTGCGCGAGAGCTGGCGGAACAAGGCTGGTGAATGTCGCGAGTGCGACTAAAGTCCGTATGGAGGGCATGGATTATGGTCCGACAGGAGATCTATAATGTTAAAAGAAATAACGATATTGATAGGAGTCAACAAGAGTTTTAAAAAATATAACGGTTAACTCGGCATTCAATCAGGTTTATTAAAACATTAAATATTATTATATGGAGATTTTATGATAGTAAAATGCATAACGATGCAAAAAGATGAGAATAATACATTGCTCCCATGGATAAAGTACCATGGTTATTTATTTGGATTTGAAAATATAGTTGTGTTTGATAATGGGAGTACCATTCAGTCTGTTATTGATAATTTATTGTTATTGGAAAGCGTAGGTGGGACAGTTATTTGGGGGTATCGGGACTCTCAACATTTCCATGACAAAGGAGATATCATTGCCAGATTTATAAAAAATCTTGATGAATCTGGCGAAGAATACGATTTCGCATTTCCAATGGATGCTGATGAGTTTTTGGGTGTCTGCAGCAATGGAAATATTTTAGCAAATAAAAATAGTATTCATTCACATTTAGAACGCTTGGATAGATTGGAGGGTCCATTCAGAATAACGATGGATCTGTTCAATATCGTCAATAGTCCTGGGTGGTACTGGCCACAACCATCAGGAAAGGTTTTTGTTAGAAAAGATACACTTAAAAAATTAGATCACGGTTTTCACTTTTGTGAGACAGTTCTCGGATCTACGGAAATAAATACACAATTTATCTATTTTCATTATCACCATAAACCTTACAATGACTTCATCCGAGGAGCATATAATAAATTAGCTCCGTTTGTTGATATCAATGATTCTGAAGCCTTGAAAAATTTTCAAGGTCCTGGCGGACATTTGCTGGGCCGACTGACCGAAGGAGAAAGTTGGTTTAATCAACGCTTGTCAAAAGCTTTGAGAGTCTATGTTCCAGACATTCCCCATATTTTGGGAATGCTGGGATTGGAAAACCCCCTGTTTTCGTGTCGAGAAGCTGATCAAGCTGTTCCCGCGATGGCTGTTGCGGATAGTGCTGATGATGAAGGCGTCGTACGAGAATATAAAATATTCGATGCAAAAAAATATCTTGCCAATTGGCCTCATATAGCTGCCGATGGGATTGATCCGTTCAGGCATTATGTTTATTTTGGTTATAATGAAGGATTGTCTTTATAACTGAAATAAAACTGACAGATTACTATATCGAGGATGTGTGTAGTGGATAACAAAAAAAATATTATACATTCTATTGATAATGTATATTTCAAAGATGGTCACTTGAAGGTTGACGGGTGGGCCTTTGGCGAAGATTATCCAATCATTTCAATGACTGTTCAATTTGAAGAAAAATTTAAAACAGAGCACAGCTTTGTTATAAATTATTTGAATAGTTCAGATGTCGTAAGCCATTTTGGCGAAAAAGCTACAAAATCCAGATTTTCTATTGGAATAAAAATAGAAAATCTCAAAGATTTGGTTATTGTTACAAAAGCCAAGATTGTTTTTGGTTTTTATGATAACTCTATAGAATCTATCAGAATTTTTTCTGATAAAGTTTCACAATTTATTGGTCAAAAGAATTTTTCCGTTGGTGTTTCAGTTACAACCTATAATAGATCTAAATTATTAATTGAAAATTTAAATAAAATAAAAGAGAATTCATTTTTTGATATTGATTTAATTGTCTCTGATGACGGGTCTGTTGATGAAACTAAAGATCTTCTGAAGGATTTTTCGGGAATATATTGGGCCAGTTCTGAAAACAAAGGTGTGGCGTGGAATAAAAACAGAGCATTATTTTTTTCGAATGAAATTTTGTCCAATTCGTTAACTCTTTTGATGGAAGACGATGTTTTTCCGACAAAATTTGGTTGGGATATAGATTGGGTACTGTCATCAGCTCTTTACGGTCACATTAATTTCGATCCCCCCTGGTTTGGCCCAGCCAGTGAGGGAATGGGGCAATGGAATCAACCGTATAAATCGGGTTATCTGAGCGGTCAGTGCTCAGGTTTTACAAAAGAAGCTCTTGCCTATGTCGGCTATCTGGATAGCAGATTTGGCCGGTATGGACATGAGCATGTCGAGCATACAATGAGGATGATTCGCGCGGGTTATGGCGGCGAAATAATAAGAGAAAATTCGCCAGAGTGCGTATTTTATTCCATCTCAGGGAATATAGAGGTCTCCCCAAGCGAAAGCTCTTTCCAACAGGAAGATGTTGATCGCAACGGGGAGGTATTATCTCAGATCTGGAATGAAAGCATCTATAGAGCGCCTTGGCGGAATGATGATGAAATGAGAATTTTCAGAAAAGAAATTCAGGGGTTCGTAAAAAACCAGTGATGTTTATGTGGTTTCTACAGACCAGCCGCTGACTGTAGGGCTGGCCTTGAGTGCTACCGCATTTGGCAGGCGAACATTTGCCGGAAGTCCCATTCCGGTGCGTATTCCCCGAAACAATGCGCCGTGAGCGACAAAGAGCGGCGTTCCGTCTTTGTCGAGTTCGGCGTTGATCGTTGAGATGGCGCGAACGGAGAGGTCTGTGAAACTTTCTCCGTTTTCCAGGTGTCGCCCTTCTTCAATCCAGGACTTGAACCACTCGTCCATGGGAGCACCTTCGTAAAGGCCGAAGCAGACCTCTATAAGGCCTGCATTGATTTCTAGGGGAATTTTGATCCCCGTACGGTCGTGGATTGTATCTTGTGCATATTGCGCTGTGACCAAAGCCCGCTTCAGGGGCGATGAGACAATTCGATCAAACGGACGCTTGCCGTTGAGGAATAAGGGGGCGAGTGCTTCTCCTGCACGCACGGCCTGGGCGATGCCCGTCTCGTTGAGAGGGATATCCGTTCTGCCCTGCGCCAGTCCCCGGGCGTTCCAGTCGGTCTCACCATGACGCAGATACCAGTAGGGCTTGGGGATAATCTGGGTCATGGGCAAGTCCGTTCACGAAGAGGGGGCGTGAGGGTGGACCGGTGGACGCTCAGTCGAACAGTGAAGAAACCGAGCTTTCATCGGCCACGGCGCTCATAGCCCGGGCGAGGAGGTTGGCTGTCGTGATCTGACGGATATTCGGGGTCTCGAGGAGGGCCTCAGTCGCCGGAATGCTGTCCGTCAGCGTCAGCATGTTCAACGGACTGTCTTTCACGCGCTGGCAGGCATTGCCAGTCAGAACGCCGTGAGTGACGTAAGCTTCTACGCCTTCCGCCCCACGGGCCATGAGCGCGTTGGCGGCGTTGCACAGCGAGCCGCCACTATCGACGATATCGTCGACCAGCACGCAATAGCGGCCGGCGACGTCACCGATAACGTTCATGACTTCCGACACGCCAGCGCGTTCACGTCGCTTGTCGATGATCGCGAGATCTACGTTCAGGCGCTGTGCGAGTTGGCGCGCACGGACCACGCCGCCAACATCCGGCGAAACGATGATGAGTTCCCGGTCCGGCAGGCGCGTCTTGAGGTCGCGCACGAACAGCGGTGCGGCGTAGAGGTTGTCGGTCGGGATATCGAAGAAACCCTGGATCTGCATGGCGTGCAGATCCATCGTCAGGATGCGGTTGGCACCAGCTTCCGTCAGAAGGTTCGCCACGAGCTTGGCGCTGATGGGCGTGCGGGGGCCGGATTTGCGGTCCTGTCGGGCGTAGCCGAAATATGGCATCACGGCTGTGACGCGCTTGGCCGATCCCCGGCGCAGCGCATCCAGCATGACCAGCAGTTCCATGAGATGGTCATTCGTCGGCATGCAGGTGCTCTGCACGACGAAGACGTCCTCACCGCGGACGTTTTCCTGAATCTCGACGAAGACTTCGCCATCGGCAAAGCGCTTCACCACGGTCTTGCACAAAGGCATCCGAAGTTCATGGGCGACCGCACGGGCCAGCGGCAGGTTACTGTTGCAGGCTACGATCTTCATGAAAAACGGCCTCGTCCGGTGTCCGACAGGGAAGTTGCTGGCCTTCTAACAGCGCAAAGCCCCCCTGTCATCCGTCGTGTTTCATTCTTTCCGCGCACCAGTTGTCCGGTCACTGCATGCCGTGCCAGCCGGACGCGGTTCGTCAGACGGGGTCAGAACTGCCAAGCCAGACCCGCATGCAGCTTTAGACCGTTGCTCAGGGCGCTGGAGTCGCCCGAATAGGAATATGTTCCTGGTAGGTAGGAGACAATGACTGAGGTATTCCTTCCCCTGTGCTGGCTGTAATTCCCCTCTTGGTCGTGGCCGTAGGAAATATAGGAATAGTCTCCTCCCGCCGTCAGATGGAGACGCTGCGTCAAGCGGTAATCCATGCCAAGACCACCCTCCCAGAGAGGGCGTGGCTGGTTGTTGTAGGAAATGCCGGAATTGAGGACTTCCGCCCATCCGAACCGCCCACGCAGGACGAGGCGGGATGTGAGAGCGTAATCGGCCTTCAGGCCAGCGCCCGCGAAGTAACGGCCAGAGCCGTAGCCGAAATCTCCGTCACTGCCGCTCGTGACATATCCGCCCTGAATGAAAGGCGTCAGCAGAAAGGTATCGGAGAGCAGAAGAAAGCCCTTGCCGATCTCTCCCCGATTGTCCGTGCCGTTGGAGCTGTCGTTTCCGCCAGCGGAGAACCCGTATGGTGCAGAATTGCTGGAATAGCTGCGGTAGTGGGACTTGTAGTTTCTCTGGCCGTCTTCGAGCGAGAAATGGAGCGCGCCGTAAAGGTTCTCGATCCCGAAGGCGTTGAACATGACCGAGGCATCGGCTTGAAAGCCGGGGGTCCAGCCGATGGTGCGGTAGCGCGAGGTGCTTGTTGACTGTGTGATGAAGCCGGAACCGCTATTCTCCATCAGGCGGGAATTGCCGCCGCTGACGCTGTTGCGGAACGTGCCCGTCATCGAAAGGCCGATCTCACGGTTTACGGCAACGACCGGAGCCGGGTCTGCAAAAGCGGCGAGGGGGGCAAGGCCTGCACAGAAACCCAGGCTGGACAGCAGCAAGCGGAAAGAAAGACGCATCGGACACTCCGGATGAAAAGGCCGGAGTGATGTAACAAATTGTATTACGTAAAGATACTCAGAGTTATATTAATGGAATGGAACCCCCGTTCGTCTGTATCAGGCCGATTTTTTCGGAGGACCCTTTGTCTCCGGCAGCGGGGCATGTTCGCGGCCCGAATAGTTGGTGACGATGGTCCGCACGCCTTGGGCTGCTTCTTCGGCAGCCATGTCCGCCGTATCGCCCCATGCGCCGTCCAGTGAATGAGGGGCGATGTCGTGCAGCTGGGTGGCAGCGCCTGCCTCTTTCCCATCCGGCGTCAGGACATGCCAGACGATCTCAATATGGTCGACCGGATGACCGGTATTGCCCGCAGCGCCTTTCTTGAGATCGACTGTTCCGCGGACGATGAAGTCTGCACCTTTTTCGGTTGTCGTGACCGTGTTGGTCTTGTCGGGAAAGGACGAATAGAAGGCGCGGGCGAGGGAGACATTTCCGTCTCCGGGGGCACCGGTGACGCCTTTGAAGCAGATTTTTGCCGGGCGGTTCATGAGGCTGTGCGGGTCCTGCTGCATCATGTTCGCCTGAATGCCCGTCAGCAGGGTCGCAAGCTGGGGCGCTTCGTGTATGGCGGCGTCCTGAAGCGCCAGCCGGTCTCCTGCGCTCCAGGACGCCATATCCACGGCAGCCCCGTCTGTTTCCGCGCGGACTTTTCCTTCCGGGGTCATGATGACGTAGTGGGGGACGACCGTATTCCCGTGGGTGGCCGCGCTCAGTTTCAGCCACCAGTCTCCCTTTTTGCGGGGCTGTGCGATGGCGGGAACGGACTGGTTGACCATGGCCTGTGCCACATCATGGGCCCAGAGCGCGGCAGCATCGTCGGACAGTAGCGCGTTCGGCGGGGTCGGGACGGCGAGGCGCGCAGGAGGGAGATTGGCTGCCGTGAGGTATCTGGCCTGCTGTCCGGGGTCGGCGAAGGGGCGGGAAAGGCTGAAGCAGCCTCCCAGAACAAGTGGAAGGCAGAGAGGCAGCAGGGCAGAACGGAAACGGCGCATCGGGGCTCCGGCAACAGGACGGTGACCTGACGGACTGTATGGGATTGCGGCTCCGATGTCGAAGCCGCGCCCTCCGCTTGATACCGTGCCCTTAACGACGGATCAGGATGTAGTTGATCGTGACGTCGATATCGAAATGGTCACCCTTCATGTCTGGCGGGACCGGCGGCAGATGCGCGCCTTGGAACATGCCGGTCGTCGCCGCATCCAGCGAATAGGAGCCGGATTGGCTCATGAGACGGACGGATTTCACATGGCCCGACCGGTCCAGCACGACATGCACCGAGGACGGACCGTCCTCGCCAGCGCGAGCGGCTTCTTCCGGATAGTACATATGCGCCCGGATCCAGCGGTCGATTTCCCCGCCGTAATCCTCGCTGACGCCCTTGACGCTGGTGCGGGTCTGATACGGTGCGTTGATGGCGCCGTTCAGACTGAGCGGCCCAAGAGACATGTCGATCGGCCCACCAGACCCCGAAGCGCGGCCACGGTGGCGACGATAGGGTGACGGCTGTTCACCGAAGGACAGATCCATCGGATGTGCGAACGGATTGTTCCGGTCGGAGCGAACCGACCGCTGCGCGTGATGAGCATGTGGCGAGGTCTGCTGGCTGCGGCGGCTTGGCGCTGCTCCGGGGGTAATGGGGGCCGGGG
>NZ_JAERLW010000008.1:0-169518 GCF_018256215.1 Gluconobacter sp. Dm-73 | reverse complement strand
CCATTCCAGCAGAATGGCAGTTCTCCGCAATACGGTTACGATACGATCATGCGTCAAAACACCATGGCGCTGGCGCACTATCTGGCAGCCCATTCCATCGGCGGCGTGGATGCGCTTCCGAACTACTGGATGGTCGGCCAGTATTCCAGTTCGGCAGACACCAACTCTATTGGCAATGACACTGATTCCGAGAGTATTTCCCGCATTGCGATGGATCTGCTGTCGGCGGGCATGGCTGATACGGTGAACCTTCCTGCAAGTGCTTCTGCTGTTATGTCCTCTCAAAAAGGTCTTTGCCCGACAGTCGCCTCGTTCGCCAACGGGCAGACCAGTACGCCAACCCTGGCCGCAACACAGGGTCATGCGACGGCCCCGGCATCGTCAGGTCGCTATGGCTATGGGGATGTCGTCGACGGTTTGCGGATTGATCCCGACCAGGGGCTCCAGTTCATCGACAATGTCTATAAGGCGTCTTCGACGGCGGCTCCGATGAAGGTCAACGGCATCGATGACAGTTCAGGCAACCGGGGGCTGATGTGGACAAATCGCAATTTTGAAGAAATGGGCGACGGGTATCACTTCAGAACCTGGAATGCCGGGATCAGCGGCTTCAATCCAGACGGCACGCCCAGGATCGATGCCACGCAAGGCAACTCCGAAGTGTGGGTGGACTATGCCGGCGGTCATTTCACCTTCGCCTTTGCCAGCAAAAACGTCTATCAGGCCGCGCTCGACCTGACACTCGACAGTGCGAAATTCACTGTCCCGGTACAGATCTCCAGCTATTCCAAAGAAGTCATTCTGAACTTCACAGCGCCGGCTGAAGGGATGTTCATCAACGATAGCGATGACCATGTGCCCGTCATTTACGAAAACGGGAAATGGTATCCCGTACAGCTTGGAGCGGCTTTGCAGTAAACGCCCCCTGATCTCAATCTTTTAGAACAACCGCCCCCGAGGCGGTTTTTTCATATCTGGAGAACTGAAAATGGACTGGACAACCCTGTTCCAGACGGTCCTGCCGTATCTGCCTGCCAAGGCTGCGGGCGACATCGTCTCGATCCTCACCTTCCTGATCGCGGCGGCTGCGCTGGCCATGCGCTTCTGGAAGCCGCCCGCCTCGGGCAGCAAGCTGGCGCTGCTCTACAAGGCAGTCTCTGCTCTGGCACAGTCGAAGGGCTGGAACACCAACGCCTATCAGCCCGATGCCAAGGCGCTGATGATCCCGGCCGAGGCCAGCCGCACGATCGAGGCGGCAAAGCTGGGCCTCGATCCGGCGTCCACCCATCCCCAATCTGGCGCGCCTCCCAAGCCGACCGCCTGATCCGAAGGAGGCAGGCCCCGCCTGTCAGACCGCTTTTTCTTCCGCCGCCCTTTGAGGCGGTTTTTTTATGTCTGGAGACATCATGCGCAATCGCTTTCTCGCCCTCAGCCTCGGTGCCCTGCTTCTCGGGTCTACGGCCGCCTGCACCACCACGCCGACCACGGCCAGCTTCAACACGGCCGCGCTCAACAATGACGCCACGGCCATCGCCTATGCCGTCCAGGCGATCGAGGGCATTCCCGAACTGGAAAGCCATCTGTCTGCCTCCGACAAGGCCAAGTTCGACAATTTGGTCGCGCAGATCCGCAGCGTGACAGCGCAGGTGGCGGCCAACTCGAACGGCTCCATCACGGTGGCGACCGGCAAGGACTGGGCCAAGTCTCTCGGCACGGATCTCGAAACCCTGCTGGCGATCGCGACCCCGATCGTGAAGGTCTACTCGCCCTCGGCTGCCACCTACATGCAGACCGTCCAGGCGATGATTCCGCTGGTCGAGGCGCTGGCCGGTGTGACGGCCGCCCCTTATTCCGCCCCGGTCCAGTCGCCAGAGTTGATCCGCGCCCGGATCTATCAGGGCTTCTGATCTCTCGATCCTGACCAGCACCAGGGGGAGTGGCTTCGGCTGCTCCCCTCTTTTTTTGTTTCCGGAGATCCCATGCAGGACAGAAGACTGGGCAAGCGCGCCCCGAAACACGATCCGCGCACCTATCGCCTTGGCCGGGTGCTGGCCGTGCGTCTGCCGGCCGTGCCCGCAGCCCGCGACTGGTCGCAGAATGTGCCCTATCAGATGTGGGGCAATGACCGCTTCGGCTGCTGCGCCTTCGCCGCTCACGCCGCCCTGATGGCGACCTGGACGAAGGCCGCGCAGAGCCTTGTGATGCTCTCGACCGAAACAGTGCTGGCGAACTATGCAGCGTTGACGGGCTTCGATCCTGATACGGGCCAGAATGACAACGGTACCATCCTTCTGGACGAACTCAACGCCTGGCGCCGTGACGGCCTGCTCCGGCCGGGACAGACCCGCGATTACCTGACCGCCTATGGCTCCATCGCGCCGACTGACGTCGTGGGCATCCGCCGCGCCATCGCCTCTCTGGGCGGCGTGCTGGCGGGTGTGCAGGTGCCGCAAGGCTTTCTCGATCTGGGTCTGGGCGAGACCTGGGACTGGGAGGCCATCGCCGACCACACGCCTGCGGGCGGACATGCCATCGCGCTCGTCGGCTACAACCCGGACGGCGTGTTCTTCAACACCTGGGGCACGCGCACCTTCATGCCGTGGAGCACCTTTACGCGGATCGCGGATGAAGCCTATGGCCTGCTGTCGCGCGAGAACTGGCTGGGCATTCCCGGCACGGCTCCGACCGGTGAGGACTTCGACGCGCTCCTGGCGGAAGTGAGGGCCGCGTGACCACGGTTCACAATCTCACACCCTCTCCGCTGCGGACGGTGACTCTCCAGTCCTGCACCGGTCTGTATGCCCAGGTGATGTGGACGCCAAAGGCCTCGGCCGACTGTCTGGATTATGTGCTGGACTTCTCCACCCTGCTGGCCGGCACAGGCGACACGCTGACCGCGATCCGCTCTGCGGTCGTCACCACGGCCACGGGCGGAGACTATGACCTCAAAATCATGTGGTCGGCCGTGGCCGGAACACTGGTCGTGGCCTTCCTCGCCAGCGGGCAGCCGAACACGGCGCAGAAGATCCTGTTCGAGATCACCATCCAGCAGGGCCGCGTGTATTCCGTGATGGCCGTCCTGCAGATCACGGCGCTGACGGCTGCAACCGCCCCGTCAGGGTCTGCAGACTTCCCGGTCGATACCCTGACGAACGGCAAGGTGCTGATCGCTGGCATCGAAGCGCTGCCCTCGGGCTACTCTGCGAACGGCCGCGTCGTGGTGGCGACGGAAGATGCGGCTCCGGTCGGAACGCCGTCCTTCGAGAGCGTGACCTCAGAATCGTATGGCGGCGACGGTTCGGGCCTGAATGTCACTACGACCACAAAGACCCAGACGATCGCAGAATGGATTGCGGCGCTGTCTTCAAGCGGCGCTCAGGGCGTCGGCATCAAGGCGATCAACGTCACGCAAGGAACTGTCACGGCAGGGCAGCCGTCCACCGTTACCCTGACAGCCACACTCACGGATGGCACGACGACCGCTCCAGCCACGTTCGAGGCGCCTGCGGGCGCGGTTGGCGCGACTGGAGCGCAGGGCGCCCAAGGTGTTGCGGGACCATCAGGCGCCAAGGGAAACGACGGAGCGACGGGATCAGCGGGCCCGCAGGGTGTGAAGGGCGACACCAGCGCAACCGGCGCGGATGGGGCAGCAGGCCAGACAGGAGCAGCCGGGTCACAAGGCGTCGGCATCGCCTCCGTTGCAGTAAGTCAGGGTGCGGTCACGGCAGGCCAAGCCTCAACGGTGACACTCACCGCAACGATGACCAATGGCGCAACGGCTCCCGGTGTCTCCTTTGAGGCTCCGGCCGGTGCGCCGGGTTCGAGCGGAGGCTCAACGGATCTGACGGCTGCGGCGATCAATGCCGCGCTCGGGTATACCGCTGCTGATGCTTCCAAATTTCTCGCTTTAAGCCCTGATGCGGCTGCAGACCTCCAGACGATTACCGCCCCATCGGACAGCAAGTTCGGCGCATCCTACTCCTTCGGGGTTACAGACAATTACGGCAACGCTCTGAAAATTGGATGCATCAGTCAAAGCGGAACCAACTGGTTTGGGATCTATTCCCCATCCGGGCACAGTACCGGACTGCTCCTTGCCGACTTCCTGGGCAACTCTGCGACGATCGCGGGACATGGATCTTCCGATGGGACCCAGGACCTTTACTCAGGCTGGTTAGCCGGAAACTGTGAGGGGAGTGAGGGCGGATTTAGGCTGATCAACAAGGACAGCAGGAATACGTTCTGGAAATTCTCCTGTCCAGCGAACGATACAGCAAACCAGCCGTGGTCCATCTACGCAGCGGATACAGCCGCAACCGGTTGGCAGACGCCACTCGTGTCGTTCAACCCCGTGACGAACACGGCCGAGTTCCTGAACGAGCCAGTCGTCGCAACCGCCTACACCTTCGCTACGCTGCCAGCCTCGCCTGTCGCCTGGCAGCGCGCTCTCGTGACGGACAAGGCCATCGGCTCGGGCACGCAAGGGGTTATGACGATGTGGAACCCGAACACGAAAGCCTGGACGGGTCTGGGTGGGGAGCCACTGGTATGAGGGGGCTGGCCCTCTCGCCCGCATCCGTAGCTCCCGCGACGATCATTCAGGTGTAATTATTATACATATATTAGCACTCAATATCTTCATTTTCTTGATCCAAGCTATCCTCTTCGTAACTATCAAGTGATATCAGGCGCCTAGATATTATCCTAGAAACCCTACCATCAAGAATAGAGTATTCATAAGAAGGCTTTCCGCCCTGCTCTCCATCGGCTGCTCGTGTTCCAGTTTGATGTACAATTCCAAGGTCCTCCCAAGATTTTATTTTATTTCGGGCTGACTGTGAATTTATTTTAAACTTTGCTTGAATATCTTTATTGGTAAATCTAATAGATGCTAGTCTATATATTTGAGAAAGTATTTTTTGATCGTAAACAGAATGTATTCTGTCTTTTACATACTTGTCTTGACCTAATTCAATGGAATTATGAGAAAGTTTTTGAGGGTTTTCATCGTCCGCGTGTCGTATATCATGCTCTACAATAATAACATCTAGCAGCCGTATTAGTTCACGAGGAGATCGCACTGAAGTTTCTATAAGTTCACGGAGAATGTTATCTCCGTCTAAGCCATCTTCTAACAGGTCTTCAAATTTAACTTTTCCAGAGCTGAAATATTTCAGGCGCTCGCGAATCATTTTTATGAAGAAGGCGTCATCCCATTCGATAGATGAGCACGCTATTTTATCTAGGCGAACAGAAAGAGGTCCAGATTCAAAAAATGGCTTTATCTTGCTCCATAAAAATAATTGCCAAGCAAATCCGGGAACTTCAAGTAATTGAATATGTGATAATAGAGGGTGAACAAGTTTAGTTGCTGATTCAGTGGAATTTTGCGTAAATTCAGTTTCATCTACTTTGTCAACGAGAACCACTACGCCTGAAAAATCAAATATTTTCACAAGTTCAACAAGTTTTTCAAGAACAATTCTTGAATTTACACCTTGATCTGGTCCCAATGACTTTAGAAAAATATCTACATTATTTGCAATATCAGCAGAATCTGAGATATATTTTTTTGTAATTAAATCTACTATTGAGCTAAAAACACCAGATAGACTTGACCATTTTTGATTTATCCACAAATGACTCTTGGTGGTCCAAGCTTGATTTAATAGCTTTAACGCCGCACCAATCGTTTGGTGACGCTCATTTTCAGATCTTGATATGTAAAAAGCTTGGAGCATTCCAATCAAGAGTGTTTTTTCGTCATGATCTAATTTGCTTGTATATTTTTCTCGATCGCTATCTTCTAAGGAAGACAGCCATGCCAATAAGGACTCTATAGTTAGAAATGCTACTTCTGAAATAAATATCCTTTCATCGTAGACTCCTTTGTTTTTTGGATCAAATTTACTAAAATCTATAAAATTAATGGCTAACGGGGCATTGCCATTCTCGTTGTGTTTTTTCCATACTTCTTGATAGAGCGTCATTCTGGTCGCACTTTTTCCGGCCCCTCTGTCGCCAAAAAGTAGATAAGATGACGTCGACATTGCTCTATGAAAAATAGCTGTCAAATAGGGTGGCTTAACGGCATATAATGCTATGTTCGGTTCAAGCTCAGCAGTATAATGCTCGAACGGATTACCTATAAATCCAAGGGAACTTAATAAAGACGACATCGCATAATCCATTTATTTTTATTTTTTCATTGGCATGAACTTCGCTTGTTTGGCAAGAGTATAATTTTTTTTACTCCACATCAGCAACCGCAGGTCGAGTAGAAGAGGACAGATGCATATTACCAACTCCTCGCCCTCACGATCTCCTCCAGCCTAGTCGTGTAACGCGCCGATAGCAGGGACTGTCGCGGGGACCATGTCTGCTTCAGTCCTGTTGATCCCGGCCGGAGCGTCCCGCTTCCGAAGCGGGCATTCACAGCGTCCAGTGCGGCCATGACCGTGGCGGACTGGACTGGATCCCGGAATGCGAACATCTGGCGCTGACTGCCGGTAGGTCGGAGATCCGACAGGATCACTCCCGCTTTGAAATACCGATAGCCCGGAAGCCAGATGGCGCGGCCGAGCGCTGTGGCGTGCCGGATCAGATCTCTGGCGTCGGACGTAGGCTCGATCGTGACGGCTGCGTGCTTCGCGTACCAGGGATCGCCATTATGCGGGTTGGTCTGCATCAGGACGGACAGATGCGCGGCTTCAAGGCCGTCCTCCCGCAGTTTCTCCGCAGCCCGGTTCGCATAGTGTGCAATGGCCTCGCGGATCTCTTCCCATTTCAGCAGCAGGCGGCCGAAGGTCCGGGTTGAGGCGATGCTTTTGCGAGTGGCTGCGATATCTGACAGGGGCAGGCACGACTGGCCGCGCAATTCGGCCTGCACCCTGCCGCCCACGACTGTCAGCATCTGGCGCACGGTCTTTGCGTCGAGGGCCACGAAGGCGGCGATCGTCTCGATACCTGCTTCCAGCAGCTTGTGCTTCGTTTGTCGGCCGATACCCCAGACCTCATCGATGCTTGTGCGGCGATACCAGTCCTGGCGCAAGGCCGGGTCTGTCAGGTCACACAGGCCTTCCAGTCCTGCGTGATCCTTGGCAAGACCATTCGCCAGCTTGGCGATCGTCTTGGTCGGCCCCCAGCCGATGCAGGTGGGAATCTTCGCGTGATCGGCCACGTCCTGGCGGATCTGCCGGCAGCGCTCATGCAGATTTCCGGGCAGGTCACTCAGATCGAGAAACATCTCATCGATCGAATATGGCTCTACGGCTGGCAGTCGCTCTGCCAGGACCTGATACATCCGCCGCGACATGTCGGCATACAACGCATAGTTTGAGGAGTACCAGACGACCGGCCGGCTTTCGGGACGTTTGCGGGCGATGTGCCAGGCGTCTCCCATTTTGACGCCAAGCGCCTTGGCCTCCCGGGTCCGCGCGATGGCGCAGCCGTCATTGTTGCTGAGCACGACCACCGGTTTGTGCTTCAGGCGAGGCTCAAACGCGCGCTGGCAGGAACAGTAAAACGAATTGCCGTCGATCAGGCCAAAGACGCGCATTACACGTCCGTTCGGACCAGGCCGGTCGCCACGGCCCAGATGGCCACATCCGTGTCGTCATCGACCTGAACTGGGGAAGCCCGGGGAGAAGACGACCGCAGCCACCATTCTCCAGCCCGCTGGGTCAGCTCACAGACCCGCAACTCGTCGCCGACGCTGGCAACCACCACGACCCCAGCCCGGGGCGCCACAGCCGAATCCACGACCAGAATGTCGCCATGCCGGATGGAACGGCCAAGAAGGGCATCGCCTTCCACGCGGACCGGATATCGGCTGGGCTGTCGCAGATCGAGGGCAGCCGACATCAGGTCGATCGTGCCTTCGATATTGTCGCCTGCGGGGGATGCGAAGCCGGTCGTGCGGTCGCCTTGGTAGTTCATCTTTCTGGCCTCCATAATGAGAACAAGAAGAGAACATATCAGGGCACGTCAATGATTTTATGGGAACGATTCTGGGATATCTTTTGTTTGCAATGGGATAGAGATTCAGTTTTTTTATCAGGGATCGACGCTTAGGTACTCTGGGCCAATGGCCTAGAAAATTCCGTTCTCGATAGACAAAACCGCCATTATTTGACTGTGCGCTCTGTAGTTTTTGGCTGTTTTCCCAACAAAACAGTGTTTTGGTAAGGGAGAGGTCGACAGTTCAATCCTGTCCAGCAGCACCATTTTTCCTTATTTTCCAAAAAATCCATAATACGACGCAAAGCGTATTAAGCGTGACGTGAAATATCGCTTTTTCCGATACTGGAAGTCATGAAGATTGCCCCCTGCATCGACCTCTCCTAAAATCAAAAATCAATCCGGCGAAAATCCCCGATATTTTTCGTTGTCCCGATTGACAGAATTTTCTTCTAGGTGCGCGCAATTCTCTCTCCCTATGAACAGACTTCCCCAAGACGGGGACAAGAATGAACACATATTGCAAAGCCGCCTTCCGAGGCGGTTTTTTTATGCCTGGAGATCTTATGCACCAGACTTCCCGCTGGACCATTGCCGATGCCCTGAAGGTTCATGCCGATGACCCTACGACGACCATGCCTGTTATCGCGGCTGACTTTCCCACAATGTCGGAAAGCGTCATGATCTGGGATACGGGTGCACTTCGTGACATCAACATGAATTCTGTCACCGTAAATGGATGGCATGTCATCTGGTCTCTGGCAGCAGACAAAATCGATCTGACCAACGCAAATATTGCAGCCGAATGGGCCAATCGAAACAATACTGCCTATATCGGTTTCTGGTATTCAAAGACCGGAAATGGGTCTGACTGGATCTGGGGCGGCCGACTTCTTCAGAAATCTGCAGATTTTCGCCCTTGGGAGTGGTCCGGCAATCTCGTCATGCGTGAAGGCAGCGAGAACACGGTCGACATGTTCTATACATCATGCGGCCCAGTGAATAACGACTTTGAAAGTGTTATTGCCGTCAGCACCGGCCAGATCCACACTGATGACCAGAAAGTCTGGTTCACCGGTTTTGATACGACGGTCGACATGTTCGATGCAGACGGCGTTCATGAGGCCAACGAAGCGGAAGACCCGTATTTTGATTTCCGCGACCCCTGCCCTTTCCTCAATCCGGACGACGGGCGAATCTATTGCGTTTATGAGACGAATGTTGCCGGCATGCGCGGGCAGTTTGTGATCGGCGCCAATGAAACCGGCCCCATTCCGCCCAACTATACCGTGGATCCGGGCGCAGGTTACGGCGCAGCATCCATCGGGCTGGCCATTCTGGACGACGGCGCCTACGAAGCAGGCGACTTCTCACGCGCCCGCTGGACGCAACTGGGACCAATCGTGTCGGCACTGGGCGTGAATGACCAGACAGAGCGTCCGCATGTCGTGTTTCAGAACGGCAAGCTGTATCTGTTCACGATCAGCCATCACTCCACCTATTCCGGCAATCTTCAGGGGCCGGATGGTGTTTATGGCTTCGTGTCCGATAATGGCCTTGCGGGTCCGTTCAGGCCGATGAATGCGTCCGGGCTTGTGCTGGGCAACCCTTCGAGCCAGCCATATTCGACGTATTCACATTTTGTGGATGCTCAGGGGTATGTGCAGTCCTTCATCGACCACGTTCCTACCCCGACGGCTACCGATCCGAACGCCGTCCGGATTGGCGCCACACTGGCCCCGACCGTTAAGCTCGTTCTGGACGACGACCGCTCCTACCTCACCGAAATTCATAATTACGGGGAAATTTTTGCACAACGTGCTTGGCCAGCTACTGCGGCGGGTTGAGCTATTCGAACAGGACGGGGAGCATCGTCGGCGGCTCCCCGCCTTTTTTTATTGGTCGGGAATACTTCGAGTCGCCCTTATGAAAAAAGCCGCCCTCCTGAAGAAGATACGGCTTTTTTTTTCACCATTATCGGGACTGTACTCAGTCGCGGCGATCGCGGATTTTAACGTAGGCGATCGCGGCATGCTCGGCGCAATATGGTTTTCCGGGAAGCGGTGTCGCCCCGCAGAAATGAAAGCCCGGTGTCCCGGGATCGCCAATCGGCCAACAGCACGAAGGACCGCGTCGCGTGGGACGGTCGATGCCAGCTGTCGAAAAGCGCGGTGGCACGGCTGGACGGGGCACAGGAGCGACACGGGGCTCTGGTTTGGGGGGCGTGATGGGAGCCTCCCTGTGAGGCGCAGCAGCAACAGCCTCTTTCTGAACCGGAGAGACGACACGGGCCGCCGCGACAGGCTGGGCAGGAGCCTTGGGGGCTTCCGGAGCCGAAGGAGCCTTCCGGGCAGGCGTTTCGGCGGCTTTTTCCACAACGCCGGAAGTAGCCTTTGCCGGAGCAGCCTCCTTACCATCGGCGAGCAGGTCCGATCCGGCAGCCTCTACGGCCTTTGCCTTAGAGGGGCTTTTGCGACGAGGTGCGGCTTCGGTCGTTCCTGCTTCACCATCCGCGGCCTTGCGATTACGGATGGGAGACGGGCGGGGAGGCAGGCCCAGACGATGGGCCTTGCCGACAACGGCATTCTTGGTGATGGAGAGCTGGCGGCCGATTTCGGCGGTCGAAAGTCCCTGACTCCACAGATCGCGAAGTCTGGCGATCGTCTCGTCCGTCCACTCCATATGTTCGTTTCCCTGTCCCGCTTCGGTGCCTGACGTGGCCCGATATGCTGTTGATTTACAGTCCCGGCCCACCGGACCCGAAACATCTTCGGGAGGCTTCTTACCAGAAACTCCCCGCCGCGTCGAAGGCGGTTCTTATGCGACCGTTTCCGCAACGCGCTGAAGCTCTACAAGGCCGTTTACGACGGCCAGCGCAATCTCACCGCGCACCAGCGCCTGAGCATCCAGCCCGAAGAGTTCGCGACGCCAGCCGCGCAGGGCGCCAACATCGGTCTCTCCAAGAGCAATCAGATCCAGATCCTCTGAAGAGGCGACCAGACGGGGCGCCACCTTGTGCTCCTCGCATTTGGCAGCCAGCAGGACCCGCAGAAGCGCGACAAGGGCGGCAGAAGGGCGCGCCCGTTCGGATTTCGACGGCGCTTTCGGAAGTTCGGATTCCGGGCATTCCTGAGCGGTGCAGATGGCCTCAAGCAGACCTTTGCCCATCTTGCCCTCGGCAAACCCACGGGTCACGCCACGGATACGGGAAAGCGCCTCAACCGTATCCGGATGGACGGCTGCGATTTCCAAGAGGCTTTCATCCCGAATGACACGCTGACGGGGAATATCGGCGTTCTGCGCTTCCTGCTCACGCCAGGCGGCCACTTCGCGCAGAATGGCCAGCATCCTGCGGTTGCTGGTGCGGGCTTTCAGCTTTTCCCACAGGCGGCGGGGATCGGGACGGAACGTCTTTTCTTCGGTCAGGATGGCCTGTTCGGAGTCGGCCCAGTGCAGTCGCCCCTGCTCGGCAAGCTGTTTGCGCAGAGCTTCATAGACCGTGCGCAGATGGGTCACGTCGGCGGCGGCATAGGCAATCTGTGCATTGCTGAGCGGACGGGCCGACCAGTCGCTGAAACGATGCGCCTTGTCGATGCTGCGCCCTGTAATCGCGCCCACCAGACTGTCATACCCGACCTGATCGCCAAAACCGGCCACCATGGCGGCGACCTGAGTGTCGAAAACCGAGACCGGAAGACGGTCGAAAATATGAAGGAAAATCTCAAGATCCTGCCGCGCGGCATGGAAAACCTTGATACAATCCGGCTTGGCCAGAAGATCACCCAGCGGCGCAAGATCAATGCCGGGAGCGAGTGTGTCGATCAGGACAACGTCTTCGGTTCCCGCCAGCTGAACGAGGCAGAGCTCCGGCCAGTAGGTCTTTTCCCGGACGAACTCCGTATCAATGGTCACGAAAGGCTCGTACTGCAGTTTTTCGCAGATACGAGCCACCTCCTCGCTGGAGGTCAGGAGAACGGGGGTCGGGAAGGTCGGAGCTTTCGAGCGCATGACACGATCCTACACAAAGCGCAGGATCGTGACCACGCCCCTCACGTCCTTCCCTCACCCGTTTTCCGGGCTTCTCAGGGGAAAACGATCAGAGAGACTGGTCGATCCATGCCTTGAGCTGGCTCTTGGGCAGAGCGCCCATCTGCTGCGCGACCGGCTTGCCATCCTTGAAGACGATCAACGTCGGGATGCTACGGACACCATACTTGGTCGGGGCTTCGGGATTGGAGTCGATGTTGACCTTCGCAACCTTCAGGCGGCCCTGATACTCAGCGCCGATTTCTTCAAGCGCCGGTGCGATCATCTTGCACGGGCCGCACCATTCCGCCCAGAAATCAACCAGAACCGGACCTTCGGATTTCAGGACGTCTGCGTCGAAGCTGCTGTCGCTGACGGCAACGGTGTTTGCGCTCATGGGTATGTTCCTTGTGACGAATGAAGTTTCTGAAAAATGATATCGGCTGCCGTGCCCCTCACCGCAAGGGGGCTTTTGATCTGCATCAAACTCCAGACCGCACCTGATCCAGTAGAGTGACCGGGAGTGTGACAACGGCTGGCCCTTCCGTCCAGACCAGCGAACAGTGAATGTCGTAGCCCGGATGAAGTTGCGCCAGCACGGCACGATAAGCCGCCATCTGACGCAGATAGACGACGGGCGTGCGATCGGCGCGAAGCTGCGGATTGCGGTTCGTTTTGTAATCGCAGATCCAGATCTGCTTGTCCCCGATCCGCAGACGATCAACCTGCCCGAGCACGACACGCCCATCACTGACGCCCGAAATCGGCTGCTCGGCACGGCTTCCGGGCGCGAAGAGCGGTGCGAGATCCGGGTGCGAAAGAACGCCCAGAACCTGTCCGGCCAGACGTTGGATGTCCGGTTCCGTCAGACCCAGTGCCCGACGGGACAACCAGCGCACGGCCACGGCCTCGCGCTCTGCCACCGGGGTTTCCGGCAGAAGCTGAAGCAGACGGTGAATCATGGTGCCGCGTCGCATGGCCTGTTCGCGGACCGGCGTGGAGCGACCGGCCAGAAGCTCCAGCGGGGAACGGGCCGCGGGGAGTTCGCCGAACTCGGCCCCATCTGGACGGCTGGGCGCGAGCGGACGCGTCATGGCATCTTCACGCTGGGCAATGAAGGGCTTCCAGTCCGGAGCGCGACCCATCCAGTCTGGCAGCGTCGCACAGGGCGATGCGGCATCTTCGACCCGGAAAGTGACGGGCGCGAGTGTGCGCTCCTCTTCCAGCACAAGCCGCTCCCCTTCCCATCCAAGATCCAGAGCTTCCGAACGGGCATTGGCCAGTTGACGGAACCCGGCCTCGCACTGCCGGTACCAGCTTGTCTCGACGGGTTCGCGCTTACCCGCAGCCCCGCAGATCACCAGCCAGTCACTGGCACGGGTGAGAGCGACGTAAAGCAGGCGGTTGCTTTCGGCACGCACCTTCTCCGCGTCCCGTTCGGACAGGGTCGCCGTAATATCCGTGCCCATGTCTTTTTTCGGAACCCAGAGCGGAAGTTCGAACGCTCCTGCCTCTTCCCAAAGGAAATCGCTGCCAGGCGGCGGCTTGGACAGCGTATCCGGCATGACGACCAGACGCGCCTGAAGCCCTTTGGAGCCATGAACCGTCATGACCCGGACGGCTCCCAGATCGCTCTCGGCCTCGCGCTTACTGGTAATCTCGCTGGCTTCGAGCCAGTGAAGGAAACCCTGAAGCGACGGCGGATGCAGCCCCTCATAGCGCAGGGCTGCCGTCAGCAGTTCGTCCACCGGTTCAGCCGCTTCCGGCCCCAGACGATGCAGCAGCCGCGTGCGGCCGCCATGCTGGCCCAGTGTTTCCGCCAGCAGACGATAGGGCGAGGCATAATCGACGCGGGCATAGAGCGTGGACAGCATCTCCCACGCCGCCCGCCAGTCCTCGCGTTCCCGATGACGGTCCCGCAGAACGCTCCAGAGCGGCTGGCCTTTCGGACCGAGGGCATGAGCCGTGCCATTGCGGGTGGCGAGCGCCATCAGCGAGTCGTCCGTCACCCCCCCAAGCGGCGATGTGAGGACGGAAGCCAGCGTCAGGTCATCCTGTGGCAGAAGCAGCGCCGCACAGAGCGTCATGAGATCGCGGACCGCGACCTGTTGCGTCAGCCCGACCCGGACCAGCGTTGCGACCGGCACATTGCGCGATTTCAGCGCCCGGATCAGCGAACGCAGGAACGGCGAGCGCCGGGGCACGAGGATCAGCACGTCCCCAGCCGTCAGAGGCGCCTGCCCCGGCTGCGGGGGACGCCCGATCTGCCGGTCAATCCATTCCGCAAGCGCTTCGGCGAGGCGTTGGGGCGCGCTTCGCTGTCCGGTATTGGCGGAAGGCGCGCGCCAGGGCGTCAGGCCCTCATCATCGTCTTCGCCCTGAACGACGGGAACGAGCGGCCAGAGTTCCACACGCCCCCCCTGCCCCGGACGCGCCGAGACATGCGGGCGAAGCGTCTTTTCGCCTTCCTGCAACAGGCCATGCGCCGCCAGAGGCTGGGAAAACACCGCATCCACGAACGACAGAACAGGTGGAACCGAACGGAAAGACACGTTCAGTTCCGGATCACGCCACAGCAGCCCGGCATTGCGAACCCGGTCCGCAAACTCGGTCCGCCAGCGATGGAACTCCTCCGGCTGGGCGCCCTGAAACCCGTAAATCGACTGCTTATAATCGCCGACCGCAAAGATGGTGCGCGGACGCGGCCCCATCTCCCACGCCCCTTCCCCCGCAAAAAACTCGGACGTCAGCGCCCCGGCGATTTCCCATTGTAGGCCGGAATTGTCCTGAACTTCATCCAGCAACAGATGGTCGATGCCACCATCAAGCTTGTAGAGCACCCAAGCCGCACCCGGGTCGCGCAGAAGGTTGCGGGTCTCCTGAATGAGATCGTTGTAATCCACCAGACCACGGGCGGATTTTCCGTCCTGAAACGCCGTCAGCATGGGCGCGGTCAAACCGAGCAGCGCACGGTTCAGGAGCACCAGACGCAGGCTTTTAAGGCGGGTCTGAAGATCAAGGAGACGCTGCGCCTCCTCTTCCAGAAGCGGTGCAATCCACGGGACAGCGGCCTGCGCCGCCTTGCCGACGATACCGTTCACCTTGCGCGGGCCACCATCTTTCGTCAGCAGGCATTGCGTCCACCCTGTTGGCACACGCTCACCCGGTTCCGTCCCGAGCCAGTCCAGCATCTGTTCAATAAAAATACGGCCGGACACCGTCGCGCTCCCAAGCGCGTCGCGCAGCCCAGCGCGAAGATCCTCCTCTTTCGGCGGACGACAGGCAAGGCTTTCAAGATCCTCAATGCCCTCCTGCCCGGCTTTCAGGGCCTTGCGATAGGCGCTGACCACACTGTCCGGCAGGGTCGCCCAACGCTCCAGCAGCGGCCGGGCGCGGCTTTCCTCCATATTCAGCGTGCGAATGCGCCTGAAGAAATCGTCCAGCCCCACCGTTCCGGCCACATCGGCCGCAAACTCCGGCGCGCGGGCCAGACCGTCTTCCATCGCCTCGCGCAGGGCCAGTGTCGTGTCCGTCTCTTCCATCAGCGTGAAATGCGGATCGACCGAGGCTTCCAGCGGGAAACGCCGCAACAGCGACTGACAGAACGCATGAATCGTCTCGATCCGCAGGCCCCCTGGAAGATCCAGCACACACAGGAACAGTGCCCGCGCCCGCGCCCGGGTCTCGTCCGTATTGGGAACGTCGAGGCTTTCAAGCTCCGCCCCCAGCGTCGCATCCGGCAGAGAGACCCATCGTCCGAGTCTTTGCTGAAGCCGGTTGGCCATCTCGGCGGCGGCGGCCTTGGTGTAGGTCAGACACAGGATGCGCGAAGGATGCGCGCCATCGGCCAGAACAGTCTCACCGTCCTCGGTCTGCACATAGAGTGGCAGCATGAGTCGCAGCAGACGGTCGATCAGCAGCTTGGTCTTGCCCGAACCAGCCGAAGCCGAGACGAACACCGAAGCACGCGGATCGGAGGCCTGACGCTGCGTGCGGTCGGCGGCGGCAATGACTTCATCACGTGTAATGGGACGGGTGACAGGAGGCATGTCGTTCATTCGCCCTCTCCTTCCGCATAGGCCGCGCGCCATTCGTCCACGCGGGCAAGCTGTGCGTAATCGGTATAGCGCGGAACATGTCCGGCCCAGGGCTGCGAGCGGTAGGGCTGATCGGGATTGTCGTATTCGTCCACGAGGGTCCGGAGCTTCTCCATAGCCCCGGCAATCAGGGTCGGCGCATCCGTATGAGCGCGCGAACCCGGCACTTCGCTTTCCTTGCCCGGCTCGTCGCCGCCAGTCAGATGCCAGTAGAGCAGTTTCTTCGTCTCGACGGCCGGGACATCCCTGAACGCCCCTTTCGCCAGAAGCGCACCTTCGAGCACGAGCTGGACGGACCAGCCTTCCGCAACGTTCTTTCCGCTCGGTGGCTGGCCTGTCTTGTAATCGAAGACCGTCGCCAGACCATCAGCACCGATATCAATCCGGTCCGCACGGCCACGCAGTTCGAATGGCGCGAAAGCGGCTTCAAGACGGAAAGACGCCGTGACTTCCACGAACCGTCCTTGCGACGGGCCGCTGCCTTCCATGTCCGACCGGTAAGCGGCTTCCTTTTCCGCCACCCAGTCCGCAATCCGTGCCAGACGCGGACCCCACCAGTTCACAAGGGCCGGACGCATATTGGCCTTCACCAGTTCCTCGGCAAAGACGCGGCGCAGAATAATGCTCGCATTGGCGGGCCAGCGCTCGGGGAAGTCGCGCAGGACGCGCTCCATCGCCTCATGCACGATCATGCCGAAATCGGCGTGTTCCGCGCCTTCCTCCAGCGGCTTGAGCGCCCGGAGCTTCAGAACATGCTTGGCGTAAATCGCATATGGATCCTGCATCCACGTCTCGATCTCGGTGATGCTGAGCCCCCGCGGACGCAGGGCGACGGGCGGACGCGGCTCGGGTGGCGCAACGGCTTCGGCGCCCGCGAGCGGCTGATCCAGACAGCGCTGCCAGTCCAGCGCAGGATGCATCGGCAGGCTCTGCGACCGGCCGCCAAGAAACGCCTCCATCCGCACCATCCAGCGCGCCGGAACGCCCGGCGCACCCTCCCGCCGGGCCGAACTGGCGAACACAGCCTCCTTCGACGCCAGAATGGTCGAAACGAAATCATGCGCGCTCACGCCCGTCTGCCGCTCCGGCGAGGGCAGCCCGACCCGCACACGCATCGGACGGCTCAGCCAAGGGCCCGGATCGGTCGCAGGCGGCCAGACGCCTTCGTTCAGGCCGCCCAGCACCACGACATCGAACGCCAGAAGCCGCGCTTCCAGCACACCAAGGATCGAAACACGCGGATGCGACAGTTCCACGCCGCCCCGATGCGCGCGCAGACCCGTCAGCATCTGCCCGGCCATCGACGTGTTGAGAAACGAATCCAGATGCGTCAGGCGCTGCGGCGGGAGAATGCCGGTATTGACGATCAGCGCCGCCAGATGCCGCGACAGGGCTTCGCCATCCTCGCCAAGCCACAGACGTGCTCCGGGATGACGCGGCTCCTCTTCCGGAACGTCCAGTTCGTCGACCGTGGCCGCCAGAGCTTCCGCCGTGTGAATCAGGCGTTCGAGCAGTTCCGGCAAGGGAATTGCGCCCTCGATAGAGAGAAGCGGATCAAAGGCCTGCTCGATCCGCGCGATGAAGGCGGCAGGGCCTTCCGGCTCGTCCGGAGCGTCAGCGCTGGCTCCGTGATCCGGAGCGTGTTTCTTCTGCGTATAGTCGTGCAGCGCGGCTTTCAGTCCGGTAATACCCGACGCGGGCGCGGGGCCACGCAGCAGAAGCCGCTCCAGACGCCGGGCGGAAGCGTGACAGTCACCCGGCGTGCGGCCCAGAGCGGCGAGCGGATGTTTCAGAACGGACAGCAGCGCGACGGGAGAAAGCTGCGCTTCGGCAGCCGTCGCAATGAGACGCAGGAACACGGCGGCCGGAGTCTGGGAAAGCGACTCGCCCGCACTGTCATCGGCATGAATGCCGAAACGCAGAAGCTCGGTCCCCACGCGCTGCGCCAGCGCCCGGTCCGGCGTGACGAGGGCGCAGGTCTTTCCAGCTTCGGAGACGACATCGCGCAGAATCAGGGCGATGGCCTGCGCCTCCTGCTGCTGGTCCTGAGCGGGAAGGATGGAAAGCCTGTCGATATCGCGCGGGCGACTGTCCTGCCCCCAATGGGCAATGCCCTGCTCTGGCAGCAGCACTTCACGCAGCATCAGTTCACGCCCGCGATCACGTCCGCCATCCCAGTCTGTCAGCTCTTCCCGGGACAGCCCCAGATCCGTCAGGATTTCCTTCAGACCCGCCTGTGGGTGCGACGGCGGCAAAGCAGCCCAGATCTCGTCCGGCATTCCCAGATCCACGCCCGGCAGGATCACAAGCCCGGCAGGAAGCCGAGCCACCACGGCCAGCACGTCCGACACCGCCGCCGATCCATCTGCGAATCCCACGCCCCAGACGGGCGTGAGCGGCGGCTTTTCCGCCCAAGCACGGGCCTGCGCCTTCAGCCGTGCGATCTGCCGCGCCACCGGGTTGCACAGCCCCTCCTCTTCCAACCATTTCGGCCAGACGGCCGTGACGATCTCCAGAAATTTCAACGTCTGCTGCCAGTGATCGGAAAAGCGCTCCTCCACCGCATCCGGCAGGCGCTCGGCCAGATCAACACCGCTGCGTTCGGCTTCGTCCATCAGGTCCGCCAGCGCCTTGGCCAGCGGCCACGCCCGGTCGATCCCCTTGGTGCTGTCCACACCGACACTCACGAGCGGCGTCTGAAGGATCAGCATCGATAGCACCGCCAGACGCCGCTGCGGCTCCACGGCCGGAGGCAACAGGACGTCGATGCCGATAGAGGCCAGCGCGTCCTCGTCCACGTCATTGATGGCGACGATGCGCGGCAGGAGTGCGGCCTGTGTGTCCAGAACCCGCAGGAAGGCTTCCATAAGTGCACGGCCCGCGCGACGGCTGGGAACGAGGATCAGGCCCGGACCATCCGTTCCAGCTGCCGGGTCCCGTTCCAGCCATTCCTGCGCCACACGATCCAGAAACGGTTCCGTACCCGCAATGGTGACAACGCCGCTCATGGGATCAGTCCTGTCAGACGGTCAGCAGGCCAGCCCGTCAGTTCAACAAGGCGGGAGTCTTCGGTCTCGCCGGGAGAAAATGTGAGGTGCAGTGCGCCTTCTGGCAGAAGGTCTTCCGCCCGCTCCGGCCATTCGACCAACATAATCCCTTCGCATGCCTCGTCCCATGCCAGTTCATGCAACGCATCCGGACCGTCCAGTCGCCACAGATCATAATGATGAACCGTTCCTTTGGGCGTCTCGTAAGGCTGAACGAGCGCGAAGCTGGGGCTCGGCACCTCCATCTGCGGGTCCTGCGCCAGATGCCGCAGGAAGGCGCGGGAGAACGTACTTTTCCCAGCCCCCAGACCGCCCGAGAGTGCAAGGCAGTCTCCGGGGCCACAACGGTCGGCAATCAGGGCCGCCAGAGTTTCGGTTGCAAGCTGGTCATCGAGGCGTATCTGCATGGCGCCAATGTGGACCCGACGCCCCTGTGCCAGCAAGAGCGTTCGCAGCCCGTTCAGCGACCACCGTTTCGAAGAAGCTCCATCCAGCGCGCCATGACGGGACCTTCCTGAAACGCAGCGGCCCGCAGCCGGGCAGCGTCAGACATAGCCTGACGCCGTTCGGGCGCGCGCATCAGCTCCAACAGGGCCACGGCTAAGGCCTCCGGCTCTTCCGGCGGCACCAGCAATCCGGTCTCGCCATCGCGCACGATCTCCGCCGGCCCGGTCTCGCAGTCGAACGCCACCACCGGCACCCCCGCCGACAGGGCCTCAAGCAGCACCATCGGCAACCCCTCATAACGCGAAGAGGCCACGAACAGGGCGGCACGGGCGTAGTCGGCATCAATGCTCCCGGTTGCAGGCGCAATCGTCATACGATGCAATCCTTCCGCCTGTTGCAGCAGAGCGTCCCGGTCCGGCCCATCCCCCCGGATCAAGAGAGTCCAGCCTGCGCTCGCCGGGTCCTGCTCGACGATCCGCCAAGCCCGCAGCAACAGGTCATAACCCTTCTGCTCTGTCAGTCGTCCCGCCGCCAGAACCAGCCGGGAGTCTGGTGGATAGGGGCTATCCGTCACAGGAGGCGCCATGTTCGGAATAGCCGTCAGCCGAGCACGAACCGTCGTCCCCTCTCGCCACAACGCTATGTCCCGCTGCGTCAGGACAACCACATCATCGGCCCAGCGCGCGGCGATCTGCCGCCCCCAGACCCGTTTGCGACGATCAAGCGTCACGTTGAAATTGAAATGCTCCCACACCACGCAGCGCACACCCGCCAGCTTCGCGGCCGCCACGCCATAGAGCGCATGGGTGGACTCCACGACCACCAGCGTGTCGATCTTCTCCCGTTTCAGGAAACGCGACAAACGCCAGACGATGCGAAACCACGAATTGAAAATCTTTACCGGTCGGTCGAACAGCGCGGTCAGAGGAATCTCAGGCGACAAGGGAAAGGCCGGAGCGCCCGCGCCGACCAGTTCCACCAGCCGCACGTCGCAGCCCTGACGCACCAGTCCGTTCATGACGGCACAGGCCGAACGTTCCGTCCCGCCGAGGCCCTTCAGGTCCTGAATTACAAACGTATATCGTACGTTCAATGCCCTACCCCAAGCCCTTCAAACCGATTATGAAACAGATCATGACGACTGCACCTCACACCCTGACCACCGATGTCGCAATTGTCGGCGCCGGTCCGACCGCCCTCTTCGCCGCGTTCGAATGTGGCATGCTCAAACTGTCCTGCGTCCTGATCGACGCTCTCGACAGTGTCGGCGGACAATGTGCGGCGCTCTATCCGGAAAAACCGATCTACGACATTCCGGCCCATCCCGCTATCGAAGGCGGCGCGCTGATCGAGGCCCTCGAACAGCAGATCGCCCCGTTCGACGTACCCCGTTTGCTGGGCTCGCGGGTCGAGACACTGGAAGGCCGTCGCGGGGATTTCACGCTGAAAACCGCACGCGGCGATATTATCCGCGCCAAGGCCGTTATCATCGCCGCCGGTGCCGGTGCGTTCGGACCGAACCGTCCGCCGCTCGACGGGCTCGAAGCCTATGAGCGCACGGGCGCAGTGCAGTATTACGTCAAGAAACGTGCCGACTTCACCGGCAAGCGCGTCGTGGTTGCAGGCGGCGGCGATTCCGCGCTGGACTGGGCGCTGTCCCTCTCCGATGTCGCCGAGAAAATCTATCTGCTACATCGCCGGGACCGATTCCGTGGCGCCCCCGAGACACTGTCTCGTATCGAACAGCAGATTGAGGCCGGGAAGATCGAGAAGGTTGTGCCCTATCAACTCCATGCCCTGCACGGCACGGACGGCGTGCTTTCGAGCGTGGAAGTCACCACCCTTGAAGGTGCATCACGCCATATCGAAGCCGATGCGCTTCTGCCGTTCTATGGCCTGTCCACCGATCTGGGGCCGATTGCGCTTTGGGGGCTGGACACGCATCGCAACACCGTCCCCGTCACCCCGGCCACGCTGGAAAGCAGCACGCCGGGCATTTTCGCAATCGGGGACGTGGCGACCTATCCGGGCAAGCTGAAGCTGATCCTTCAGGGCTTCTCCGAAGGCGCCATGGCAGCTCATGCCATCCATGCCATCGTTCATCCCGACACGGCCCTGCATTTCGAATATTCGACCAGCAAGGGCGTTCCGGGCTAACGCAACGAGGCAGCATTTTTCGTGGCGCTGAGCCGATCACGGTCAGTTCAGGGCGGTTCTACAGACGACAACACAGCAGGACAGATATGAAAGTCATCGTCATGGGCGCCGGAGTGATCGGCGTTACAACGGCCTGGTATCTCGCTCAGGAAGGCCATGAAGTCGAAGTGATCGACCGCCAGCCGGGTGTGGGTCTGGAGACGTCTTTTGCGAATGCAGGACAGGTTTCTCCCGGCTACTCGACCCCCTGGGCCATGCCGGGTCTGCCGCTCAAGGCCGCGAAATGGATGTTCGAAAAGCACAGCCCGCTCGTCGTGCGCCCGCGCTTCGATACGGCCATGTTCCGCTTCATGGGCGAACTGCTCATGAACTGCACGGAAAAGGCCTATGACATCAACAAGGGCCGGATGCTGCGGATTGCAGAATATGCCCGCGACCGTCTGGACGCCCTGCGCGCCGAGACCGGCATCACCTATGACGGCGCCCAGAAGGGTCTGATCCAGCTTTTCCGTACGGACAGTCAAGTCGAATACGCCGCCGAAGACATGCGCCTGCTGGCGGAAAGCGGCGTCGAGCACAAGCTGCTGACCGTGGACGAAATCCTCGCCCGCGAGCCCGGCCTCGCCCATGCGCGCCACCTGCTCAAGGCCGGTCTGCTGCTGCCGGGTGACCAGACGGGCGATGCCCATCTCTTTACGCGTCGTCTGGCCAAGATGGCCGAGGAAAAGGGCGTGAAGTTCCATCTCGGCGTTACGATCGAGGCTCTGGAAGCCGCCAGCGACGCCATCGTCAGCATCCGCACCAGCGCCGGACGCATGACGGCGGACCGCTATGTTCTGGCGCTCGGCAGCTATTCCCCGCGCTTCCTCAAGCCGCTGGAACTGCGTCTGCCGATCTATCCGGTCAAGGGCTACTCCCTGACCATGCCGATCACGGACGAAAGCCGCGCCCCCGTCTCGACCGTCAATGACGAGACGTACAAGGTCGCCATTACGCGTCTGGGCGATCGCATCCGCATCGGCGGCACGGCGGAACTGAACGGCTTCAACCTGCGCCTCAGCCCGGATCGTCGCGAAACGCTGGAACTGTCCTTCAGCGAAATGTATGGCGGCGGGGACCTGTCCTCCGCGAAATACTGGACCGGCCTGCGCCCCTGCACACCGGACGGCACGCCGATCGTCGGGCCTTCCCCGCGTTACGGCAATCTGTGGCTCAACACCGGCCACGGCACGCTGGGCTGGACCATGACCGCAGGCTCCGGCCAGATCGTCGCGGACCAGATCTCCGGCCGTCAGACTGCCATTCCGTCGCTCGACCTGTCGCTCGACCGCTACTGATACGTTCCGTCCGTAAGCCAGCACGGTTTACGGACGCTACAGGGCACAAAAAAGGGGGTCTGCCATGAGCAGACCCCCTTTTTGCTTTCCGCAGGTCTTCAAAAGAACCGCAGAAGATACCTTAGTTGGACGGTGCAGCGTCTTCAGTCGGCGCGGCATCCGTCGCAGCGGACGTCTTCTTGTGGTGCTTGTGCTTGTGGTGATGCTTCTTGCCGGAATGCTTCTTCTTGGGCGTCTCGGCTTCGGCAGCCGGAGCAGCTTCAGCAGGGGCGGCCGGGGCAGCAACTGCGGGAGCCGGGGCAGTCTGAGCTTCAGCGGCAGGTGCAGCAGGGGCTGCCGTCGTAGCGGGATCGGCGAATGCCGGAGCGGCCGTCAGAGCCAGAGCAGAAACGGCGGCGATCAGGGACAGATTGAAAAGGCGCATCTGGAAACGAGGCTCCATAACAGAATAAAGACCGATCACATTCAGACGGTCTGAAGTGGTCTCGTCCATAACTTTATCATTCCCGCGTCATACGGTCGCGCATTAACTTTATGAAATTTCAGTCTCTTGCGCGTGCAGAGTGCGAATACGCCTCAATTCAGACAAAGTCCCTTATCGTCCATAGAAAAAGGCGTGTCCCGAACAAACGGAACACGCCTTTTTCTTGAAACCCCGTCCTGAAAGAGGCGGTTCAGCTTGCGCGGGACTTCGTGGCGCGCTTGCGATCATGCGGGTCCAGATGCAGCTTGCGGATCCGGATGGCAGACGGCGTCACTTCGACCAGCTCATCGTCTTCGATATAGGCGATGGCCTGCTCAAGGCTCATGCGGCGCGGCGGCGTCAGAAGCAGGGCTTCGTCCTTGCCGGAAGCACGCATGTTGGTCAGCTTCTTTTCGCGGACCGCGTTGATGTCGAGATCGTTCTCACGGGAATGCTCGCCAAGGATCATGCCCATGTAGATCTTCTCGCCAGCATCGACGAACATCGTGCCGCGATCCTGAAGGGAGAACAGCGCGTACTGCGTCGTCGTACCGTCTTCAGCCGAAATCAGCGAGCCGTTACGGCGGCCTTCAATCGTGCCCACATACGGCAGATAGCCGTGGAACAGACGGTTCATGAGGCCCGTACCGCGCGTGTCGGTCAGGAACTCGCCGTGATAGCCGATCAGGCCGCGCGACGGGATCAGGAACGTCAGACGAACCTTTCCGCCACCGGACGGACGCATGTCCTGCATGACGCCCTTACGGAGCGACATTTTCTCAACGACAACGCCCGAATACGGCTCGTCCACGTCGACCAGAACTTCTTCGAACGGCTCTTCGCGCTCGCCGGTCTCTTCGTTTTCACGGAACAGAACGCGCGGACGGCCGATCGTCAGCTCAAAGCCTTCACGACGCATCGTCTCGATCAGAACGCCAAGCTGAAGTTCGCCACGACCAGCAACTTCGAAAGCTTCGCTTTCCGGGCTTTCCGTCACCTTGATGGCCACGTTGCCTTCAGTCTCCTTGAAGAGACGGTCGCGGATCTGGCGCGACGTCACCTTCTTGCCTTCACGACCGCCCAGCGGGCCATCGTTGATGCGGAAGGTCATGGACAGGGTCGGCGGATCGACCGGACGCGACGGCAGCGGCTCGTTGATGGACGGATCGGCAATCGTGTCGGGAATCGTCGCTTCGGACAGACCGGCCACGGCCACGATGTCACCGGCTTCGGCTTCTTCCACAGGCACGCGATCGAGGCCACGGAAGGACAGCAGCTTCGTCAGACGACCGGTTTCAACGATCGTGCCATCCGGACGCAGCACGCGCACCGGCATGTTCACCTTCGCACGACCCTGATCGATACGACCTGTCAGGATGCGGCCCAGGAAGTTGTCGCTCTCAAGAATGGTGGAGACCATTCCGAACGGCGCATCCTTGTCCACGTTCGGCTGCGGCACATGGCGCAGTACGAGGTCGAACAGCGGAGCAAGGTCCTTCTTCGGTCCGTCCAGCTCCAGATCGGCCCAGCCCTGACGGCCCGAAGCGTAAAGCATCGGGAAGTCGAGCTGGTGCTCGTCGGCGCCGAGGGACGCGAACAGATCAAAGATCTCTTCGTGCACTTCGTCCGGACGGGCGTCGGAACGGTCAATCTTGTTGACGACGACGATCGGACGGATGCCACGGGCCAGCGCTTTGCCAAGCACGAACTTGGTCTGCGGCAGCGCGCCTTCAGCAGCATCGACGAGGATGATCGCGCCATCCACCATGCTCAGGATACGCTCGACCTCACCGCCGAAATCGGCGTGGCCCGGGGTATCGATGATGTTGATGCGGGTTTCTTTCCACACAACGGACGTGCACTTGGCGAGAATGGTGATGCCACGCTCGCGTTCGAGGTCGTTGCTGTCCATCGCACGATCAGCAACATGCTGATTGTCGCGGAAAGAGCCGGACTGTTTGAGAAGCGCGTCAACCAGCGTGGTCTTGCCATGATCGACGTGCGCGATGATGGCGATATTACGGAGTTCCATGTGGTCTTCCAGACGGGAGGCATCGAAGAGAGGATTTGCGCCGTCTTCTGCACCGAATCCCGCCAATATGCAAACTCTGTCACCGTCTTTTCGTCCTGAAGATGCCTTGAGCCTGCGGGAAAGCTGGGCCACATCTCACAAAACACCGCCCCTTCGAGGAATTCAGCCCCATGTCCGACCATCAGCCCACCGGCCCCTCCGCCCCCGGCACCGATGCGCTCAGCCAGCTTGGCCGCGCCACCACGACGCCGCAGAGTCCCGAGGAAGCCGTTCTCGAGCGCGTCCCCTCCCCGCATCAGGGACGGCAGTATGTGGTGCGCTTCACAGCCCCGGAGTTCACCTCTCTCTGCCCCGTCACGGGACAGCCGGACTTCGCGCATATCGTCATCGACTACATCCCCGGCGAATGGATCGTGGAGAGCAAGTCTCTCAAGCTCTTCCTGACCAGCTTCCGCAATCATGGCGCGTTCCATGAAGACTGCTCCATCGCGATTGCCGAGCGTCTGATGGCACTGCTTGATCCGCAATGGCTGCGGATCGGGGCGTACTGGTATCCGCGCGGCGGCATCCCCATCGATGTGTTCTGGCAAACGGGCGAGCCGCCGAGGGGCGTGTGGATTCCCGCACAGGACGTGCCGGGTTATCGCGGTCGCGGCTGAAGCGTGACTGAAGCCGCCGCCATCGCCCGCTCCAGCGGCCCTGTGACGCAGGCGCGACTGGTGGTGGATCTGCAACGCCTCGGCGTCCTGCAGGGGATGACGCTTCTGGTTCATAGTTCCCTGAGCCGGATCGGCTGGGTTTGCGGGGGGGCGCGAACGGTTATCGAAAGTCTGCTTCAGGCGGTCGGCTCGGACGGGACGATCGTCATGCCAGCGCAATCCTGCGAACTGAGCGACCCGTCAGGCTGGTGCGACCCTCCTGTGCCGGAAAGCTGGTGGGAGACGATCCGCGCGACCATGCCGCCCTATGATCCGCATCTGACGCCGACGCGGGGCATGGGACAGATTGCCGAAATTTTCCGGACATGGCCCGGCGTGCAGCGCAGCGCCCACCCGCAGGTTTCATTCACCGCTCTGGGGCCGCTGGCGGCGGATATTCTGGCAACTCAGCCGCTGGAAGATCCGTTCGGCACCCTCTCCCCGCTTTCGGCTTTGTCAGACCATAACGCACAGGTTTTGATGATCGGAACGGGCTGGGACACCTGTACGGCGCTGCATCTGGCCGAGCGCCTCGCCGATCCTGACGGGCCAAGATTTCAGGACGGAACCTGCATCACGGCAGTCGGAGAACGCCGTTGGATCAGCATCAGCCTCCCCGAGACGCAGACGGAGCGGTTCGAACCTTTTGGTGCAAAGCTCGATGGAAACGCGCTACTCCGCCACGGGCATATCGGTTCGGCGGCCTCACGCCTGTTCCCGCTGGCCCCGGCCATTCGCATGGCCGTGCAGGACTGGAGCAGACAGGAACAGCCGCCGCAGAGCGATCAGTAAGACGCGCTGATCTCGCCAAGGAACATGCGTCCGGCAGACGGGGTGGCGCGGTTGGAGAACAGGCTCTGGTAATTCAGGCGGTTCGCCAGATTATAGCCGTTCATCGCTAGCTTCCAGTGCTGGTTGAAGCGGTGTGAAATCATGGCGCTGAAATCCAGATTGGCCGGAGCACGGAACTTGTTTGCAGCATCCAGCCACACATGCTCACGCCATGTCAGGCCGCCGCCAAACGTCACGTTGTAAGGCTTGCCTGCGAAGGCGTTATAGGCCGACCACAGCGTTGCCTGATTATGCGGCACATACTGCACGTTCTTTCCACGATTGGCCTTCGTGGCGGAATAAGTGGTGCTGCTATCATACAGCGCATAAGTGGCGGACACGTTCCAGCCCGGCAGAATAATGCCGCCAACGGACAGTTCGAGCCCCTGATTGCGCTGCTTGTCAGACGAACCCGTAATTTCGCCCGTTACCGGATCGGCATTCAGCGCATTGCCCTTGTCCAACCGGAACAGCGACGCCGTCACGCCCAACCGGTCGTGCAGAATGCTGTACTTGGCCCCGAGTTCATAAAGCTGCGCCTTTTCCGGGCTGGCGAAGGAGTTGGTGCCAGGACGGATCGGCACGGAGCCGTTGGTCACATACATGCCCATCGGCGTCGTGGAATTGGCCCATGTGAAATAGTAGGTCTGATGCGAATCCGGCGTCAGGACGAGGCTGGCATTGGGGTTAAACACCCCGCTCACATCATGGAAATGCTGGTCAGGGTTCTTCGCAACATCCCCGCCCGTCAGGTTATAGCTCGTCTGCCAGCGGTCCCAGCGGAACCCGCCCTTCAGCGACAGCCAGTTCGTGAACCAGATCTGGTCGAACAGGAACAGCCCGGTGTCGAACCCGTATCCGTTGCTGTGTGACTTCGCGCCCAGCGATCCCAGCGAGACAAGCCCACCCGGATTCATATCGCCCGGTACCAGATCCAGATTTCCAACATGCGGATTCGGATTGACGAGATTCGCATAGGGCTTGGGCTTCAGATAGGTCGACTGCGACCGCACATCATTGACGCGCTCGATATCAAAACCCGCGACAACCTGATGACGCAGGAAGCCGGTGTGGAAGTCCGCAACCATCGAGCCGACATTCTGAACGGACCAGCTCGTCTGCTGATACGGCAGCGGCGCCATATACGTCCCAGGCCCCGTCCCAGCGCCGGCACCGACCGGCCCCGAGCGCGCCACAAGCGCCTTGGACGGATCGCCGCTGAAATAATTGTTCACGCAGGTCGTATCGCAGGTCGCTTTGGAGGCCGCGAACGTCCGGTAATATTCGCCGCCGCGCAGATCATCATAGAACGTGATGTGTTTGTTCAGTTTGAAGCTAAAACGGGCCGTTTCCATGTTGGCGTTTGTGGCGTTCTGGTCATTGTCCGTGCCGTACCAGTTGCTACGGCGGATGCCATATTCCGTGATGGGCTGACCATAAGCCGCGCCCGGCTTCGTCACGACCGGCACACCGAAATCCGGAATCGAATTTTCCTGCTGGTGCATATATTGCAGAACCAGCGTCGTTCTCTTGCCGATGCCAAAAGCCAGCGACGGCGCGATACCCCAGCGATGGGAATAGAGGTTGTCGCGCCCGACGATATTGTGCTCGTCGCCCATGCCCGTGATGCGGAAGGCCGTTGAATCGTTGATCTTCTGGTTGACGTCCAGCGTGCCACGATAATAGCTGCCAGACCCGCCGGAAAACTCAGCGTTGTAATGGTTTTTCAGACCGGGCGTTTTGGTGACCATGTTGATGGCGCCACCCGTCGTCCCATTGCCGAACACTTCGGAAGACGGCCCCTTGATGACCGAAACGGTCTCGAAATTGAACGCATCGCGCGAATAAACGCCGAAATCCCGCAGTCCGTCTTCGTAGATGTCATTCTGCGCCTGAAAACCGCGAATCAGGAACTGGTCGCCGTTCATACCGCCCGCGCCCTCACCGATGGACGTCGTCACACCCGGAACGTTCCGCAGTGCCTCGTCGAGGGATTTCACGTTCTGCTGCTGCATCAGGGCCTGCGGCACCACGTTGATGTTCTGCGGCGTATGCATCACGTCCTGCGGCATCCGCGACAGCCCGGTAGAGTCATGCATGGTGTTGAAACCATGCCCCTGCACCGTCAGATATTCTGCATCCGCACCTTCAAGACTCTGGGTCTTGTTCAGGGATTTTGCCGCAGAGGGGGCCTTGGGGTTCGGTTTTTCGTCTTTTTTAACGGGGTCCGCCGCATAGCCCTGTGACGACATCAGCAGCGTTCCCGCAACTGAGAGTGAAGTAATGTGCGTGCGCAGCGAACCGGTCATTGAAGGCCTCTTGGTTACGGACATGTCTCGTTATGTTGCAGAGGCAAATATTAGAAATAAGAATCATTCGCAATAAGTTTTTAAAAAAACATTCTCCCGGATCAAAAACCCTCCCAAAACACATCAGGCTCTCCACCCCGCATACAGAGGATGGAGAGCCTGTCAGGTCTCTTCAGAATTTTACAGACGTCAGAGCGTAATGCCGAGCTGTCCCTGAAAATACAGCAGAGGTGCGCGGTTTTCGTCGAGCTCAAGTGAAACAGGACGCGCCATGAACAGCGCATGCGTACCGCCCTGGAATGTTTCGACCAGTTCGCAGTGCATCTTCACCAGCGAATCCCGAACAAAGGCCGTGCCATCGGCCGAGCGTTCGATCACGTCGGAGCCGAACTTGTCTCCCGTGCGGCTGGCGAACAGCATCGCCACGTCCTTGTGGTCGTTGCCCAGAATGCTGAGGCCGAACGTGCCAGCTTCCGCAATCGCGCGATAGGTCGCGCTGGCACGGTTGAGACAGATCAGCAGCAGAAGCGGATCGAGAGATACGGAGGTCAGGGCGCTGATGGTCGCGCCCTGCTCGCCTTCGCTGCCTTTGGCCGTCACCACAGCCACACCCGTGGCGAAATGGGACATGGCCTTGCGGAAATCGGTGTCGTTCGGAGTCGTCATGCAGACTCCTTGCCATAATCCGACGCGCAGCGCACCTCCCCTCCAGAAACGAACAGGGTGCAGGGATCAAGATCCCTGCCGGGTCCGGGCAGAGCCCGGATTATCCTTTCAAAACCCCAAAGTCATATCCGCCCCGAACAGAATGCGGCCCATATGGTGCTGGTCATCGAACGGGCGCGTGCCGTTGAGAGAACGGTCAAAACGCAACTCCGGCCGAAACTGGAGCAGCTTGATGTGATGCCCCACATCCGGCCGCCAGACAGTGTTGAGCGTCAACGCGCCATAGGTCGTGGCGGGAGCAGACACAGACCGTGTCGGATTGCCAAGCAGAGCCTGTGCATAGCCTTCATTCTCGGCAAAACTCGCAACGAAACTGCCGGTATTGTCCCGATATAGCTCGGCCCGCGCATTGACGGTCAGGTTCGGATGAATGTGCCACCCGCCCCACACCACCGCGCTCCATGTATCGGCCCGCAGCCCTTCGTCATGAAGCTGGTTCACTTCCGCCGTGACACTCCATTTTTTCGAGAAGGTCCAGGTTCCGTTCAGATCGTTCCAGTACCGCATGGCCCCGTTGGCCCTCGGCCCCAGAGCACGCACGGCATCTTCTGGCCCGACCCTCAACAGATAGGTGAAGGACAGATGACCGTCCGCCAGATCATTGCCCGTCACACCCAGATATCCGGCGGGGCGGTCATTGTTATCCCCCCGCCCGAAGGACGTCTGGTTGCCGGTATCCGCGCCAAACTGAAGATCGAAATGCTTGTCCAGATGAAGCTGGAACATGCCTCCCACATGCTCGAACGGCGTGGAATATTCGGTCGTATACGCCAGCGTATAGAAGGCGCGCGTCGAAGGATCGAGCGTCTCCACGCCCATGGGCGACGTCAGAATCCCGATCTGCCCGTCCAGCCCCCGGCTCGTAAACCACGGCATATGCAACGCGACATTGGCAAAGGCCGGCATGGCCTGATAGCGGCCATTGATCCAGCGGTCGGACACACCCGCGATCGTGTAACTCCGGGCATCAGAGCCATAGAGCATCCGCAGATTCATCCCTAGCCCATACCCATCCCCGATCGGGTCGACGGGTTTCGTGAATGTGAAAGTCAGCTGGTTCAGCGTCGCCTGATCGGCATAGGGCGAGAGAAGCTGGCCGAAATTGAGATTGTTGGCGGGATGGCTCGAACTGCCCATGACGCCGCCTTCGATCTGCGCGCCCAAGGAGACATCAGAAAACCACTGATCCGTCCACGCTTTGTCCTGTGTCTCCGCGGCACGCGCCTGCGCGCCTGCCAGCAGAACCGCAAAAACCACCCTCAAACCCAGGCCCAAACGCTGCCTCATGCCATCCACCTTCCGGTTGCATGAGGCAGCCCATAGCACAGGCCCGATTTTTTACTTAATGTTGCGAAAGAGGAATATTTCTCAAAATTTCGCCGTTTTCGGGTCTGCGCCCATCCGGCCATCCGCACGATCCATCCCTTCGATGGCCTGCATGTCGCCGCTGTCCAGCACAAAACCGAACACATCCAGATTTTCCGCCAGACGCTTCGGATTGACGGATTTTGGAATCACGATCAGTCCGTTCTGAAGATGCCAGCGGATCACGACCTGAGCCGGAGTCCGTCCGTGTTTTTCAGCAATCGCCCCGATCCGCTCATCACTCAACACACGTCCCTTACCAAGCGGACGCCAAGCTTCGGTACGGATATTGTGCTTTTCGTGAAATTCCCGCAGAGCGCGCTGCTGGAAATCGGGATGGAGTTCAATCTGGTTGACGACCGGCACCACCCCCGTCGCATCGATGATCCGCTCTAGATGCTCCGGCTCAAAATTGGACACACCAATGGACTTCACACGGCCGGATTTTTTCAGTTCGACCAACGCCTTCCATGTCTCGACATATTGCCCCTGATCCGGCATTGGCCAGTGGATCAGATACAGATCCAGCACCGGACGACGTAGCAAACGCGCGCTTTCTTCATAGGCCCGCAGGGCGTTGTCGTAACCCTGCTCGTCATTCCACACCTTGGTCGTGAGGAAGATTTCCGGATGGTCTTCCAGACCTTCGCCGACCCCGGCTTCATTCTTGTAAAGCCGCGCCGTATCAACGGAGCGATACCCGAGTTTCACGGCTTCCCGAACAATATCAGCAGTCTCGTCCGGAGGCGTCTGCCAGACGCCCAGACCGATCTGAGGCATGGTATTGCCATCGTGAAAGGAAATAACCGTCTGGGCGTCGGCGGATGGAACCTGTGACGACATGTCTGCCTCCTTGCAGGACTTAAAGAAAAATCATCAGCGTGTAGGGTGCTGGCTTTTCAACGCGAACTCCGGACAGGAGGTTCAGTCTCCGTTCAGCAGAAGGGCCAGTTTGCGATTGAACGTCTCGACCGTGAAAGGCTTGACCAGAAGCGCACATCCAGCGGCAAGTGACTGATTTCCGATGATGTTCTGCTCGGCATACCCCGTGATAAACAGCACTTTAAGCGACGGCCATCGCGCCAACATCTGCTCCCCCAGTTCGCGCCCGTTCATGCCACCCGGCATCCCGATGTCGCTGATGAGAAGCGAAGGCGGCGCGCCTTCCGCCACGAGCGCCTTCGCGGACGGCCCATCGCAGGCGCCCTGCACGATGCCGCCCAGATCCGCCACCATATCCGTCACGATCATCCGCACCGCCTCCTCGTCATCCACGACGAGCACGCGCAATCCTTCCAGAAGACGGGGTTGCGGCGCCGAAGGCAACGGAGGCGGCTCCGGACGCAAAGTCTCCTGCCCTTCATAACGCGGCAGCCAGAGCGATACGGCGGTTCCCTGCCCCGGAGCAGAACGGATCTCCACCTTCCCGCCCGACTGCTGGGTGAAGCCGTAGATCATGCTCAGCCCCAGTCCGGTTCCCGCCCCCTGTGGCTTGGTCGTGAAAAACGGATCGAAAGCACGCTGGACGACCTCGGGCGACATCCCACAGCCTTCATCCTGCACCGTCAGAACCACATAGTCGCCCGGCGGGATCGCCGTTTCGACAGACCGTGTCCGCCCCAGAATCCAGTTGGCACTCTTTACCCGCAGCGTGCTGCCCTGCTCGTGCATGGCATCGCGGGCATTGATGCACAAATTAAGGATGGCGTTTTCAAGCTGATTGGCATCCACCCGCGTCCGCCACAGATCCGGCTGAAGATCCAGAACAAGATCTATGCCTGGCCCGACCGTCCCACGAAGCAGGCTTTCCAACCCCTGAACCAGCACATTCATGTCCGTCGGGCTCGGATCGAGGGTCTGACGCCGCGAGAAAGCCAGCAGACGATGGGTCAGCGACGCCGCGCGCCGGACCGCCTCCTGCGAGGCCGTAATGTAACGCCCCAGACCGTCCGTCCGCCCCTGTGCAATCCGCAGCCCCAGAAGTTCCAGTCCCCCGCCGATCCCGGCCAGAAGATTGTTGAAATCATGCGCCAGACCGCCCGTCAGCTGGCCAACCGCCTCCATCTTCTGGGCCTGACGAAGCTGTTCCTCCAGTTCGTTACGGCGGGTCAGATCCCGCCCGACCGCATAGATCGCGTCGCCTTCGTCATTGCAGCTCCAGTTATAGGTCCGCCAGGAGCCGTCATGCCGCCGCATCCGCACATCCAGACCCGCCGCCGGCCAGGGCGTGCCTTCCATAAGACGCGCAAACGTGTCCCGGACGGTCCGCTTGTCATCAGGGTGACACAGCGCATCCAGCCGCAGCCCGGCCAGTTCGTCCATTCTGTAGCCCTGCATCTCTTCCCAGCTTGGGCTGACCGCAACGTAATAGCCGTGACGGTCAATGATGACGAACAGATCTTTTGCGATGTTCCACAGCCGATCGCGCTCGCGGGTCCGTTGCAGGATCCGCTCTTCGAGCATGACGTTGAGGTCCCGGATCTGCTGCTGGGTCCGGGCCTGACGCATGGACGCATGGGTGCGGTCCGCCACAGCACGGGTGAAGACGATTTCCTCATCCGTCCAGACATGCGGCACGTCGTGGCAGACGAACATCAGCCCCACAAAGCGCCCGAACTTGAAAATCGGAATAGCAAGAAACGCGACGATCCCCTCGGCCATATAACGTGCGCCATGCCCAGCCGTCAGAACATCCGTATGGACATCGGTAATGGCGACGGGCTCACCGCGCCCCAGAGCGGACCGGAATTCCCCATAATCGGCAAACATCCGCACGCCCACGAGCGGACGTCCCGCTTCGGCGATACCGCCGACGGTCATGCCGGTGCCGTCGTCATTGACCATGCCGTAACCCGCGCCACTGGCATTCAGTTCCCGGCAGATAATCCGGGCAGCGACCTCTTCCATCATGCTGGTATCGTCGAGCGCGCGAAGCTGGTCTCCAAGCTCGACGAGCGCTGCCTGTCGCAAAGCCTGACGCTTGCTCCGGTCGATATCGAACACAATGCCGGGAAAGCGGGCCACACGCCCCTCTTCCCCCAGATCGCAGCGCCCATTGCCCTCGAACCAGCGCTGTCCTTCGGGCGTTTCCGCCCGGAATTCGAAACGGCATTTTCCGCCCCGCCGCGTTGCCGCCGTGACAGCCTGCACCACCGCGAACCTATCCCGTGGATCAACCGCGTCGTAAATGACATTGGGCATGACGCCCTCACGCAGCCAGGCCGGGTCCAGCCCCAGCGTCAGAGCCAGCCGGGCATCGCCCATCATCCGCGATGTGCTGTCATCCCACATCCACGTCCCGGCGATGGCCCCTGCATCGAGGGCAAGCTGGAGCCGCTCGGCGGATTGGTTGGCATCTGTCAGATCGCGCCCGATCGCCAGCAGACGCTGCACGTCCCCGTCTTCCCCGAGCACAGGGGTAACGACCACATCCCAGAAGCGGCGCGTGCCCTTCATGGTCATGGCATAGCCCTGAAACCGCGCCGTTTCGCCCTCAAGAGCGCTCTGCACCGCCAGAGCTGCCCGCCGACGCGGTTGCCCGCGCCACAGATCCACCCAAGGCAGCCCGTGCATGATGATCGGACTGTCCATCTCCATAGAGCGGACGCCCCCTTCGTTGACGAAGCGGATACAGCCGTCGCAGTCGAGAATATGGATGCAGTCCGGCAGGCTCGACAGCAACAGCCGGGTAAAGGATTCACTGGATCGCAGGGCTTCGGCCGTCAGAGACGCGGAGGAGACGTCCATCGCCAGACCAACGCTGCGCCGTCCATCGGGGCGGCTGTCGTCTTCCCGCCACCCGCGCAACAGCACATGACGGAGCATGGGCGTATCCTGCGCGGCGTGGTTCGTCGTGGAGGACTGTGCAGGCTGATAAGAAAAGCGTGAGGGCACCAGAATCCGGAAACGCAGTTCGTAGCCGCCTTCGTCCCGGAGTTCGTCCTCAATGCTGTCATCATAAATGAACCGGTCGTCCGGATGCAGGAACTCCAGCAGTTCATCGACTGGGACGCCAACTGCAAGCCGCTCTGGCGGCAATCCCCACAGTCCGGCGAAGCGCGCATCTCCCGTCACCATCCGCATCGCAAAATCGCAGCGATAGAACGCCACATCCGCCGTCTCCGCCACGCGCTGCATCCGCAGCTGCATCCGTTCGACGGTCGCATGTTCGCGGGTGATATGTTCCTCCGGCGTTTGGGGAGCAGGCTGTTCGCGCAGCAGATCGTCCACCTGCAACTCACACAAGGCCCGGACATGCTCCAGCGCCGGAGCATTCTGCCGCACACACAGCCAGACCTCCACGGCGCCGGACCGTACCGGGAGAAGACATACCGTGCACACGCCAAGAGACTGACCGTCCATGAGACAAGCCGCACCCTCTGCGGCAATCGCGCTCCCACCACCGCCCAGAACCCGCACACCCTGCGTGTCCCGCACCAGAAGTGCGGCTTCTCCCCCGCCTTCAGCCGCAGCAAGGGCCAGAAGATGACCGCACAGAATCGAGGCACGGCCGCCAGCAGGAGAAGACTGCAGCACCAACGCTTCCGTTTCCCGGTCCGTCTCCTGCACGCGATCCATCAACCCACTCCCTCAGCCCTGCCCGCCCGGGCACGTCTCCTGCGGGAACTGTATCACTCCATCACAGAACAGGCGATCTGATGCCGAAACGCAGGACTTGCCGAAAAATACGGAACGGGAGAAAACTGTGGCGCAACTGCACCGGCAGCGAAAATCCCGATAATTATAACATATAATTTTGAATATTTTCCCAATTACGTGTTATAGTTTAAGGCTCAAGATGGCGAATCATGGTGCCTGTCACAGAATAGCCCTCTCCCCCGCGTCCCGGTACAGGCCCCCTGCCCCGGTTTTTCTGCTTTTCCTTGACAGGCCCGCTTTGCGGGTCGCCGGAGTTTCCCCGTCATGAGCGACACAGTGCTCACTTCCTCCGCCACCAGACCACCGATGGTCGGACGCATGATGTTCGCCGTCATTCTGGCCGCGATCGCCGGCCTGATGTTCGGGCTGGACGTGGGCGTCATCTCCGGTGCGCTCGGCTTCATCCGTGACGAATTCCACGCTTCCGATTTCGAACAGTCCTGGATCGTGTCGTCCATGATGTTCGGCGCGGCTCTGGGCGCACTGGGCGCGGGCCGGATGTCCTACGCCTTCGGACGCCGCCGCGCGCTGATCTTCAGCGCGTTCCTGTTCGTCGCAGGCGGACTGATCTGCGCGCTGGCAGCCTCCGTCTCCGCACTCATCATCGGGCGCGCGATGCTCGGACTGGCGATCGGCATCGGAAGTTTCGTCGCACCGCTCTACATTTCCGAAGTCTCGGACGAAAGCCGCCGCGGCAGCCTCGTTTCGATGTACCAGCTCATGATCACGTTCGGCATCCTGCTGGCCTTCGTGTCCAACGCCATCCTGTCCTACAGCGGCTCATGGCGCTGGATGCTCGGGATCATGGCCATTCCGGGCGTGTTCTTCCTGATCGGCTCGTTCTTTCTGCCCGACAGCCCGCGCTGGCTGATGCTGCGGGGACGCCATGAGGAAGCCCTGTCCATCATGAAGGAACTGCGCCACGACCCTGAACATGCCCATCAGGAAATCCGCGACATCCGCGCCCAGATCCATGATCGTCAGCGCGGTCTGGCCATGTTTCTCGAAAACCCGAATTTCCGCCGTGCCGTCATGCTGGGCATCTGCCTCCAGATCGCGCAGCAGCTCACGGGCATCAACGTCGTGATGTACTACGCCCCACGCATCTTTCAGGAAGTCGGCTTCGGCTCCAGCGGACAGATGTGGGGCACGGCCATTGTCGGCGTAGTCAACTGGCTCGCGACCTTCATCGCTATTGCGTTTGCGGATAGCTGGGGCCGTCGCCAGATGCTGATCACAGGCTTTGCCATCATGGCGACCGGACTGGCCATGCTCGCCGCCATCATGTCGGGAAGCGTCGGAACATCGGACCTGTCTCATTACCTCGCGATTGCAGTCCTGCTGTGCTTCATCGCGGGCTTCGCGTTCTCGGCTGGTCCGCTGGTCTGGGTGCTGTGCTCGGAAGTGATGCCGCTTCAGGGACGTGATTTCGGTATCACCTGCTCGACGGTCACAAACTGGGTCACGAACATGGTCGTCGGTGCGACATTCCTCGGGCTGCTGAGCACACTGGGATCGGCCAACACCTTCTGGCTCTATGCCGGACTGAATGCGCTATTCATTTTTCTGGTGCTGTTCTTCGTTCCCGAAACCAAGGGTGTTTCTCTCGAATCCATCGAGACCCACCTCAATCAGGGCATCAAACTGCGCAATATCGGTCGTTGAGGCTTTTGTTGCAGCCATAAAAAAGCCCCCGTTCCGAATGGAACGGGGGCTTTTTTGCGTCCGGAGTTTCAGCCCCGGGAGGCGGCGATCTTGCGATCGGTCTTATACTGGCTCAGCGCATACACCGACCAGATGGCAGCCGGAATCCAGCCAATGATCGTCACCTGAAGCAACAGACACACCAGACCGGCGAACGGACGGCCGATGGTGAAGAACTGGAGCCAGGGCAGAAGCAGGGCAAGAATGAGACGCATGGTGCGCTCCTTTCACAAAGAGACTGTATCAGCAGTGATCGGTGAGAAACGCGCCAGATGCAACTCCAGATCCCTCAGACGCTCAGAGTGAGGCCCCGACCGGTTTGGAAGACGCCGTTTTGGTATGCATCCACCCGCCTTCAAACCCAGCGCGCTCCAGACCGGCCCGAAGATACGGATTTTTCTTCATGGTGTTCCAGACCAGCCCGCTGCGCCAGTTTTCCAGCATCAGCAGGATCGGCCCCTGATCGATCCCAAGCTGCTGACCATCGACCCAATAGGATTTCTGATCGGCAAAAGACGGATTGAACGCATCAAGGAAGCCGTACTTGTTATAAATCCGGTCCCCGTAACGCGCGCGCATTTCCTTGAGCGCCGGCAGAGCGATTTCCGGCGCAAACGCGATGGACCCGCCCACAGCTGTCGGCGCGATCGTGCCGTCATCCAGAATATAGTCCCGCCCGGCGCCACGCGCACTGTAGGCCAGATAATGGCGCTTCTTGCCATCATAAACCTGCTGCGCATCCCCCGGACCGTCACAGGCCGTCAGCCCCCAGATATTGGGACCATAATCTTTCCAGTCGCCCGGATTGGCCTGCGCGTAAGCCCGTTGGGCATAGGCAGCCTCACGGCCGTTCTGGAAATAATCGACGTTATGGGCGCGGTCCCAGGCATCCTGCACGCCCCGGAAGTCGATCCAGGATTCACTATACTGATGGCCGAACATCGGCGCGAAATTCAGCATCTTGTGGCCCTGAAAATCGCCCCACTGGCCCTCATAAGTCGCCGTCCAGGCCTTCCAGGTCTCGGCCGGAAGCGGATGCGTCGGCGAACCCAGTGCCTGAAGATAGATGATGAGGCCTTCGTTATAGCCCTTCCAGTCGCTCGGCAGGAACGTATGCGGCGGCATCCAGCCCATGCTGAGCCACGGACCATGGGCCTTCATCCATGTCCAGTCGATCCGGCGGTACAGATGATCCGCAATATCGCGGATTTCCTTTTCCTGCGGCGTATCGCGATCAAAATAGGACTGCGAGAACAGCACGCCCCCCATTAGCAGCGCGGTATCGATGCTGGAGAGTTCGGACCAGTCCGCAACCCGCAGACCGGTATTGGGGTCAAGGAAATGATAGAAGAAACCCTTATAGCCCGCAGCGCCCGCAACATGATCGTTCTGTGGCAGGCTGGCTAAAAAGCGCAGCGTCGTCAGCGTCCGGTCCACGGCCTGCTGACGCGTGATGTAGTTGCGCTCCACGCCAATACCATAAGCCGTCAGTCCGAAACCGACACTCGCGATACTGGCCGCTCCATTGGGCAGCGGTGCACGGTCCGGCACCAGACCGTTCTTCGGATTGGCGGTTTCCCAGAACCAGTTGAACGTGCGCTTTTCCAGATCATCGACAAAAGCAGCATCCGCAGCCGGAAGGCTGGAGGGCTGGAGGGCTGTTGAAAGCGCCGTGCTGGCCGTCGGGGCCGCCTGAGCGGTCTGAAGCGTCAGGCTCAATGCACCCAGTGCAAATCCTGCCTGACAGAAACGGGAAATCCGGGATTTCCACCTCTGCCCTGTCGCGGCGGCTGGAGAGAAAAACGGGACTTCAGAAGTCCGCTGCGTCCGGTTCTGCATGCTCATGCGGTGGAGGATAAACAGAAGGACCGCCCGCAACGCACCCACCGTTACATCAACTTTCTGTGATACTCGAAAAGTGTTGAAACTCCGCCCTTGTTCCGCAAAGCCTCACGACAGGATCACGAGGGGGGATGTAACATTATTGGTATCTGAAATGGCGCTCTCCGAAACCTGCAGCGAATCTGCCTCACACAACATGCGGGCGGCGATCTCAGCCGTCACGAATGTTGCGATCACCTCCGGGCGCTTGTCCCGCACACCGAAATCCCCGATCGGACAGACCAGACGATCGATCCGCTCCTGCGGAATGTCGATCTGGCGGAACGCACTCTCGAACCGTTTGCGCTTGGTCCGCGACCCGATCATCCCGACATAGCGCAGATCACCCCGCTCCAGCGCCGCCCCCGTGATGACCGCATCCAGCGTATGGCTCTGCGTCAGGACCAGAACGCCTGATCCGGCAGGAGCCCCCTGCACAAGCGGCTCCCATTGCTCTGTCACCAATGCCTCCACGCCCGGCGGCACGATCCCGAACTCCTCCTCCCGTGCATCGACCCAGACCAGTCGCAACGGCAGCAATGCCAGAGACCGGGCGAGCGCACGGCCCACATGCCCGGCCCCGAACAGCAGCAGTTGCGGCAGTTTTTCTCGGTCAGCGCGCAGTTCATCCTCAAGAGCGTCAGGATCACTCACCCGTTCCATGCGGATCGTGACAGCCCCGCCGCAGCACTGATTGATAGCCGGCCCGAGGGGAATATGGCGCTCGACCGCCCCTCCGCCTGATGCCAGAAGCGCGCGTGCCTCCGCCATGCAGTCCCATTCCAGACGTCCGCCCCCGATCGTACCGCTCTGTTCGGTGCGGGTGAGGAGCATGAACGCGCCCTCCTCGCGAGGTGTCGAGCCCTGTGCGTGAATGACGGTCAGGCGCACCATCTCCTGCCCTTCCGCCCGCCAGCGCAGAACATCGGCAAGCATGGTCAGCCAGCCTTTTCCCGCAGCGCCATCAGGGTTTTCAGAACCCGCTCCGGCGTGGCCGGCGCATCCAGCTTCGGACAGGTTCGGTAGTCGTCCAGACTGGCGATGGCATCCGAAATAGCCTGCAAAACCGCAACCCCATGCACGAAAGGCGGCTCTCCCACGGCCTTGGAACGGAAAATCGTCTCCTCCCGGTTGGGCGCGTTTCCCAACAACTCCACATTGAAAATCCGTGGCCGATCCGAACAGGCCGGGATCTTGTAGGTACTGGGCGCATGAGTCCGCAGACGCCCGCCTCCGTCCCAGACCAGTTCCTCCGTCGTCAGCCAGCCTGCGCCCTGCACGAAGCCGCCCTCGATCTGCCCGATATCAATGTCCGGGTTCAGGGACTGCCCGGCATCATGCAGGATATCCACACGGTCAATGCTGTGCTCCCCCGTCAGCAGATCGACCGACACTTCCGCACAGGCCGCGCCATAGGCGAAATAAAAGAACGGTCGCCCGCGCCCGGTCTCGGGATTCCAGGAAATCTTCGGCGTCTTGTAAAACCCATTCGACGACAGCGACACCCGCGCGAAATAGGCCTGCCAGGCAAGCTGCTGGAAGGTCATGACCTCCGCGCCGACATGAACACCATCGGCCCGGAAATGGATGTCTTCGGCCGCCACGCCCCACTTCTCAGCGGCGAACGTGATCATCCGGCCCTTGATTTTCCGCACCGCGTCCAGCACCGCCATGCCGTTCAGATCCGCCCCCGAGGACGCCGCCGTGGCGGACGTGTTCGGCACCTTACCCGTCGTCGTAGCGGTAATGCGGACGCGATCCGCCGTCAGGCCGAACTCGCGCAGGACGATCTGCACCATCTTGGTATGCAGCCCCTGCCCCATTTCCGTCCCGCCGTGGTTCACCTGAACCGAGCCGTCCGTATAGACATGCACCAGCGCACCGGCCTGATTGTAATGCGTGGCCGTAAAGGAAATCCCGAACTTCACCGGCGTCAGCGCAATCCCGCGACGGATGATGCGGCTGGTGCAGTTGAACGCCCGGATTTCGGCTTTGCGCGCCTGATAATCACAGCGCTCGACCAGCTTCGTCAGGATCTCGGCCGTAATCGAGTCCTCGACTGTCATGTGATACGGCGTGAGATTGCGCGTCCCGGTTCCATAAACATTCCGCAGACGGACCACCACGGGATCAAGTCCGGTCGCAAACGCCACTTCCTCAATCACGCGCTCCGCCGCGACAATGCCCTGCGGCCCGCCAAACCCGCGATAAGCGGTGTTGGACTGGGTGTTAGTCCGCAGCGGCTCGGATTTCAGCCGGACATCGGGATAGAAATAGGCGTTGTCGGCATGAAACAGCGCCCGGTCCGTCACCGGCCCGGACAGATCCGCCGCCCAGCCACACCGCGCGGCCAGAACCATATCTACGGCCAGAATATCGCCCTCATCGGTGAAGCCGACATCATAGTCGATCAAGAAGTCATGCCGCTTTCCGGTCGCCATCATGTCATCATCGCGGTCCAAACGCGCCTTGACGGCCTGACCCGTCCGGTCAGCGGCGATGGCGGCCAGGCAGGCCCAGGCATTGGCCTGAGTCTCCTTGCCGCCGAACGCGCCGCCCATCCGTCGCACTTCCGTTGTGACCAGATGATGCGGCCGCCCCAGCACGGCCGCGACCAGATGCTGCGTTTCGGACGGATGCTGCGTGGACGACCAGACGCGCATTTCTCCGGCCTCTCCGGGCTGGGCAAGCGCGGCCTGCCCTTCCAGATAGAAATGCTCCTGCCCGCCAATCTCAATCTGCCCCGACAGGCGCCGCGGCGCGGCTTTCAGACCGCGTTCCACATCCCCGCGCTGCATGGTCAGAGAGCGCCAGACCGTCAGGCTGCCATTCTCCCGGGCCTGCGCGATGTTCAGGATCGCAGGCTTTTCCTCATACTCGATCTTCGCCAGCCGCACGGCCTGCCGCGCTGCCTGACGCGAGGTCGCCACCACGGCGAACATCGTCTGCCCCCAGAAATGGACATGATCCGTCGCCAGAAGCGGCTCGTCTTCCCGATGGACCGGGCTGATCTGGTTCTCACCCGGCACATCATCCGCCGTCAGCACACACACGACACCCGGCGCGGCGCGCACGGCGTCTAGATCCATCGAGACGATCCGCGCATGAGCCTTCGTGCTCAGCCCCGGAACGAGATGCAGCGTGCCGCGCGGCTCCGGCAGATCATCAATATACGCCGCCCGTCCCGTCACATGCAGCAGCGCGCTTTCATGCTTCATGCTGGTGGACGCAGCGCCCGGAACGAGATCAGACATGCGCCAGCCCTCCTGTCCGGGCGAGGCGCGCCTGTTCGCACCCTGTCGTTTCCTCAAAAAACCGTGTCAGCAGATTGGCGGCAACGGTCTGCCGGTACCACGCACTCGCCCGCATATCGGTCAGCGGCGCGAAATCCTCCAGAACTGCTGCCCGCGCCGCCTCAAGAGCAGTTTCATCCCAGATTCGGCCCATCAGTGCCGCTTCCGCGCCCGACGCCCGCTTCGGCGTGGCCGCCATACCGCCATAGGCCAGCCGGACCGTGGTTATCCGGCCCTGATCGTCCGTCTCGATCATGAAAGCGCCCAGAACGGCGGAAATATCCTGATCGAAGCGCTTGGAAATCTTGCAGGCGCGAAACTGCGCACCCGGCGCGGGCTCAGGAACGCTCAGAGCCTCCACGAACTCGCCGGACTGCCGGTCCTGCTTTCCGTATGCAATGAAATAGTCTTCAAGCGCGATACACCGACGCTCGGAGCCGCGCCGCAGATGCAGTGTCGCATTGGCTGCAATGAACATCGGCGGTCCATCGCCGATCGGGGAGCCATTCGCGATATTCCCACACACCGTCGCACTGTTCCGCACCTGCGTAGAGCCCAGACGCCGGATCATTTCCCCCGCATCCGGCAGCAGTTCCGCAATGGCCGGGCGCGCGTCCTGATACGTCACCGCAGCCCCGATCCGCAGTCCCTCCGGCGTTCTGCTCAAAGCCCGCAGTTCCGGAACCCGCCCGATCGGCACGATATGCTTCAGACGACGCATCCCCTTCGTCACCCACAGCCCCACATCCGTGGCACCCGCAACGATGGTCGCCTCCGGATCGGCCAGCAAAATCTCCGCCAGATCATCCGCAGACGCCGGAATACTGAGCGTGCCTTCAGGCCCTTCAAGCCGCACGCTCTCTCCGTCCTGCAACGCCATCAGCCGGTCGGCAATGGCTTCCACCTGCGCATCGAAACGGTCCGGCCCCGCCGCCATCGCCTGTTTCATGGCCCGCACGATCGGCGCATAGCCGGTGCAGCGGCACAGATTTCCGGCCAGTGCATCATCAATGGCCTGATCGTCCACCGTGGCGCCTTCGGCCTTGCGATAGGCCGCCATCGACATAACGAAACCCGGCGTGCAGAACCCACATTGCGAGCCATGCTGCTCGACCATGGCGCTCTGCACGGGATGCGGCGCATCAGCCGTTCCCAAGTCTTCGATCGTAAAGACCTGTGCGCCGTCCAGCATACTGACGAACTGGATGCAGGCATTGACTGCCCGCCAGTTCAGCCGCCCGTCTTCAAGCCGGACCACCAGCACCGTACACGCCCCGCAATCGCCTTCGTTGCAGCCTTCCTTGGTCCCGGTCCGACCACGGTCACGCAGCCAGTCAAGCAGGGTCAGCGTCGGGGACAGACCCCTGAGCGTGCAGAGGTCTTCCCCCAGATAAAAACGGACAGTCTGGCGCATCGGGCTAGATCTCGAGCAAAAATATGAGGGGGCGTTCAGACTTCTGTGCCCCACGGCAGGCGTTGCCGTCTATATCCAAGATCGGAACGAAGCATTGCCTTTTTTAGAGCAGGGGATAGTGGCAGGCGACCGTCCGGCCTTCCGCGATCCTGTGGAGTTCCGGGCGCTCCTGAGAACAGCGCGGCTGAGCGAGCGGACAGCGCGTATGAAACGCACAGCCCTGCGGCGGACGGATCGGGCTCGGCACGTCGCCTTTGAGCGGTAGAGGCAACGGCCGGTCCGGGCGTGGCACCGCGTTCAGCAACGCCCGCGTATAAGGGTGGGCCGGGGCTTCCAGAACCGCCAGCACATCCCCTTCCTCCACAATCCGCCCCAGATACATAACGGCAATCCGGTCCGCCATCTGCCGCACAACCGCCAGATCGTGGGAGATGAACACGCACGCCACACCCAACGAATTGCGCAATTCCCGCAGCAGATTGACGATCTGCGCCTGCACGGACACATCCAGCGCGGATGTCGGCTCATCGGCCACCAGCAGATCCGGCCCCAGCATCAAGGCCCGCGCAATGTTCAGCCTCTGCCGCTGCCCACCCGAAAACTCATGCGGATACCGGGACAGGACGGACGACGACAGACCAACCTGCTCCAGCAGCGTCCCGATCCGCTCGGCGATGCCGGTCCGCCCATGGATCCGCATTGGCTCCGCCAGAGTGTCACCAATGGTCCGGCGTGGATTGAACGTCGAGGACGAGTCCTGAAACACCATCTGCATCCGCGGCCGCCAGCGCCGCAGCGCCCGGTCCGACAGGCCGGAAATCCGCTCGCCTTCAAAGAACACCTCGCCCGAACTCGGCGCTCCAAGCCCGATCAGCGTGCGGCCCAGCGTGGACTTGCCACAGCCGGACTCTCCGACCAGCGCCAGAGCCTTCCCGCGATGTACGACCAGCGACACATCGCTCACGGCCCGCAGGGTATCCCCCTGCGACAGACGATAGTGTTTGCTGAGGTTTTTCGCTTCAAGCAGGACAGTCATGCGTCGTAAAGCACGCAGGCCACGCGCCGCCCTTCTTCCGGTTCCCGCAACGCAGGGCGCACGGCACAGTCCGGTCGGACGTACCGGCAGCGCGGCGCGAAAACACAGCCCTCCGGCCGCGCATCCGGAGCCGGGGGGCGCCCCGGAATGGTGGGCAGTTCATCAGGTCTAGGACCATCCAATGGCGGGATCGCCTCCAGCAACGCCTGCGTATAGGGATGCAACGGCCGCGCCATGACGGCCGCAACCGGACCCTGCTCCACCACAAGCCCGGAATAGACGACCGCCACATGTGTGCAGGTCTGCGCCACGACGCCCATGTCGTGCGTAATCAGCATGACACCCGCTCCGCTATCGCGGATTTCGCACAGCAACGTCAGAATCTGCGCCTGCACCGTGACATCGAGCGCCGTGGTCGGCTCGTCTGCGATCAGAAGCGACGGACCACAGGACAGCGCCATCGCGATCATGGCGCGTTGGCGCAGACCGCCGGAAAGCTGGTGCGGATAGCGCGTCGCTGCGGTTTCCGGATCAGGCATTCCCATCCGCCCGAGCAGAGCCACGGTCCGCGCCCGCGCCTCACGACGACTGAGGCGCTCATGCAGGCGGATCTGTTCATCAATCTGCGAGCCGATGGAACGGACCGGGAGGAACGCCGTCATCGGATCCTGAAAGATCATGGCCATGCCCGCACCACGCAGACGCCGCCACTCCCGGTCCTTCATTCCCAGAAGTTCACGCCCCTCGAAACGAACGGAGCCCGAAGCCTTCAGACCCGGCAGCAGCCCCATGACACTCATGGCAGTCAGGCTCTTCCCCGATCCGGATTCCCCCACCACGCCCAGCGCATCCCCGCGCCGCACGTTCAGGGAAACGTCTTCCAGAAGCGCAGTCCCGTTCGGCAGTTCCAGATGCAGGTGATGCAGCTTCAGAAGCACTTCAGCCTCCATGCCGTCCCTCCCTGATCCGCGGGTCCAGCAGGGCATAAAGCCCGTCCACCAGCGCATTGGCGATGACGACGAAAACGGCGGCATACATGACCGTCGCCATGATAAGCGGCAGATCGAGCGTCGCCAGCGCCTGATAGGTCAGCCGCCCCACGCCCGGCATGGCGAACACGACTTCCGTCAGAAGCGCTCCGCCCCCCAGAAGCTGCGCGAAATCCAGCCCAAACAGCGACACATAGCTCAGCCATGACAGCCGCAGACCATGCCACAGCCACACTCGCACCGGTCCTGCCCCCTTGGCGCGCGCCGTGCGGATGGAATCCTCGCCCATCGCCGTTAAAAGTTCGGACCGCAGAACCCGCGCATAAAGGCCAATAAAACACACCGCCAGCGTCAGGGATGGCAGGAACAGCGCCTTCGCCCAGCCCCACGGGCTCTGCGAAAACGGCACATATCCGAGCGGCGGCACCCAACGGAACAGAAACGTGTCATGCCAGCGGCTCTGCGTGACGAGATTGACGACCTCGCCCAGCCAGAACACCGGCATGGACAGGCCAATCAGCCCCAGAACCATCAGCAGCCGGTCCACCCAGCTATCGCGCAAGACCGCCGAAGCAATCCCGAAAACCAATGACCCGCTGACCCAGAAAAATGCCGCCCATAGCACTAGCGAAAGCGTCACCGGCGCCGCCTGCAACACTTCGGGCACAACGCGCTGACCGTGATTGACGAAGGACGTCAGGTCCCGGCTCACGAACAGCTTCTGCATCATCGTCACATACTGCACCGGCAGCGGACGATCGAAACCATACTCCGCCCGGATGCGCGCCACGACCTGCGGACTGGCCCCGCGCCCTGCAATGCGCGCCGTTGGGTCCGCACCCGGTGTCGCAAAGAAAATGCAGAACACCAGAACCGAAATCCCGAAAATGACCAGCAGCATCTGCCCGGTCCGTGAGGCAAAACTCCGGATCATCGGGCCGCACCTTTCGGATCAATCTGATCCCGCAGCGCATTGCCCAGAACATTTAGCGCCAGAACTGTCAGGACGATCGCAACGCCCGGAGCAATGGCAACCACAGGCCGCGTATAAAGCAGCCCTTCACCATCCTGAATGATCGTTCCCCACGACGCCGCTGGAGCCTGCACGCCGAGCGACAGGAACGACAAAGCGGATTCCGCGAGCATGCACAACGCCATCACCAGAGGCGCGAGCACGGCCATGGTCGGCATCAGCCCTGGCAGGATCTCCCGCCACAAAATACGGAAATCCGACGCGCCCATCCCCCGCGCCGCCATCACAAACCCTGCCTGAGACAGACTCAGCGCCCGCGCCCTGAAAGGCCGCGCGGCATAGGGCACATAAACCAGCGCAATAATTCCGATCGGTATCAGCAGATTATCCGCGCCGATAGTGATGAACCCAAGCCGGATGCCATGCCCGACCGTGACGACGGACAGTGAAATCGCAAACAGATAGACCGGGATCGCCCAGAGCATGTCCAGAATACGCGACAGGATCAGGTCAATCCAACCGCCAAAATATCCCGCGCAAATCCCCAGACACGCCGCCAGACACAGACAGAACACAGCTGAGGCCGACGCGATCAGAAGCGAATTGCGTCCACCATAAAGCACACGCGCCGCGACATCCCGCCCTTGCGAATCCGCGCCCAGCACATAAGGCCCCGGCCGCCAGTCCGGCCCAATCGGGCTCAGACCCAGATGCAACGGATTGTCATTCGGCTGCATAAGATCGACGCGCTGTCCATTACGGATCGTGGTGCCCGCAATATCGGACGAGAACGGATCGACGCCGTTCAGGGTGGCGTAAAGCGGGGCGGACAGGCAGGCGACAATGATGAAAGCCAGAAGCAGGGCCGCAAAAGCACCGTCACGACGCGTCAGAACAGCGCGGACAACCCGCCGGTAACTTCCTTCCACGCCTGCTCCCATTCGTTCCGGTTTGCGTTGTTTCCTGTTCTACAGCACGAAACCACCCGGACAGAAGAGGCTCTTCGCAATCAGGCGAGATCGAGGGCCGGTTTGCGCACATGCAGGCGGATACGCTGCTGGAGCGTCCCCAGATCGGGAAGGAGTTCATTATGGAGCGCACGCACGCTGTCATGCGCGGCATAAAAGCGCCGTTTCCCGCTGCTGCTGACCAGAATGGCCGCGCCGAGAAAGACTCCGTTGATTTCGATGATGGTTGAACCAAGCATGATGCCGGACCCTGAAGAAAGAGCCCGACAATTCAGTGTCGGGCGTTATGACATGCCGGAGGCAAATGCCTCCGGACCTGAAAAAAGGCAGCGCGATTGCTGCGAGCTACACATTCGACACATCATCGACCGACTGGCCCTGTTGCTGTGGACGTCACTTCAGAATGTCGAATACGACACCCAGACACGCAGCGTCAACATATAACGTATGAACATGATGTGATATCAGTAAATACGTTTTAATTAAGTTATTTATATGTTGTCGCAAGCCCTTCATTTACCGTCTGCCCTTCCCCCCGTTTTCCATGTTAAGTGACAGTCATGAGCAAGAAGGTTCCGTTGTCCCCCGCCCCGTTCGAAGGTTATGCAGCCCCCCGGGGACGCGTTTTCAATTCTTTCCTGGAAACGGTAGGAGGCACCCCGCTGGTCGCGCTGCCTCACCTGACCCAGCGTGAGCATCTCAACGGGCGATTGCTCCTCAAACTGGAATTTTTCAACCCGCTCGGTTCCGTCAAGGACCGCATCGGCGTGGCCATGCTGCGGGATGCCGAAGCGCGCGGCCTGATTACGCCGGGCCGCACGGTCCTGATCGAGCCGACATCGGGCAATACCGGTATTTCGCTGGCTTTTGCCGCCGTGGCGCTTGGCTACAGGCTGATCGTGACCATGCCGGAAAATGCGTCGACCGAACGTCGCAAAATGCTGCGCCTGATGGGCGCGGAAACCGAACTGACCTCTGCCTCCCGCGGCATGGCCGGTGCGATTGAACGCGCTGAACAGCTCAACCGCACCCTCCCCGACGCCTGGATGCCGAGCCAGTTTGAAAACGACGCCAATCCCGCCGTGCATGAAGAGACGACGGCTCAGGAAATCTGGGAAGATACGGCAGGCAAGGTCGATATGGTCGTCGCGGGTCTGGGAACGGGCGGCACGGCCTCCGGTATTGCCCACGGCCTGAAAAAACATCGCAAATCCATCAAGATCTACGGCGTGGAACCGCGCGAAAGCGCAGTCCTGCACGGAGACGAGCCCGGACCACACGGTATTCAGGGCATCGGGCCGGGCTTCGAACCCGATACGCTGGACCTCAAGGCGCTGGACGGCGTGTTCGAAGTCTCGGAACAGGAAGCTGTCGCCACCGCGCGCCTCTGTGCCGCCGTTGAAGGCATTCCCATCGGAATTTCGGCAGGTGCTGCGCTGTTTGCCGGGATGGAACTGGCCCGCAAGCCGTCCAACCGAGGCAAAACGATCGTGGCCATCGTGCCGTCCTTCGCAGAACGCTATCTCTCCACACAGCTTTTCGACGGGCTATCCTGACGTCCGCAAAATAACTTTTTTATAAAGTTATTTTATTTAATATTCATATATGTTCGTTATTAAATCAAATCCTGTTCCGGTCTCTTGCAAAAGAATCGGGAGGGCTGAGAGGAGATAACGTCATGAACCTGTTTTCCGGCCGTCCCACATCTTTTGACCCCGCCTGGGCCTCGCATGGTCTTTCCGGGACGGCGCAGCCCCGCATCGCCAGAGCATTCCGCACGCTCGGACAGCAGGTCGATCTGCTTCTGGTGCCAGGCCTGTTCGGCTCAGGCCCGGATCACTGGCAGACGCACTGGGAACAGGCTTATGGCCTGCGTCGCCTCCATCAGAAAGACTGGGAAACACCCGATCCCGCAGACTGGGAGACCGCTCTGACGGCGGCACTCGAAGCCTCGACACGCCCGGTTTTCCTGATCGCACACAGCCTCGGCGCAGTACTGACGGCAAAATGGCTGACACGTCATGGCGGACGCCGTGTTGCCGGAGCCTTTCTGGTGGCCCCGGCCGATATCGACCAGACGACACATCCGGACGTCGCCCTCATCCGGGCGTTCGGCCCCCTGCCCGGAACACCCCTTCCCGCCGCCACAGCCGTCATGGCCAGCAGCAACGATCCCTGGCTATCCCTGCTCCGCGCGCGCGAACTGGCCGGACACTGGCAGTCGGATTTTCTGGAAGCCGGCGCTGCGGGCCATATCGGTAGCAGCGAGCCGTTGGGCCTGTGGGAGCATGGTGCCACAGCCATGCTCGACTTCGCCAGAAGACGCCTGCCACTCCGGGTCCAGTAACCCGGAGCAGCCGCCCTCAGACCTGACGGCCGGAAGGTTTCCAGCGGTTGAGCAGCAGAGAATTGCTGACCACCGAGACGGAGCTCATGGCCATGGCCGCCCCTGCTACGATCGGGTTTAACATGCCGAACGCCGCCAGCGGCAGACCCAGAATGTTGTAAATGAAGGCGAAAAACAGGTTCTGCCGGATTTTGGACAGCGTGGCGCTGGACAGGGAAATTGCGTCCAGCACCCCGTTCATTTCGCTTTTCATCAATACGACATCCGCCGTATCGAGCGCCACGGCAGATCCGGCCCCAATGGCAAATCCGACATCCGCCGCCGCAAGCGCAGGCGCATCGTTGATGCCATCGCCGACCATGCCGACCAGATCACCCTGAGCGCGGTATTTCGCCACGCCTTCAGCCTTGTGCTCCGGCAGAACCCCCGCCAGATACTCATCCACACCAACCTGTCGGGCCACCACAGACGCCGCGCGTTCATTATCTCCCGTCAGCATCACCACACGGATGCCCCGCGCTTTCAGGGCCTGCACGGTCGTCACAGCATCGGTCCGCAGTTCATCCGCCAGCGCGATGATCCCAAGAACCTGACCTGCCTGCGCCACGGCGATAACGGTGTTGCCTTCGCTTTCCAGCGCTGCGACCGGCAGGGACGACAGATCCAGCCCGCTGTCCTGCATGAACACGGGTGAGCCCAGTCGCGCTTCCTGCCCATCGATCCGCGCAATAACGCCCTTGCCGGGAACAGCCTCAAACCCTTCTGCTGCGACAGACGCACTGACACCATGGCTCTGCGTGTAATCCACGATGGCGCGGGCCAGCGGGTGCTCCGAATTATGCTCCAGCGCCTGTGCCACCCCCAGAAGCGTATCCACCAGAACCCCGTCCGCCGGATGAACCGCCGCAACAGTCGGGCGTCCCAGAGTCAGGGTGCCGGTCTTGTCGACAATGATGGTTTTCAGCTTTTCGGCCCGCTCCAGCGCATCAGCGTTGCGGAACAGAATGCCGGACTGTGCGCCCCGTCCCGTCCCCACCATGATGGCCGTCGGCGTGGCCAGACCAAGCGAACACGGGCAGGCAATGACCAGAACAGACACGGCAGAAACGAGACTCCAGACCGCAGATCCGGTCACAGCCCAGCCGATCAGAAACGTCAGAACCGCAATCCCGATAACGGCCGGGACGAAAATACCCGAAATCCGATCGGCCAGACGCTGCACATTCGCCTTGGAGCCCTGCGCCTGCTCGACCATTTTCACGATCCGCGCCAGTGCGGTATCCGCGCCAACCCCCGTGGCCCGGACGCGGAGCGCCCCATTGGCGTTCATGGTGCCGCCAAACACGTCCTGTCCGGCTTCTTTGAGAACCGGCACGCTCTCACCCGTCAGCATGGCCTCGTTGACTTCGGACGCCCCTTCAAGGACTTCGCCGTCCACCGGCACGCTCTCACCCGGACGCACGACGAAAATATCGCCGACATGCATGTCCGCCACGGCCCGGTCCACGATCACGCCATTACGCTCGACATGCGCGATCTGCGGCTGAAGCTGAAGCAGGCTCTCAATCCCGGCACTGGTGCGGTTCTTGGCCCGCGTTTCCATGAGCTTGCCGAGCGAAATCAGCGTGATGATGGAGGCGCTGGCTTCGAAATAGACATGCTGATGTAGCCCGAACACCACAACAACCGCACTGAACAGCCATGCAATGGACGTCCCCAGCACGACCAGCACATCCATATTAGCCGAACCGCCACGCACTGCATTCCACGCCCTGCGATACAGATGCGCCCCGCAGACGAACTGCACGATCGTGGCGAACAGGAACTGCACCGGAACCGGTACGATCATGCGCCCAAAAAACATGCCGATCATCTCGGCAAAGAGCGGCAGCGAAAGAACAAGCGTCAGGATGAACCGGTTGCGCTCCCGCTTCCAGATGGCCGCACGTTTGGCCTTCGGATCTTCGCGGTCGCCCTCGTCCAGCCGCGTTGCGCCAAATCCGGCCTTCTCGATCTTTCCGATCAGATCCGCCGGTTCGACCACGCCCGGAATATAATTGATATGCGCCCGCTCGGCCGCGAAATTCACACTCGCCTGCACGGAAGGCTGCCGGTTCAGGATCTTTTCGATCCGTGCCGCACAGGCCGCACAGGTCATGCCGGACAACGACAGATCAAGGCTCTGTTCATCCACGGAAAAGCCCGCGCGGCGCACGGCAGCCACAACAGTTTCAATGGAAGACGCCGTATTTTCAAAAGCAACCTGCGCGCGTTCGGAAGCAAAATTAACGGTCGCGCTAACGCCCTCCTGACGGTTGAGGATTTTTTCAATCCGCGCGGCACAGGCGGCGCAGGTCATGCCGCCGACGGGGAAACTGATCGTTTCTGACATCTGGAAAGGGTCCTGTCGGCTAAGGAAGCGGAAGGGAAGCTCCGCAAGAAATATACCCCATACCCCTATTTTTCAAGTAAAGAAAAAGCAGCTTTTCCACTCCCGAGAACAATCTCGCGATCATGAAAAACACGCAGCGCATCATGATGCGCAACGCTGATGCATGTGGTGTGGGGCAAGAAGAAAAGAAGGGCCTCGTAAAGACGGCGCTCATTGGCGGCATCCAGAGCAGACGTCGCCTCGTCCAGAAACAGGATTGCAGGCCGGAATAGCAATGCCCGCGCCATAGCCAGACGCTGCTGCTCGCCCGGAGACAGCACCGCGTCCCAGTCCGCAGTTTCGTCCAACCGATGGCCGTATCCCGCCAGATTGACGGCTTCCAGAGCCTGCTGGCAGGAAGCGGTGTCATAGTGGTCGGATGTTGCGGGATAGCTCAGCGCCTCACGCAGTGTCCCGGACGGAACATAGCTGCGCTGGGGCAAAAACATGGCCTGCCGGATGTTGAAAGAGACTTCCCCCCGCCCATGTCGCCACAGCCCGGCCAGCGCCCGCAGGAACGTGCTTTTCCCCGAACCGGACGGTCCGCGAACCAGCCAGCGTTCACCGCCCTGCATCGTCAGATCGCCAATCTGCACAATCGGCTTTCCATCCGGCAGGTTCAGGACCAGATCCCGGATCTGCACGGCAGTCGTTTCTGTTGCGAAACGCACAATTCCGCTTTCAGAAGACTGGCTGACAACCCGCTCGAACTCCCCCAGACGCTGAAGCACTGAGCGCAGGGTGGCCAGATCGGCATAGTTGAAAATGAACCATTCCAGACTGATCCGCACCTGCGTATAGGCCGAATTGATCTGCGAATAGAGCCCGAAGCTCAGGGCATGGGCCATGGCTTTTGGAGCCAACATCAGCCACAGCGGTATCGTTGCGACTCCGGTATAGAACTCGCTGATGAAATTAACCCGCCACGTATATCGCACAACGCTGCGCCAGTTCGTGGCGATATGCGTCAGGTAGCCGGACAGTCGTAACTGCTCTGCATTTTCGCCCCTATAAAAGGCGATCTGTTCGGAATTACGCCGAACATCCATCAACCCGGCACGCAGATCGGCATCGAAATGCTGCTGCCGGTAATTCGCGCCGATCAACGGCGCGCCGAACCGCTCCAGTATCCCGGAAGCCACCAACGACGTGAGAACCGCGCCCAGAAAAAGATAGCCGGGGATCTGGAAATGACGGCCATGCCAGTCAAAAGACAATACCCCCCCGATGTTCCACAGAACGACCGCGAAAGACAGCAGCGTGGTCACCGCATCAATGGCGTCCAGACCCAGCTTGAGCGTCTGGACCGTCATCTGTGACAGATCGTCCGCAATACGCTGGTCCGGGTTGTCCGCCCGGTTTGGGCCATGTTCGAGCCGGTAATACGCCTCTTCCGACAGATACTGCCGCAGATAGACCTTTGTGTTCCATAGACGCCAGCGCATCGAGAGAACCTGCGTCAGATAAGTCTGCGTCGCATGCACCACGACAGAACCGAGCGTCACCAGAAGATAGAACGGCAGCATCCCCAGACACCGCCCGACCTCTCCCGCAAAGAACGCATCGAAAAACCGGTGATACCACGCCCCGAACCAGACGGCGGACTGAACGTAAAGCACGGACAGCCCGATGGTCCCGCCCAAAAGAGACCAGGCCCACCACTTCTCTTCGGACCTCCAGTAAGGAAAGAGAACTTTCCAGTCCGCAAGGGAATGCGGCGGGGTTGCGTCGTCAGTAGTTTGCACGAAGTGTGGCCATGAAGCTGCGCGGAGCGGCGGGGAAATTGAACTGCCACTGACCGCTGGCCCGCTCGTAATAATACCGATTGGTCAGGTTCGTCGCATTCAACTGAAGGCGCAGATGGCGGTTGAAGCGATACCCCGCCATCGCATCCAGAGTCATGTAACCACCCTGAATGGTCGTGGCGTAACTGCCGCGCAGATTGCTGTTCGCATCAATCCCCGCCCCCACATTCAGACCTTTGAGAAAGCCATCCTGCACATTGTAATGCACCCAGGATTTGAACATGTGATGCGGCGAGAAAACACCCCCGAAATCATTGACCTTCGCATTTGAGACCTTCGTGTCCAGATAGGTATAGCCAATCGACACATCCAGCCCCGGCAGGATCTGACCATCGACCTGCGCTTCCCAGCCCTGACGGCGGATCGGGCCGGTCGTGATGTAGTACAGTGAATGATATGGGTCCTGCACCGGCTGATTGATACTTTCCATCCGGAACAGCGCGGATGAGAGGTTCAGGCGTCCATGAAAATATTCAGCCTTGAACCCGGTCTCGACCTGATTGCCTTCCTGTGGCGCCAAACCACCGCCACGATAACTCTGCTTGCCGACAGCAGGCGTAAAAATGCTGGCATAGCTGGCATACCAGGAGATGTTCGGCGTCATCTGATACACCGTGCCCAGATAGGGGGTAAGCTGCCCGCGCAGATCGGCCTGATTGACCCATTCCCCCTTCGGTGCAGGAGAAATGTCCTGAAGTTTTTCATAGTAGCGTGAAACACGACCGCCCAGAATCAGGGAGAGATGCCGGATCATTTCCAGTCGGAGTTGACCATAGAACCCCCATTGATAGGCATAGTCGTCCGTCCCGTATCCATCGGCATTCTGCTTGTAATCAAAGCAGCTTGCCGGAGGCTGAGGGACGGCATTGGTGTTTTCGAGGCTAATATTGTTGTAAATATTGTTGCAGTTCACGTTCGCATACTGCGTGATCTGCTCGTAGGAATTGTAGTTGAACCCGAACAACGCGTGATGCGTCCGGTTGAGCAGCTTGAAACTGCCCTGTGCATACACATCCGCGGAGCGGGACGTATTAGAGCCTTTATATTTGGAGATCCCCTGATCCCGGTACTGAAGCGTTCCGGTCGCAGGATTCATTTTGTTCCAGGGCTCGTTGTAGAAAATATTATAGTCCTGGTCATAGAACGTGGCGCGCGCCGTCGCCGTCCAGTCGCCCCAGAGCTTCTGGGTGATGGACGCAATCGTCTGCTGCGTCATGTAATTCGAATACCCCCAGCTCTGGCTCGGGTTCGCATCCCGGCTACCGGACCACAGGGTATTGGCCGTGGTCAGAGGCAGACCATAATAGGGCGCCGTAATATCCTGCTGCTGGGCAGCATGGGAAACCATAAACGTCGTCGTGGGCGTGACATCCCATTCCAGCGCGCCATAGGCCTGCCATTTGCGCGAGTGGGAATATTTGTAGAAAAAATGATTGTCCTGATACAGGTCCGCCGTCCGGAAGCGCACGGTTTTCGAGTGGTTCAGCGGAATGGTGATATCCGTATCCACCCGGTAATTATCAAAACTGCCCACGCTGACCGATCCGCCCGCGGCAAAGTCCATCCCGGGTTTCTTCGTCACCTGATTGACCACACCACCCGCGCCGCCCCCGCCCTGCAACAGGCCGGAAGAGCCACGAAGCACCTCGATCCTGTCATACATCGACAGGTCAAAGGTGGCATTATTCAGCGTCCCGGCAGCGTTGGGCGTGCCATCAATGGACGTCGTGAGCTGATATCCGCGTGAATAATAATTGGAATTGGCCGTAGAACCCGGAAAGACCCGGATTCCGTTGATCTGCCGCATCGCATCCGCCATCGTCAGCATGTTGGAATCTTCCATACGCTGTTGGGTGATGACCGAAATCGACTGCGGCACGTCCTTAAGCGCCACGGGGCTTTTCCCCCAGACTTCAACAGCGGGTGCCGTATAGGTGTGGTTGGTGCCCAGAACCTGAATATTTTCGTCTGACGCAGCATCCAGATCTTCGGAAGAGCGAGACGCGGCTGCGACAGGCGCTGGAGCAGAGGCCGCGAGAGGAGCTTTCGCAGACTGCACCAAAGGCTTATCGGCGCGGCGCGATACCCCGCAATGCACAGGACGCGGTGCCCTGTGCGTGGCATGGCAAACAGACGGGTGGTTTCTGGCGCGCTCTGCAACCGTATCAGCCAAAGCCGCCGGGCATGCGCCCGCCATCAGGCTGCCCCAGATCAGGGCATGGTGGGAAATAGCGGAAAAGTTGAGCCGACGGCGAGCTGAAATGCCATGCTGTGTCATAATGTCTGTCCTAAAGAGACATGCCAGCCCCATGCAACAGCCCGTTCCACGAAAAGCACCGTGTTACGGCATGAGGCCGGCAATGAAACGCTCCTGTTCAGGAGGAGGCGTGCTCCGGCTTCAGGAAACGACGTCAAATCCCGTGTCTTCGACGACGTCCCTGAACGCTGTGGGCGAAACATGGGCCGGGTCGTAAGAGACCGTCACCTTGCCGCCATCCAGCACGATATCGACGCCCGTTACGCCATTTACGGCTTCAAGAGCGCGCTGGAGCTTGCCCGAACATCCGTTGCAGGACATGCCCTCGACCGTCATGTGCGCTGTTTCTGTCATGTCGTGAAATCCTTGAAAGAGAGAAAAACTCCCCGGTGACGGCATATCCGCATACGATGCGGGGGTATGGTTTATATAACTATTCACCATAAAACGATTCTGGCAACAGTTATTATTTAACGATCATATTTTGGTATATATACCGCACCGGGGTATGCAATTTTCATATTGACCCCGAAACAGATTCGACAAGACAATTTTTTCAGGCACGAAAAAATAATCTTTTCCGATCCCCCGGCTGGGTATAGGGTCGGATCAGATTCGAACGATGAATCGCTCCGTTTCTTCCCCTTCTGTGGTGATTTCTGATGGTCAGGACACATGCCCGGATCTGGATCAGCCTGCTGGCCTGCCTGCTCATGCAGGTGGGGCTGCTGCTCGGCGCATCCACCGCGCAGGCCAGATCTGAAGGCCCCCACATGGCCATGACCCACATCGCTATGACGATGCATCACATGGCCCATCACCAGAAGCCGGATGCCACGGATTGCTGCAAAACCTCAGCGTTCCACGCGATCCCTCATCCGCAACAGTCTTCCGAAGGCTGCTGCCATACGCATGCAGTCTCTGCCGACCCCATGCTGACAATGGCGTCCGTCCACCCGTCCGGCCCGGCCCATAGTGCCGCGCGCGTCTTTGCCTCCGGGCTGCAAGGCCGCTTCAGCGGCACGGACTGGATCCCCGCCTCACCGCCTCCCAAACCCCGCGCAATCTGACACACGCCTGATCGGCGTGGACCCGTCCTGCTGCCCAAAATAGGCATTCAGGGCCTGATCCTCTGTCATTTTTGCGGATTTTTCCTCATGACTTTTCCGTCCCGCTTCCGGGGCGGCCTGACACGACGGCGTTTCGTAACAGGGATCGGTGCAGGCGGCCTTCTGGCAGCTCTGCCCCGCACCTCACAGGCGTTCTCGTCCACGGCTGTTCCCATTAGAGCTTCTTCCGGCATCATACCCCCCACCCCTTCTGACCGGTGGGATCTGAAGGTTGGCCACACGCGCATTTCGCTCGATGGCAAGACCATGCACGCCCCGACCGTCGGCGGCACGGTGCCCGGCCCGATCCTGCGCTTCAAGCAGGGCGATACCGTCAGCATCAACGTGACCAACACGCTGGATGAACCGACCTCGATCCACTGGCACGGCATCCGTACGCCCGCGAACATGGACGGCGTCCCGGGGCTGAGCTTCGGCGGCATCGCCCCCGGGGAGACCTTTACCTACCGCTTCAAACTCCATCAGAGCGGCACCTACTGGTATCACAGCCATTCGGGGATGCAGGAAGCGATGGGCCTGTATGGTGCAATGGTCATCGACCCGCGCCGCCCGGACCCGAACGCCTGCGACCGCGATTACGTCATTTTCCTCGCTGAATGGACGGATGTCATGCCCCATGACATCGTCAGCAACCTCAAAATGCAGGACGATTATTACGTCTTCCGCCAACGCACGGCGGCGTCTTTCCCAAAGGAAGCGCGCGAGGCCGGAAGCGCGGGCGCGGCCCTCGCGGACCGTCTGGCATGGTCGAAAATGCGCATGGCCGCGACCGACATCGCGGACGTCTCGGGCGCGATCTACACCTACACGCTGAACGGGCACGCCCCGGACATGAACTGGAGCGGCCTGTTCCGGCCCGGCGAGAAGGTGCGTCTGCGCTTCATCAACGGCTCGACCATGACGTTTTTCGACATCCGGATTCCGGGGCTCGAAATGCTCGTCGTGCAGGCTGACGGCAACGATATCGAACCTGTCCCGGTGGACGAGTTCCGCATCGGCGTGGCCGAAACCTACGATGTGATCGTCCAGCCGAAGGACGACCGTGCCTATGCCATTTTCGCCCAGAGCGAGGACCGCACCGGCTACGCAAGAGGCACCCTTGCCCCGCGCGAAGGCATGATCGCGCCGCTCCCGCCGATGGACCCACGCCCCGTCCGCACCATGGTGGACATGGGCATGGGAAACATGAAGCCCGGCGAGAGCATGAAGGACATGGATATGTCCGGAGACATGTCGGGCATGAAAATGGATGGCGACATGGCCGGAATGGACATGCCCGGCATGAACATGAAAGGCATGGATATGAGCCACATGGCCATGCCGAAAATGGAAGTGGACGATCCCGGCCCGCCACCCATCAATGTCGAAAACCAGATGCGCGCCATGATGCCCATCGACCGGACCGGCAGCCCCGGCGACGGTCTGGAAAACAACGGCCGCCGCGTCCTGAACTACAAGCAACTCCGCGCCACCCGCCCCGGAGCGGATTTGCGACCGCCAACGCGTGAAATCATCCTGCATCTGACCGGCAACATGGACCGCTATATCTGGGGCTTCAACGGACGGAAATTCTCGGAATCCGGCCCGATCCGCCTCAAACTCGGCGAGCGCGTGCGCTTCACGCTCATCAACGACACCATGATGGAACATCCGATCCATCTGCACGGTCTGTGGAGCGAACTGGAAAATGGTCAGGGCGATTACCGCCCCTACAAGCACACCATCATTTCCCAGCCCGGCTCGAAGCTAAGTTATCTCGTGACGGCCGATACCCCCGGCATGTGGGCGTATCACTGTCACCTGATGTATCACATGGATCTGGGCATGTTCCGCACGGTGATCGTGGCATGAAACACGCCCTTTCTCTCGTGGTTCTGTCCATTCTCGCCCTATCCGGCACGGCTCGCGCCGACCAGCCGGTCTATCATGCCGCCGATGCGCCGGAAGCAACGCCCGTCGTCTATATTGGTGATATCAAACCCGCTATGGATCAGGGCACCTGGCTGCACGGCATCTTCAACCAGCTTGAAGGCCGCTATGCGCCCGGCGGCACCGATTTCCGCTGGGACGGCGAAGCGTGGTTCGGCGGCGATTACAACAAGATCTGGCTCAAATCCGAAGGCACGCTGGAGAAAGGCCGCCTGAGCGATGGCGACCACGAACTCCTCTATACGCGCTCGATTTCGTCCTACTGGAACCTTCAGGGCGGCGTGCGGATGGACCTTGATGACGGCCCGACCCGCACCTGGGGCGCGTTCGGCATCGAAGGTCTGGCGCTCTATGAGTTCGAGTTCGAGGCCACGGCCTATGTCAGCGATCGCGGACGCTTCGCCGCCCGCGTGGAAGGCTCTTACGACTTCCTGCTGACTAACCGCCTGATCCTCCAGCCACAGGCCGAGTTCAATTTCTACACGAAGTCCGACACGGGACGTCAGGCTGGCGCCGGTCTGTCGGATGTCGATGCCGGCCTGCGCCTGCGATACGAACTCTGGCGGAAATTCGCGCCTTATGTGGCCGTGACCTACTCCGGATATCTCACACAAGCCCGCCGGATCGCCCGTGACCAGCACGACGACACCGGCTCCGTCCGCTTCAGCCTCGGCGTCCGAAGCTGGTTCTGATTCCAAAACCCCACACAAGAAAGTCACACATCATGCGCAAGACCCTCCTCGCACTGACCGCCCTCCTCGCAACCGGCACGGCCTACGCCGATCCCTCCATGCCCGGCATGGATATGAGCCATATGGAGATGGGCGGCAAAAACGCCATGACCATGTCGTCCCCCAAAACGCAGGACCCGATGGCCGGACTGAACATGGATCAGCAGATGGCCCTGTGCGCGCATCTTGAGACGCTCAGCAAACAGAACAGCCCGCTGACGCCAAAAATGAAGCAGCAGCGCGCCGCCTGTCAGAAAATGGATATGGGCATGACGAGCCAGCCCGCCCCCGGCGAAACGCTGGACCGCTGATTCGTCAGCGCATCATCCGGCGGACGACCTGGAGAAGCTCGTCGATGGCGTCTTCTCCACCGTCTTCCTGCACTGCGCGGCGCACGCAACCATTGGCGTGGGACGACAGGATCTGGATGGACACACCATCCAGCGCCGACTTGATGGCGGAAATCTGGGTCAGGATGTCCACGCAGTAGCGGTCGTTCTCGATCATGTTGAGAACACCGCCGACCTGCCCCTCGATCCGACGCACACGGTTCGTCAGGGCTTTCTTGCGAGGCTGCTCGACGCGACGACCGTCATCGTCCAGCGGCGCACAGTTCTCGCAGACATCCACTGCATGCTCATTCCGGGATAGTGCCATTACTGGATCCGCCCTTTAGTCAGACATCCGAACATCACTCATGGGTCCATGTCCGCCCATCGGGGTCCGCCTTCAAGCGCACCCGTAACGCGTGTGTATGCCCCGCTGCGTCGGGAATTGCCAGTCCGTAGACACCGATCCGCCTTTTCCCGATCGAAAAAACCGAGTCTCCCGCAGGAAAACGGGCCTCGTCTTGTGCCAGTAAGGTGCAGATATTCCGTTTCAATATGGGATATTGCTCCAGCCTATGCCCCGTCAGGGGAATTTTCGTAAAATTTATTATAAAATCCGGCGATTTCTCCAGTCCCAGACAGTACCCCGGACCGCACTTGATGCAAATCATTCTCACTCCCCTTCCCGGACGGGCCGGATGCGCCTATCTAGAACAGAGGACGGAGCCTGTGAGCCTCCGTGCATACTCACCGGGGTACGGAACTGATGTTGTATCTGGATACACTGCCCAAGGGCGGACATGCCGTGATCGAAAAGGTCGAACAGCGTGCGCCTCTGGACCCGATCGCCACACGCCTCGGCGAACTGGGCTTCGTGCCCGGCGAAGCCGTACAGGTCGTCGCGACCGGTCCGATGGGCAGGGATCCGATTGCCGTGCGTCTGGGCACATCACGCTTTGCCCTGCGTCGTGGCGAAGCCGCCCGCGTCGGCCTGCGGACCGTTTCCTGACACCCCATGAGTGCAACCGAGTCCCCGCAGACACCCGCGTCCTCTCTGCATATCGCCCTCGTCGGAAATCCGAACTGCGGCAAGACCTCCCTGTTCAACCAGCTGACGGGCAGCCGTCAGAAAGTCGCCAACTACGCGGGCGTCACGGTCGAACGCAAGGAAGGCTTCTTCACCACACCCAACGGCCGCGCCATCCGCGTGCTCGACCTGCCGGGCGCCTACAGCCTTGATTCGACAAGCCCGGACGAGGACGTCACACGCGATGTCTGTCTCGGACGTCATCGGACCGAACCCCGACCGGAAATGCTGGTAGCCGTTATTTCGGCGACCAACCTGCGGTTGCATCTGCGCTTCCTTTTGGAACTGAAGCAACTGGGCCTTCCCGTCATCGTCGCACTGAGCATGATGGACGAAGCCCGCCGCCACGGCCTTCAGATCGACGTCGCCGGATTGCAGGCCGATCTGGGCATTCCCATCGTCCCCGTGATCAGCCTCAACCGCGCAGGCGTGATGCCGCTGCTTCAAGCGCTGGATCTTGCCCTCCCGGCTCCGCCTGTGCCTCTTCCGGCAGGGCTGGACCCGCATATGGAAGTCCGGCGCCTGCTCGCGACCTATGTCGTCGATCCCGCCTCCGGAACGGACCGCCTGACGGACCGGCTGGACCGCGTGTTTCTGCACCCAGTCTGGGGCCCGGTGATTCTTCTGATCGTGCTGTTCGTCATGTTCCAGACCGTCTTCGCGTGGGCGCAACCGCTCATGGACGGTCTGGGCAATGGCATCTCGCTTTTTGGAGAGATCGTTCTCAAACCGCTGCCGGGCGGCGTCCTGCACAGTCTGCTGGCGGACGGTGTGCTGGCGGGTGCGGGCACGGTCATTGTGTTCCTGCCACAGATCCTCATCCTGTTTTTGTGGATTCTCGCCCTTGAGGAATCCGGCTATCTGCCACGCGCGGCCTTCCTGCTCGACCGGCTGATGGCGCTGGCGGGGCTGAGCGGACGCTCCTTCATTCCCCTGCTGTCGAGCTTCGCCTGCGCCATTCCCGGCATCATGGCCGCCCGCACGATCCAGAACCCGCGCGACCGTCTGGTCACGATCCTGATCGCACCGCTCATGACCTGCTCGGCGCGCCTGCCGGTCTATACGCTGCTGATCGGCGCGTTTGTGCCACATCATACGGTTCTCGGAATTTTCGGGCTTCAGGGGCTGGTGCTGTTCGGGCTCTATGCCGTCGCCATCATCAGCGGCGTGATCGCCGCGCGGGTCATGACGCGGGGTGTGAAGTCCGAAGAACATCCACTGCTGCTCGAACTGCCGTCCTATCGCCGCCCGAATCTCAGGAGCCTTGCGCTCGGACTGTGGCAACAGGCGGTAATGTTCCTCTCCCGCGTCGGCACGATCATCGTCACGCTGAACGTGCTGCTCTGGGCGCTGTCGAGCTTCCCGCTCCCCCCCGCAGGCGCACCGGGACCGGCCATCGATTACAGTCTGGCAGGACGGATCGGCCATCTGATGCAGTGGGTTTTCGCGCCCATCGGCTTCAACTGGCAGATCTGCGTCTCGCTCATTCCCGGCCTTGCAGCGCGCGAAGTGGCGGTCAGTTCGCTGGCCACCGTCTATGCCATCGGAGCCACCGATGACGGCGCGGCCGACAGGCTCTTGCCCCTGCTCTCGACGCAGTGGAGCATGGCCACGGCCTTCTCGCTGCTGGCATGGTATGTTTATGCGCCGCAATGCATTTCGACACTGGCTGTCATGCGTCGGGAAACCGGATCGATCAAAACCGTTCTAGGGGCTGCGGCGTATCTGTTCGGTCTGGCCTATCTGGCCGCATTCCTGACCTATCACATCACCCGCGCCATTACGGGAGTTCCCTGATGCTCGAATTTGCTGTTGCCGTCCTGATTGTCTGCGCGGCCGCCATTTACTGGTACGCCCGCCTGTTTCCCGTCGGATGGGGCCGAGTACGAACAGCTGTGGGCCTCTCCACGCCACAGTCCACCGCAGGCAAGGGCTGCGGTGGCTGTTCGGGCTGCGACCGCTCGGGCAAAGGCGGCTGCCACTAGGACAACCACCCTCTTTTTCAGGCTTTCTGAAGGCCCGGATTGCCACGCTCAACCGCAAAGCTGGCATAAGTGGACAGCTTGCCCCCCGGCACCATGACCCGGTCGATCGTCTTCAGATCGGCATGCCATACTTCCGGCCCCACATCACACAAAACATAACCGCGCTTGTCGGTCGTGGCTTTCAGGTGCGGGTTTTCGCTGCGGGCAATGCGACTGAAATGATCGTCGTCGCCCAGACCATCCGCTCCCGATGAAATGGACGTGGCGAGAAATTCAACCGAAACCGGCTTACCGCGCCCCGGCTCAATCAGCAGATCCCCGGCGAAGTGCCGATGCGCGTCTCCCGTCACATTGACCACGTTTCCGGGGCAATGCGTGTCGATGAAGTCCAGCAGGCGCTTGCGGCTGTAAAGATAGCCCGACCACTGATCCATGCTGTAGGTCAGCTCGGAATGCGCGGACTTCCGATGCGCCAGATCCATGATCATGACCTGATGCGCCAGCAGGTTCCATTTCGCGTCCGACCGCCCCAGACCGTCAAACAGCCACTGCTCCTGTTCCGCGCCCATCATGGTGCGCTCGGGAGACCAGACGTCCTTGCCCTGCGCAGCATTTGTGTCACCATACGCCTGATCGCTGCGATACTGGCGCGTATCCAGCACGAACATGTTCATCAGATCGCCAAAGGTGAAGCTGCGATAGAGCTGCATGTGGCTGCCATCGGGAATGGACGTCGCCCGCAGTGGCATGTTCTCGTAATACGCCTGTAGTCCGACCGCCCGGCGCAGACGGAAAATCTCCGGCGGCGTGCCGTCCTGATCGGTATCTCCGGCCCAGTTATTGTCGATCTCGTGGTCGTCAAAACTGACAATCCACGACGTCGCGGCATGGGCGGCCTGAAGGTCCGGGTCCAGCTTGTACTGGGCATAGCGGCGGCGATATTCGTCCAGCGAATAACATTCCGGCCCGACATGACGCCGCAGAACATGCGCCTTGCGCCCGTCGATATCGCGCAGATGGTCGCCGCTATCCGCGCCTTCGTAAATATAATCGCCATAATGGAACACGAAATCGATCGGCTCGTTCGCGATGGCGCGCCAGGCGGTGTAGTAGCCATATTCGTAATGCTGGCAGCCGGCTGCGGCAAAGCGCACGCGTGACAGCGGCGCACCCGGCATTGGCAGCGTACGCCCCCGGCCAACGGGGCTCTGATAGCCCGCAATGTGGAAACGGTACCAATACGGCCGCTCAGGCCTCAGCCCCGCAACCTCGACATGAACTGAATGGCCAAGCTCCGGATGGGCGAGCGCCTGTCCGCTCTGTACGGGTTTCGAGAATGCCTCGTCCTCGCTGACCTCCCAGCCCACCAGAACCGGTTTGAGAGCCTCCATGCCGCCTGCCTCTTCCAGCGGATCGGGGGCGAGGCGCGTCCACAGCACCAGACCGTCCGAAGCTGGATCGCCGGAGGCCACGCCAAGCTGGAACGGAGTGGCTTTAAAACTCGGATTTTTCTCCAGATCGCGCGGGACAGCAGCCCGCAGCGCACGCACGCGCGTCGAGAGGAGGAGACCCGCACCAAGGCCGGTCAGCAGGCTTCTACGTTTCATGAACACCATGCAGCAGTTCTTTCCTACGAAGCCCGGCTTCCTGCGAAACCGGGCTTCCAGAGGTCTTTGGACACACGCCCTCCGCTCTGTGGACACATGAAATGGAGATTTGCCCACTCCCCCAAACGCCATTTCATGAAACTGTCACGAATGTAGCCGCGCGAATTCCCTAAACGCTGTTGCGCCGCAGCCCGGAGGGGTCCTTTCAGGGCGTGGTGATTCGGAAACATCCAGAAACGGGAACATGGATGCGCTGTCAGCAGGAATGGTTGCGCCTTTATCGCAGGGTGCGTTCCCGGACCCGTCGGGAGGATGCGGACGACCACCTTCAGAACGCCCTCATGAGCTATTTCGAGCGCCCCGAAGGCAGCGTGCAGCATCAGGACGCCTATATCACCCGAAGCGCCGTGAATTCCTCCCTCAACGCGATCCGCCGCGAACGGCAGGGATATGTGCAGGCGGCGGACGACTTCGAAACGCTTGTCAATGTCCCCGACCCTGCGCCCTCGCAGGAGGATATTTACGAATCAACGCAAAGACTGGCGCATTTTCACGAAGGCTGCGAACAGCTCCCGGACCGGACCCGACAGATCTTCCTGATGAACCGTGTGGAAAAAATGAAGTACAGCCATATTGCGAAATCGCTGGCGATCAGTGAAAGCAGCGTTGAAAAACATATCGCAAAGGCGCTGATATTCCTTTCAGCATGGATGGATCACTGAAATACCAATCTGATGGACGTCATCAAACTCCGCGCGGCAGAATGGATTGCACGCCTCCATGCCGAGGACTGCACACCGCTCGACCATGACATGTTCCGCGACTGGCTGGCGAGCGATCCCCGGAACGGACCGGTTTTCGAACATCTGACGGAACTGTGGGAACTCTCCGGAGGCGCACGCACGCCCCCCGTCGTTGCAAAACCGGCTCAAACCGTCCGACGCCCCGTGCTCAGCCGGCGTCATGCGCTGGCCGGGTTGGTGGCTGCGGCTTTTCTGGCCGTTCCGCCATGGGAAGGTGCCCATGCCAGCCGGATCGAAGAGACCGGAATTGGAAGCATCCGCGACGTCCGCCTCACGTCCCGGACGGATTGCCGCCTCGACACCCAGACGCGCCTTGTGGTGGGCGCGAACAGTCAGCAGGCGCGGCTGTGTCACGGGCAGGTCCTGCTCTCGGTGGCCGGACCGGACCCGTTCCATCTTTCCGCCGACGGCATGACCGTACAGCTTCATGACAAGACATCCGCCGATATCCGCATCAATCGCGGCAATACGGAAGTCACAGCTATCCGGGGCAAGGTGTTCCTGACCGCAGCCGCCCTGCGCGAGGCCGGACGCTGGGTGATGCCGGGACAGCGCCTGCGGATGGATCGCCACGGCGGCTGGAACATCGATTATCCCGATCTGGAAACATTGCTCTCCTGGCAGAGCGGCGAACTGGTGTTCCGCAATCAGCCGCTGGCGGAGGTGATTCAGGAAATCAACCGTTACGCCTCCCGCCAGATCGTCCTGTCCGCGCCGCGTCTGGCCTCGCAGCGTCTGAGCGGCGTGTATCATGTACGTCAGGGGGATGCGTTTTTGCAGATGCTCCCGCATCTGCTGCCCCTGCGGATCCGTCCGGCCCATAACGCTTACGAAATCGTCGCTTTATGACGTTTCGATGAAAACCGCTGCATCGCGCTGAGGTTTTCATTTTCTCATCTGTCTTCCTGTCGAGACCGCTTTCAGGCCCGACGACAGGAAACGAGCCCCATGACCCCGCCCTCCCGTTACCCCCGCCGCACCGTTCTGCTTCTGTCGGCAGGCGCGACCATTCTGACGCATTCGCTGTCCAGCGCCTGCGCAGCCCCGAGCGCTCCGGTGCATATCGCGCCGCAGCCCATGGCACAGGCCCTCGTAACGCTGGGGCATCAGACGGGCCGCAACATCATTTTCACCTCCGATGCCGTGGCCCATCTGCGCGCGCCTGCCGTGGACGGCACGCTGTCGCCCGACGATGCGGTCAAACGCCTGCTGCGCGGGAGCGGACTGAAGGCAGAGGCCATGCCGGATGGCGGCGTCATCATCCGCAAGGACCCCTCCGCGCGCCCAAAGCCGCAGCGCCTGCGTGAAGCGCAGGCGCATGACATCGAACAGATCGTCGCCACCGGCCACCGCACACGCTCGGTCATGAGTGTCAGCGGCGACGAAATGCAGACGCTCATGCCGGGCCAGAGCCCGATGCAGGCGCTGGATCTGCTGCCGGGCGTCACGTTCACCAACGTCGATCCGTGGGGCAATAACGAGCAGAATTCCAGCATTTACGTCCACGGCTTCAATCAGAACCAGCTCGGCTACACGATGGACGGCGTGCCGCTCGGCGCCGGGGCTTATGGCAACTATAACGGCCTGTCCCCGCAGCGCGCGGCGATCAGTGAAGACATCGGATCGACGTCCCTGTCCTCTGGTGCAGGCGCGCTCGGCACGGCCTCGACCAGCAATCTGGGCGGGACGATCGAATTCACCACGCGCGATCCGAAAAAGAAGGCTGGTGCCACGATCAACCAGACCTTCGGCAGCTATTCCACATTCCGGACATTTGCGCGCGTCGATACAGGCAATTTCGGCAACGGCAATTCCGCCTATATGGCGTTTGCCCGTCAGGACGCCCGTCCCTGGAATCTCGGCAATGCCAACCGGCAGGGTGGTTATCAGGTGAACGGGAAATTCGTCCATAAGGGCGAAAACACCACCATCACCGCCTATTTCGACTGGCAGAACAAGGCCGAGCCCAACACGCAGGGTCTGACGGCTCCCACCGATCTCTATGCGCGCGGGGCCTTCTTCCCGGACCTGAACGCCGCCATGGCGGGGTATCCGGCTGAAAGCTCAACCAAAGCCGGACCGGCAACGCCGAACAACAAATATTACTTCTCCGCCGCCCAGCGCACGGACTACCTGACCTATCTGAAAATTTCCCACCGGTTCTCCCCGAACCTGAACTGGGACAACCAGCTTTACTTCCATTACGACGACGGCGCAGGCGTGGTCGCGACCTCCATCCGCACCAATGCGATCCTGACGATCCTCGGCTCCTATCTCGACCCGACCGGCACGAAATACATCAAGAACGGACAGTTCACTTACAGCGTCGCAGGTATTGATCCGAAGGTCTGGAATGCCACGGGTGGCACGGGTTTCGCCGTCCGCACCACGGAATACAGCGATTATCGCGGCGGCCTGATCAGCACGCTGCACTACCGCCTCGGCCATCACAATATCGAGCTGGGTGGCTGGTATGAGCGCAACAACAACGAACAGGGGCGCTACTGGTATCCGCTGACGCAGAATGACACGCTGACGCCCTATACGCGCCCGACCAACCCGCTGTTCACGCAGTGGAACAACGCGTTCTACACCAATACTTTCGTGACGCATCTTCAGGACAGCTGGAAGGTGACGTCTCGCCTGACGCTGACGGCGGGCTTCAAGTCCGAAATGGTTTATACCAACGGCACCCTCCCGGTGGCTGCCCTGCCGCAGTCCCTCGCCTCTTCCGTGAAAGGTGCGAAGAAGATCGTCGATACCAGCACCAATACTGTCGCGGGCGGGACCATCCCGTCCTACAAACCATTCCTGCCCGCCTTCGGTGCGTTGTGGAACGTCACGCAGCACGAACAGCTCTTTGCCAATATTCAGGAGAACATGAACTCCTTCGCCGCCACCGGCTATGGCTCGACCTCACCCTGGGCCGTATCGGATCAGGCGGATTTCGAGAAGTTCAAGCGCAGCGGCAAGCCGGAAACATCCTGGACGTATGAAACCGGCATCCGCACCAGCCATCCGATCAATACGCGCATCCTGACCGGGATCAGCGGACAGCTCGAATATTATCACGTCGATTTCTACAACCGCCTCGGCACCATTTCGCCGCCGGGTCAGGGTATTTCAGGCGTCGGCAATACGGTAGCAAACCTTGGCAGCGTCTCGACAAACGGCATGGACATGTCGTTTACGCTGCGCTTCGGACCCCATTTCTCGATCTATGATGCCGTGTCCTATGTCAGCAGCATTTACGGCAACGACTTCATGGATGGAGCGATGCTCTATGCCACCAAGGACAAGAAGGTCCCGGCCATTCCGGCATGGTCCGACAAGTTCGCCGTCAACTACAATCAGGGTGGCTTTAACGCCCAGTTCAGCGGCAGCTATATGGGCGTCCGTCCGGGCACCATCACCAACAGCGTCATGGTTCCTCCGCGCGTGCAGCTTGCCTTCAGCTCCAGCTACACGTTCCACCAGATCCCGCATATGAACAGCCTCAAGCTCCAGTTCAACGCCAGCAACCTGACGAATGCGCGTTCCTGGTCCACGATCGCCGCCGGAGATGCCAGCACATACACCGGCTACCCCACGGCCCCGCGCATGTTCTTCGGAACAGTGTCCGCAGCTTTCTGAGCCTGCCATGAATGCCGGCGAGCCCTTCCGACCGGACGGCTCACCGGCATTTCCTGCAGTCTCAGTTCAGCGGAATAATACCCTGCTTCATCATCGTCTTCGGTGCGGTTTTCTTAAGCTCGTCCACTGTTGCAGCCGTGATTGGCGGAGCATTGTTTCCCCATGCTTTTCGGATGAACGTTACGACATCCGCAATCTGCTGCGAGCTGAGCATGTTTCCATAGGCCGGCATGACGAAGGCGGACGGCGCTCTGGTCATTCCTGGCAGCACCGCACCACTTTGCACCACATGCACCAGAGAGGCCGGATCATCACTCATGAGCACCGGATTACCCGCGAGCGGCGGAAAAGCGGGCGCATATCCACGACCATCGGAACGATGGCACGCCGCACAATGATCTACATAAACCTTGGCTCCTGGAGCCGAGACATCTCCCGCCTGTAACGCGGACGCCGCTTCCGGATCATACCTCCATGCCGACAAAGCCGGATTATGCGGTTGCAACGACAGCAGATACTGCGCCATCGCGTGGAGGTCTGCGTCCGTCAGATGTTGCGTTCCATGGAAAATGGCATCGGTCATACCTCCGAATGCTTCACCCCGCCGGTTACGACCGGTCGCAAGAAACTGGACGATATCGTCCTCGGACCAGCCCGCAAGACCGGTCCGCTGATCCTGCCGCAGACTGGTCGGGACGAAACCGTCGATTGGCGCGCCCCCGGAGAGGAACAGTGATCCACTGCTGTTTGAAAGCGACTTCTCCTGCATCGCCAGTCCTCGGGGAGAATGGCAGGCCCCGCAATGACCCGGTCCTTCCACAAGATAAGCGCCGCGTCCTATCCCATCATTGGGAAGAGACCGCATGACGTCTTTCTGTGCCGCACGGATAGAAGGCGAGAACACCGCCCGCCAGATGGTCATCGGCAGACGGATGGACAGCGGCCATGCAATCCGGTTGGAAGGCGCCGCCTGATCAACCGGCTGAACACCCTTCATGAAATAGACATACAGAGCATGAATGTCTGAATCGCTCATGCGGGCATAGGACGGAAAGGGCATTGCCGGATAAAGGCTTGCTCCGTCCCGGCGTACGCCTTCACGTACGGCACGGGAAAATTCGGCTTCCGAATAGGCACCAATTCCATGTGTGGCGTCCGGAGTGATATTGGATGAATAGATCGATCCAATCGGTAGCTTGAACTCCATACCGCCCGCGAAATTACCCCGTCCGCTGACCGTATGACAGGCGCTGCAATCGGAAGCCTCCGCAACATATTGTCCCTGTTTGACAAGGGCATTTGTATCTTCTGCATGCAGATCCGAAACGAAACCTGTCAGCAGGACAGCAGCGCTGAAAAACGCTGCGCGGGAAAACAAACCGTATGTCATGCCTGCACCATCGGACCTGGATTTTTCAGATAGGTCGTCCGGATATGATAAGCCGCCCAGTAAGCCAGAGCCGCAACCATACCGGTCGGATTATACCCCATTCCCTGCGGAAACGCGCTGGCTCCGATGACGAAAACATTCGAAACGTCCCAGCTCTGCAGATAACGGTTGACGCAACTCGTCTTGGGATCGGTGCCCATGACAGCGCCTCCACCCAGATGTGTGGTCTGATACCGGCGGGTATCGAAAACCTCGCCGTCTTTCAGCATTCCCAAAGAATAACGGGTTGCTCCCATCGCCTTGATAACAGGCTCGATTTTACCAACCACATACTGGTTCATACGGATGTCGTTCTCCTTCCAGTTAAACGTCATCCGCAGCAAGGGCTGCCCATAGGCATTGGTGTAAGTAGGATCAAGATCCAGATAAACATCCCGATACGCCATGTTGCTGCCATGGGCGTCGATCGTCAGAGAATGACGGTACGTGTCCACCATTGCGTCTTTGTACCCTTCGCCCCATGTGGGGGCCTTGCCGCCCGGCCCGCCGACAGCCGCCGCAATCGGCTTGACGCCCGCCTGATTGACCCAGACCGGTGATCCGCCCACAAAACCAAGAGGGCCGTGATCGAAATTCATGCTGTTGAAATCATCAATCGCCACACCTGCCCCACCAGCACCGACAAAAAGATTCGTGTACTGTTTGGGAGAAAGCCAGGCCCGGGACGTCGTGATTGTCTGATAGACGAAATTCCGTCCGACCGTTCCGGTATTCTGTTTCGGATCATAAGGCTGCCCAATACCCGAGAGCAGCATCAGATGAACATTGTGAAACTGAAAAGCGCTGATAATGACAAGATCAGCGTCCAGCTCGACCTGCTTCTGGGTTCGCAGATCGAGATAGGTCACACCAGTCGCCTTTTTCTTGTCAGCATCCAGATTGACTTTAAGAACATGCGCTTTGGTGATCAGTGTGAACTTTGAATCCTGACGCAGCGCAGGGAGAATGTTCACATTCGGCGACGCCTTCGAATACATGTAGCAGTCATACCCGCTGCAATATCCGCAGAAATTGCACGGCCCCATCTGCGCACCATACGGATTGGTGTATTGCGCCGACGCATTCGCAGCAGGCAGCGCATACGGGTGGTAACCCACGCTGGCAGCGGCAGTCCTGAACAGACTGGCCGAATAAACATCGCCCATCGCCGGGAGCGGAAAGGCATCGGAACGGTCAGGAGCAAAGCGGTTTCCCTTCCCCACAACCTTCCCGTTGATTGTATATGGCTCTCCTGACGTGCCGAAAACCTTCTCCGCCTTGTCGAAAAACGGCTCCAGCTCTTCATAGGTCACACCATAGTCCTGAAGATTCATACCCTCGGGAATGAAGCTCTTGCCATAACGGGCGACAACATTGGTGCGCAGGGCTAGATCGTCCGGCGCAACACGGAAATGCACGCCCGACCAATGCAAGCCGGCACCGCCAACCCCCTCGCCCGGCAGAAACGCTGCCAAACGGCGATATGGCAAGGCTTCCTGATCCAGCGTGTTCCGGATCGTGACGGTAGACTTCGACATATTCTGGAAAAGGCGATGACGGATCGCCCCCCTCAGTTCGTCGATGGAGGTTGGATAATCGCCCTCAACAGCAGTGGCGCGCTCATCACCACGCTCCAGCATGACAACAGACAGCCCCGCTTCCGTCAGTTCCTTGGCCAGGATTGAACCCGCCCAGCCCGCACCGATCACAACGGCATCAACTTTTTTTGCACACATCTTCTGAAAATCCTCAGGCAGTTTCGCCAGATATCGAAACAGGCCCGAAAGGATACGGCGCCCCTTTCTGGTTGACCCAGTCCATGAAATCAGCCCGCGCGCCGGGGAAGCCGAGAAGCATCCAGCCCGCAAGACCCTTGTTGCCGCCGTAAAGGGGATCGGAGAAAACGCCTTCGAGCGTGTTCTGGCGCAGCTGCTCGAAAAACGTATGGGCAGGTACCGCGCCCAGCATCATTTTTCCCTGTTCGAACGTCTTGAGAAGAGCGGTCTGGTCCGAAGGTTCAAGCTCGTCGAAACGCCGTCCTTTAAGCTGGCGTGCATAGGCATTCGCAGCTTCAATAGACTGTCGATAGAGATCACGCGGCGGCAAAGAGAGCTGATATCCCAGATTGGGCGCCCCTGACCGAAACGGGCCGGACATGTACCACAACTCACCATGGCCATAAGGAGTATTCATCTGCCGATCGATGAATTCCGGCGCCCCGAGTACCGCGCCATCAGGCCCATGAGCATCTGCAGGGAATATTCTCGCACAGGCGGCATTCAGAAAACGCCATTCCTCGGGCGTAAAATATTGCGGTTGATACGGTCGGCTGCTTTCCGACTGCAACGCATCAGCCCAGACCTTGTGGCCCCCGTAAATCCAGAACGACGTTGACCCCAAAAGACCCGCGGTGAAATTCCGCCGCGTTGAAGAAGGTAGCTTCATTTGATACTCCACTGACACACATGACGTGACGACATGAAATGATTCTGCATAATGACATCCCTCTGCCTTTTCCCTTTGCGCACTTGAGGAAGTATGGGATGCTCACGAAAAAGAGATCCGCTCCCGGAGAGACCGTATTTTGAATAATGACGACACGCCGCAGCTCCCAGGAGGGATTTGACAAGCATGAATGGCCCTCAGAAAGCAGTAACTCTCAATTCTGTTGCTGTTGAAGCAGGGGTCTCGCGCGCCACTGCGTCTCTTGTTCTTCGAAGCAGCCCCCTGGTTTCTGTGAGCACGAGAGAACGGGTCATCGCTGCGATGGACAAGCTGGGCTATATTTACAATCGAGGTGCCGCAAATCTCCGGGGTCAGAAAACCGGCACCATCGGACTGGTTCTTTGCGATATCGGCAGCCCTTTCTACAGCCAGTTGATGCTGGGGATCGACGAAATCATCGTGGAAGCCAGTATTGTCGCAATCCTGGTCAACAGCGCTGAAAACCCCGAGAGACAGCTCAGACAGGTCCGGCGTCTGCGCGAACATGGGGTGGATGGCCTGATTATCTGTCCGGCCGTTGGAACGCCCGAGGCGCTCCTGTCCGAAATCGCAAACCTCCGCATCCCCTGCGTGCAGGTTCTGCGACATGTCTCGCAGACGGGCGGTGACTATGTCGGCCCCGACTATGCGGAGGGTACCTCTCTCGCAGTCAAACATCTCATCCAACATGGTCGGCAGAACATTGCCTTCCTTGGGGGAAGAGCCATACATTCTGCCGCCCGGGAACGTCTGGACGGTTTTCGGAAGACCCTCAAAAGACACAAACTCCGCCATGACCTGATCATCCCCACCAATCTGGGAAATCTGGCTGATTTCGGCAGCCTCCCGGATCTCATGGCGTCCTCCAGTCCGCCGGATGCTTTCATCTGCTACAATGACATGGTCGCTCAGTCCCTGATGGGACATCTGCTGTCTCTGGGGAAAATGCCCGGACGCGATTTCGGTGTGATCGGTGCCGACAATCTGCCGCAGAGCGCGACGTCCTTCCCTCCCCTGACCACGATCGTCACAGATCCTGTGGGCGTTGGTCGTAACGCTGCGCGCCTGCTGCTGGACAGAATTGAAAATGCCAGTCCCTCCAGCACCCGCATTCTGGTGTCCGGACAGTTGATGGTGCGTCAGAGTTGCGGAGGCCACGCGCCCTGATCCTTCCGAAGGTACAACCAATGGGTTCCTTGGAGCGGTTTGTATATGGGAAATTATCATAACCATAACTCCATGGATCGATCTAAAAGAGAGACACATAAGATTTGAAGCCGAGCATCGCCGAATTGCGCAGACCAACTTGTCCGTTAGGGTTCATATAATACTGAAAATCGGGTCTGAACGTTACGCCGCGCATCACATTTATGGAATAATCGACTTCGAAAACCTCGGCGTTGGTCTGAACGCCTGTCGCATGGTTGGGCATACCGACATATTTCCCCGCCGCAACCATCGCAAACGTCGTATCACGCGTTCCCGGGGCAATGCTGACATAAGAAAAAGCCACACCAAACATGTCCTCAGGACGACCGGGTATCAGTCCCTGACTGATCAAAGCGCCATAGACTTCAAAATCGCGCACGGCAGTATGAGGAGAATTATAAATATACCCCCCCATGAATGTCAGTCCTGCCGTTTCTGGTCTGTTGGAATAATTCATAAGTTTCTGATCGAACATGAAATACGTTTGCCACGATGAGTCTCGCATGCGCTGAACGCCACCATAGACATAATAGGATTGGCCTTTGGTGTTATAATAATTATCAGGGCGACGAACATCGTCATATACAAACCCTAGTTTATAATGGCCCGGAAGATTATGATGACTTCCGAAATGTGGCTCCCATTGCGCTTCGACCGGAATTTCATAGCCAACAATATTGGCTCCGTTGAATTTGAATCCCGTTCTATGTTGGTAATTCATGTAGATGCCATTTTCAGCAAAATATACAGCTGTCTGAATATAAAGATCTTTCCGAGGCCGCCCTTTCATATGAAACGCCCATGTCGCCGCTGGATAACTGCCATAATAATTACTATCCGCCGCAGCCTTGGGACGGCCGCAGAACGAGTTGTTCTGAAAGCTACAGAAAATGGGGCTGGAGGCGAAGTCAGACATCTGGGACATCCGGCCACCCGAAATCAGAAACCGCCCCCCGAACAGACTTTCTTCTCCGTAAAGAGAAACAAGGTGCACCACTACATTTCCACCACCGCCATAGATCTCGGAGCTATGCGCCAACCAGTCACCAAACATTCTGTTGGCAGTTGTTCCATATCGACCGATGGTCGTCATGCGCGTCACAAAGCCCTTGATACCGGCCAGATGTTCCCAATCAACAACAAGATTGGCTGAATACTGTCCAGCGTTACTCGATCCATCTCTATAGTTTTTATAGTGGGGCCCTTTCGTTGGGTTTTGAAGCGCTCCTGCATACTCATTGGTATTATCAAAATGAAACCCAATACCGTTTTTTCTCAGCCAGGACGTCATACCGAACGGGTCCGAGAAAATGGAGGGCGGCCCTTCTGTAATAGGCGACGGGGCCGCATGGGGAGGCGACAAAGGTGGGGCCGGGTAAGTGGTGAAGATACCCGGCGGGATAGCGACCTGCGGGGGCGCATTCTGCTGAACCGAATTTAAAGGTGTGGAGGCATTCTGCTGAGGCCCCAGAACTTGGGATTGAGGTTGAGTATTACTCAGGTCCTGAGCAGAAACAAAAGAATTTAATCCAGAATATGAAAAGATAAAAGTAACATATAAAAATATTTTATAGAATCTTGATGCCTTATTTAGTGAACCTCCAAAATGATATATTTCTAATATATCCTTAGACATTTCCATTCCAGTAAAACATTTTGATACTTATTCAAACTTGATTCAACGACTCCGAATCAAATCGGATAAGTACTTCTCGTCATCTGCGGAGCGGACATGCCATATAATTTTCTCATTTCCCATCCCGCCCTTCATCACGAAATCTGTGAAGACTTTCTCGCAAAACTAAGAGACAGGGCAAAAATTTAGATCGGTTCAAATTTTCCAATTTTCGGCCAAATGAAAAAAATGGTTTTTTTTCATTGAGATAATAGCCAAGTCCTTGCCATCAAGAGGGCCAAGCCCCCTCACCAGACCAAGATAAGTTCCCTTATTTCCATACTTTGTCACAATATAGTGAATTAGACCGATCTAGGTGGACTCCTGAGTCTCATGGCAAATGCCCCTTAGCCGTTACGAAATATGACCGAAAGGCGCGCCACGTGCTGCTATTCAGGAATAGGCCCACCGGGGCTTACCATAAGCTCTTCCGACACATCTGTTATGTGACGGTTCTCGGGGTGAGCATCATTCCCAGGATTGTTCAGGCAGATGAACCATCGTCCTCGAACATATCTCTTGCTCAGGCACGCATTCTGGCGCGGACCGCGGAAGACAGAGCTGCATCCAATCATACAGCCATTGTCGTGACGGTTGTGGACCCTTCGGGACAACCGCTTCTCGTCGAACGTATGGCAGAAGCGCAGCTTGCCAGCCTCGAACTCTCAAAACGGAAAGCTGTCAGCGCAGTCTTTTACAAGCGGCCGTCTTCAGCTTTCGAAGCCGCATTGAGTGGCGGAAAAATGGCAGTTCTGGCTCTTCCAGATGCCATGCCCGCCGGTGGTGGCGTCCCGATATTCCGTAACGGACAGCTTGTTGGCGGCATGGGAGTGAGCGGCGGCAATAACGCTCAGGATTCCGAGGCTGCAAATGCCGCGGTGGAGGCTTTGAAATGACAGTCGTATCTCTCCCGGAACATGGTGGACAAGGAACTGTGCCGTGAAGAAAGTCAGCCCCAAGCCCGCGCCTTCCGAAACCCCGCTTCTAGGACGCCGTTCGCTCCTGCTCGGCACCATCATGGGCAGCGTCTCAGTGGCAATCGGCAATTCCGTCCTCGGCCGCGCCAATGCGCTTGCAGCCCCCCCGCTCGATGAGACATTTCTGGGTGTCTCAAGGGCGATTACCGGAAGACCGGATCTCGATCCGGTCCTGAGCAGCCGCCTCTGCGCTGCCATGCAGACCACATTTCCGGGTTATGCCAGCACGATCGAGTCCCTCGCCAGAATTACGGCACAGGGCGGCCAGCCACATGAAATTCTGGATCGATCTGGTGACTTGAAGAAGGCTTTTCTGGCACTCAATGCTGCCTGGTACACAGGCTCTACTGAAGACAAGACCAACGCACCAATGGTCGCTTACTACGACGCCCTCATGTACCAGCCCACCAAAGACGGTCTGCCGGTACCAACCTACTGTTTCGGCCGTCCCGGATGGTGGACAGAGGCTCCGCCGCCTCTCGGTATTCCAATCCATGCACCGCTCCCTGCGACGCCCCCGCCTCCGGCGCCTCCAGGCGTGGAAAGCAAGATCCCACCCCAGTCGCCTCCTCTCAAACCCATTACGCCGTCCTCTCCCCCCTACATTCCCAAATCCCGTCAGGAGCACTAAACCATGGCCAAACCGGATTTTACATCATCTGGAGACGTCTCGGCGGATGTCGTTGTCGTCGGGTCCGGAGTGGTCGGCGGGCTGGTGGCAAACGAACTGGCTGCTGCCGGTCATTCCGTCGTGATTCTGGAAGCGGGACTTCGTCTCAAGCGTGCCGAATATGTGGAAAACTGGCGCAATATGTCCTTCCACAACCGGCTTCATTCGGATTTTCAGGGTCTCTATCCTCAGTCCCCCATGGCTCAGGCGCCGCTCTATTTTCCGCCCAACGATTATGTTGGATTATCCGGTCCCAATGGGTCTGCCTTCAAACAGGGCTATCTTCGTACTGTAGGCGGAACGACATGGCACTGGGCCGCATCGTGCTGGCGACACCTACCTTCCGATTTCGAAATGAAATCGCGCTACGGCGTCGGACGCGACTGGGCCATATCGTACGATGACCTTGAGCCTTTTTATTGTCGGGCAGAGGAGGAAATGGGCGTCTCAGGCCCTCATGACAAAGCTCTCCAGTCTCCTCAGGAACGCAGCCGTCCCTACCCCAGAGACATGATCCCCTTCGGTTACGGAGACCGCCGGGTTGCCGAAATCGTCAATCCCCATGGTTTTCATCTGGTTCCCATTCCGCAGGGCCGAAGCATGGAGCCTTTCGGAGAACGCCCGGCCTGCTGCGGCAACAATAACTGCCAGCCCATTTGCCCGATCGGGGCGATGTATAACGGTATCCAGCATATCGAAAAAGCCGAGGCCAAAGGGGCCGTCACCATTGCGGAAGCCGTAGTCTATCGCATCGATACCGACGAAAATAACCGTGTAACGGCGGTACATTGGTACGACGCCCATCGACAGTCTCATAAGGCGACCGGAAAGACTTTCGTTCTCGCATGTAACGGGATAGAAACGCCCCGTCTGCTTCTGCTGGCCGCCAATGCCCGCAACCCGAACGGAATTGCCAATTCTTCCGATCAGGTTGGTCGCAACATGATGGACCATTCCGGCGTGCACGCCTCTTTTCTGGCCAACGAACCCCTTTGGTTCGGACGTGGACCAGCGCAAAGCAGTTGCATCGTCGGCCCGCGGGATGGAGATTTCCGCCGGGATTATTCAGCCAACAAGATGATCCTGAACAATATCAGCCGTGTTGCACCTGCAACAGAACAGGCCCTCAAGCTGGGACTGGTCGGAAAAGAGCTCGATGACGAAATCCGCCGCCGTGCCGCCTGTGGTGTTGACCTCTCCATCAGCCTCGAACCCCTGCCCGATCCGGAAAACCGCCTGACCCTGAGCAAAACCCGCACAGACCCGCTGGGTCTCGCATGCCCGGACATTCACTACGATGTGGGCGATTATGTCCGTAAAGGACTGAATGCCGTCACCACACAGGTAAAGGAAATTACCGGCCTGATGGGAGGAACTGAACTCCGCATTACGACGGACTATAACGCCAACAACCACATCATGGGCGGCACGATTATGGGTCGGGACCCCAAAGACTCTGTTGTCGATGGCGATTGCAGGGCCCACGATCACGCCAATCTGTGGATTCCGGGAGGCGGCGCAATGCCGTCCGCCAGTGTCGTCAACACTACACTCAGCATGGCAGCGCTTGGACTGAAAGCGGCTGATTCCATCAAGGCCGCTTTCGCACGGGGGCAGGCATGAAACAGAAATACCTTAGAAAACCGCCACTTTCAGGGTTTGCTGCTTTCGCCGTCGCCACTGTTATCGGCTTCTGCACAGGCGCTTATGCCCAGAGCAGCGGACCCGACACGAACGTTACCCAACGCGGGCACTATCTGGCGATCGCGGCCGACTGTGCAGCCTGCCACACCGCACCCGGCTCAACGCAGCCTTTTGCTGGCGGATACGGCATCGCGTCCCCGCTTGGATCGATCTATTCGACCAACATCACGCCCTCCAAAGAGCACGGCATCGGAAACTACACTGAAAAAGAATTTGCCCACGCTTTAAGAGAAGGCATCCGGCGCGACGGAGCCCATCTCTATCCGGCAATGCCTTACACATCTTATACCAAGCTGACAGATGATGACGTGCATGCCCTGTACGTCTACTTTATGTCGGCAGTAAAGCCGGTTGAGAGCACTCCACAGAAAACCGCCCTCCCCTTCCCTTACAATATCCGGGCATCCATGGGGATCTGGAACACTCTTTTCCTGGATGACACACGGTTCAAACCAGATCCGTCCAAATCCGCAGAAATCAATCGCGGGCAGTATCTGTCCTATGCTCTCGCCCATTGCGACACCTGTCATACCCCCCGCAATGCAATGATGGCGGAGAAAGGCGGCAGCCCTCTTGCTGGTGCTTCACTGTCCTCATGGTATGCCCCCAATATTACTTCAGATCCCGTCAGCGGCATAGGCGGCTGGAGTAACGAGGACCTGTTCCGATATCTCAAAACCGGCGACGTCCCCGGCAAGGCCCAGGCAGGGGGCCCCATGGCCGAGGCCATTGAACACAGCTTTCAGTCTCTGGACGACGCCGACATCCGCGCGATGGTCGCCTACATCAAACAGGTTCCAGCCATCTCGGACAGTAAGGACAAAGCGCCTCGGGAAAGCTACGGAAAGGCCTCCGGACGTGAGGCCGTCTATCGTGCTCTGCCTGCCAACCGGCTCAGTCGGGGTGAATATCTCTTTTCAGGAGAATGTGCGGCCTGTCACCGTCCGACCGGTCAGGGTAGTCCAGATGGATACTATCCGCAGCTTTTCCACAATACGGCCGTGGGTGCCCCTATCGCCGACAACCTGATCACCACCATTCTCATGGGTGTGCGCAGGGAAGTGAACGGTCATACGACCTACATGCCGGGATTTGGACCGGGATCGTATGTTGATACCCTCTCCGATCAGGATATCGCGGATATCAGCAATTACGTTGAACAGAATTTTGGCAATCCGAACGTCAAAGTCAGCCCTGATGATGTGAAGCTCATCCGATCCGGCGGCCCCAAACCTCTTATTGCACAACTCGGTGCTTTCACCGTTCCGGCGATGATTGTGGCAGTCGTGCTTCTCACACTCGCCATTTTCTTCTTCATCCGACTTTCCCGAAAAACGAAGGCCTGAGGCCTTGCGAGCTTTCGTTCCACGTCTTCAGGAGCTTCCAGAAATGCAAAGATTGTGCCTGCTTTCCTGTGCCGCGCTTCTTGCGTTCGCATCCCCCCTGCATGCCCAGACGGTCGTCTCGGCTAATGATGCCCATTCCATTCTTCAGAATGGTGTGCAGGTCCTCCCCCACCCCCTCACACCGGACTCACTTTCCTTTCTTGAAAAAACATCGGACGGCATCTGGAAAGTCCGGACCAGCATCGATGTGCCTAGCAGCGTTGTCGGACCACCAACCGCTGTTACCTTCAGCCCGGACGGTAAAATCCTGGTCGTCTCCGCTGCATCCAAGGCTGATACGACAAGCGGCAAAATCGTTCCGGATGACGAAATCACGGTGATTGATGTCTCCAGTCCACAACCCAAAATCATCCAGCACATCGCGTCTGCACCCGGCGCAACAACCCTGCGCTTTACGCCGGATGGACATCACCTCCTCGTCGCCAATGGAAAATCCGGCGTTCTGACATGGTTCTCACTCGACGGGCGAAACCTCAGCCACCGACGCGTCATTCCCCTGCCTGTCTCCGGATTTCCAGGGGGATTGGCCATTCTCCCGGACGGAAAGCGCGCCCTTGTCAGTTTATGGCAGGCGGACAAGGTTTATACCCTTCATATTAAAGAAGATCAGATCACCGTCGATCCACATCCTTTAAACATCGCGCCAGGCCCCTGGAATATCCGGATCACCCGGAACGGTCGTTACGCTATCATGGGAATTCTGGGCCATGGCGAAGGTTTACCAGGCGCCCTTTCCGTTCTGGACCTGAAGAGCAATCCGATCCGTGAAATTCAGAGAGTTCCTGTTCCCAATGCGCCGGAAGGACTGGATATCTCACCGGACGGGCAGTATGTCGCCGTCGTTTCGCAGAACGGCTCCGCCCTGCCCCCCTCGTCGCCGCGCTATCATGATCGGGGTATCGTGACGGTTCTCTCATTCCAAGACGGACATCTGGCTCCCCTTGCCCAAGCACCGGGAACCTTATGGCCACAAGGGCTGACCTTTTCGCCTGATGGTCATGCCATTCTGGTTCAGGGTGTTATGGATCGCAGCCTCCTGACCCTGAACTGGAATGGGACTCAACTCAGCAAGGCAGGTGAAACGCCCCTTCCGGGTGGAGGCGCCGACCTCGAAAAGACATCGGCATGGTAAAAGCCGGATAAAATCTTTTGGTTGGGTGTTCCTTTTTGCTGCTCTTCGCGCGGAGCAGAAAGGCCTGTCCTCCCTAATATTCAGGGCCAGCTTTGAGTCCCCTGAGTGTCTGGGCAAACCACACACCCGTAAAAGACTGGTGGAAAGGCAGGCAGCGCTACGTTCGAGATTTGTCGCCGCGACATACCTGTCCGGCAGGTAACGGGCCCGTCGCAGGACTGAGGCTCGGTCTGGAGCGATTACGAAACGGGTTCCGCGTATATCCGCGAAACCCGAAACCAACTGAAGGTCAGAAATGAACCCCGGCCTGCAACTCGAATGCACGCCCGAGAATGACATCGTAATACCGTGCCAGACCCACTGTACCAACGTCTTTTGGCAAGGCATCAAACACATTGTTCATCATGAAATTCACATTGAAATTCTTGGTGATTTTATACCCGATCGTCGTATTGAAGTAGAAGAAATCCGGACGATTATTATCCGTTTCCGCATACTCTCCTGCCGTGACGTTGAACTTGGACGGACCATAATAAATGGTCTGCCACTGAATAAATAGCGGACCACGAATATAGTTCAAATTGGCCGTAAATGAATCCTTCGGAGAACTGGTGCTTCCTACTTCTGGGTAGGTTGTTCCCAGGAAAGTCTGGGTATTTTTGACATAATGATTGTAGTTTACACTAAGATCAAATGCTCCCCAGTTCTCAAACTGTCTGCCAAAACGCCGGAGCGGAAGATAGTATTTCAAAGAAGCCTCCAGCGCCTGCATGTGCTGGTTGGCGATATTCACAAACCCTTCCTCATAGCCTGTGACCTGATGGGTATTCGGATCGCGCGTGAACATATCGCAATAGGCATTGGGAAATGATTTTGAGTCGTAACAAGAACTCATAATATCACTGATCCCCAGATCCATGATTTCATTGCTGATTTTTACATCAACGAAGGATGCATCAAGCTGAAGTCCTGGTACGAAATGTGGGGTAAAATGGAAGGATCCCGTATAGCTGTGGGAAACTTCGTTTTTCAGACGTGCATTGCCACCATCAGATCCATATATCCCGTAGTTGACGATATCTGACACAAAACCCGACGGAATACCCTGCTTCGCGCAATTCGCTGCGCGAATAGCTGGATTAGGACCAGACGCAATATCTTCAGCCGCACAGGGATCACTCGCCATGCTGTTTACGCGACTTTTGGGAGAGAACAGCTCCGTGACGGATGGATTACGGACTGACTGGGCATAATTTCCGCTAAATCCAAAATCTCTCGTCGGCCACCAGCTTCCCCCGAACATATAGGTCCAGTAACTGCCGGTCATAGTGTTGTAGATATACCGTCCATTCGCCGTTGCTGAAATATTATAGGCTCCGGGAACATGCATTGCCGGAGACACAATAGGAACGTCCAGCTCTCCAAAAACTTCATGCGTTCCGTAAGCGCCATAAGTATTGGGAACGGGAATTTCATCACCATACTGACGAACATTTCCATCCGCCAAGGTCTCGCCATTCAGAATGGACCCCGCATTGAAATCATAGGATTCCCGGCGATGTTCATAACCCAGATCCCAGCGAACATCACCTGCAGGCAACCGCATGACCGTACTGTGCATTTCCGCCTGAATGTCAAACTGGGTATTCTTGTTCTTGGGATTGACCACCGATGTAATATAATTAAGCGCCGCTGGAGTTTCCTGCCCCCGCCCGAAGACATTCAGTGGCGCACAGGTTTCACTACGGGTTTTGGCCGTCGAATTGATGTAACCCGGCGCACAGCCAATCGTCCCATCAGGCAGCGTCACTGCATCCAGAGCATTAATGAGGTTGTTTGTATCAACCATCAGGGTGTGCGTATTGCTCAGATATGCGCTATATTCCCCTTTCACGCTCCAGTCGAAATGGCGACCAACCGCATTGAAATCGCCATTCAGACCGCCCTGAAAACGATACATCTGGTTGGTTGTGGTAAAAGCGCCTTCTCCGAAATCCTGATTGGCACGGGTGAGATAAAACGTGTCCGTGGGTTGGCCGGAGGCTTTCAGGGCATTCATGATGGTTGAACGCTCTGCTGATGTAAGAAATGGGTTTGACGTGCTCAGCACCAGATTGCCGTTAACGTAACTTTCTGGCGACGAATCGAAATTTGCTCGCGTCAGGGGAGAGCCCTCAAAGGTGGCAGAGTAATAAAGCCCTTGGTTCACCGAACTTTTAGCCTCTCCCCTTTGATACCAACCCTGCCATGTGGCATGTAAATGGTCGGTAAAATCGTAATGACCCAGCGTCGTCAGGTTCAGGGATTGCTGGGGGGTATAGAGCTGATCGTAATCTTCAAAAGAAAGACCATTACCACCCGCTGTATAGTAATTACTCCGCGTTACTGTTCCCGTCAGCGGTACCAGAGATTTTCCATCCTGGCTAAACTGCAGAACTCCCCCACCTGCCGCTGCAATACCACCCGAAGCCACACCAAAAGTTGAAGGATTGAGGTTCCCGTTGACCAAGGGAATACCGGTAGCACTCAACTGACTAAAACGCTCATTGCGAGTCAGAACATAATAGTATGGAGAATCGCTGGTCTTGGCTGGCCAGAGATATGTTTCTGCCCCACTCCCAATAGTGTTGCGGCGATCATTGTAAACCAGTCCATCGGCGTTCCGATATTCGACATCGAATACGATACCACCTTTATCGTGGTCAAAGCCGGTCCCGTATTTCAGATAGATTTTTTCTTTTCCACCATCCAGCTGTTGCGTCCAATCCCCCTGCGCATTGAAATCTACACCCTTGAAATGATCATCCAACTGATAATTCACAACGCCTGCCACAGCATCAGCGCCATAAGCCGCACCAGCGCCGCCATAACGCGTATCAATTTTCTTCACGAGGGACGTAGGAATGGTGCCAACATCGACCTGCGAGCCACTGCCAGCGCCATAAAGCGAAGCGGTCGCCCCTCCAACCATGCGCATGCCATCGATCAGCGTCAGGGTCCGCTGGTCTCCCAGCGCAAGAAGTCCGGTGAAGGTCTGTCCCGCGCCCCAAGATCCCTGACTACCGACCGGACTGTTGGAGGGGACAGAAAAAGCCGGATTTTCACGCAGAAGAGCCATGCCAAGGTTGGAATACCCGCGGGCGCGCAACTGCGCCGCATCCAGCGTGCTTCCTGCCGTCACCTCATTAAGGCGCGTCTGCGAAAGACGTGTGCCCGTGACTGTAATGTCTTCACTATGCTCATTCAGAGTACCAGACGACGCTTGTAAAACTGTAGTGGATTTCTGACGCAGACCGTTTGTCGCGACGGCAGGAGAAGTCGAGAGGCCAGATGTTGGAGCGGCAGTCGTATCATGAGCGGTTGTTGCCTTCCGGACTACCTTCTTTTTATGCTTGGCAGCCTTAACTGCTCCGTGACGCGGGGAATCTGAAGTCGCGGCATAGGTATTCTCAATATTCCAGCCAGAAACCGTCATTGCGGCTCCAATCAACAGTACCGCTTTCAGTTTTGGTTTGGATGGAAGGCCCGTACACATGTCCATAAACTCCCCAATGCGCCACGGTGGCTGCAGGCAAAGCTTTGCCCAGGAATGAGTCCACCTCGCTTTATTTCGGTATCATTCCAAGTTTTAGGGTGTCTATTTCCAAAATGTTTTGACACATTAACCTTCGGTACATAGTGTTCGGGACCAAGCGAACGGCAGCAGTGCCTTACAGTAAGTCATTTTATGATCTTTACGCGTGCACAACCTCCGTTTCGATATCGCGCCGGTTATATTTCGGCTTCGACATGGGCGTGTTTTCAGTTATCAGCCCGTACCAGACTAAACTGCCAGACACTTTCGGAAGCCGGGCAGCGTCCTTTCAGGCCGCCTGCAACGTCCCGAATTTGCAAGCACCTGATTTCGTACACCTTGCCGTAAGCCGCGCGTACAAAGTCCTCGTCAACGGAAAACGGCGGTCCCTTCAGACAGGGCTGATCATAAGTCAGCGTTACAAGCAGTTCGGGCACAGGACCGGTCAGGGCCAGAAGATGGGCGACATAAGCCCGCCGCAGATCTTCCGGAAGGGCAATCAGCGCAGCACGATCATAAATACCTTCCACCGGGCCAAGAAGATCCGGCGTCAGATCAAAAATATTGCCTGTAAAAATACAAATGTCTGAGGCCGAAAAACACCGCAGCGTCCCAACCTGCACGACATCAGGCGTAACACCGAGATCGCTGAAAAACCGCTCCACCGCTATCTCGCTGAGTTCACATCCGATCACCCGATACCCCTGCCCGGCCAGCCAGACCATGTCCTGACTCATCCCGCACAGAGGCACGAAAATCCGCGCACCGACCGGCAGATCCAGCGCACCGAAATGGCGGGTCAGAAACGGATTGGCATGCGCTTCATGAAAGCCCGTCTCCCCACGTTCCCATTTTTCCTGCCAGAAAACGGCATTCGACGCTGCATCCATCACTCCGGCGATCCTCCTGTTCAACTTGGCCGATCCTGTGCTTTCTTCTCTCGATGAAGCAATGGCCTCTCCTTAGAAAATATGAGAAAAGCCCCTCATGGTCATGCTCACCCCCTCCCAGCGGCAGGCGCTCGATGAAATCATTGCTGCCCACGCCGCAGGACTGCCCACGCACCTGCTGACGGGATATGCGGGCAGCGGCAAAACGACGTTGATGCAGGCCGTCGCCCGGCATTTCATAGGCGAGAAAAAAGTCGTAGTCATCACGGCTCCGACCCACAAAGCCACGGCCGTCCTGCGCTCCAAAGTAGACCGGGACGTCGACTGCCGCACGATCCAGAGCCTGCTGAGCCTTCAGCCCTCTTCGCAGGGCACGACCACAACGCTCGTCCGCTCCAAGCGACCGCAGACGATCGCCGATGGCATCGTGATCGTCGATGAATGTTCGATGCTCTCTGCGGAGTTGATGAACTGGATCCGCGATCTGCTGCGTTACTGCTTCGTGCTGTTCGTAGGCGACCCGGCCCAGCTTCCGCCCGTCGGGGAAGCCGCTTCCCCCTCGTTTTCCGTGCCCTCCCGCTCCCATCTCGACACCGTCGTCCGACAGGCAGCGGACAATCCGATCCTCGAAGCCGCGACCCTCATCCGCCAAAGCCAAGGCGGTGAAGCCGACTGGAGTTGGGTCCGCGATGCCCGTCAGGAACAGACCGGCCTGTTCCTACCTAAGGATGTGGAAAGCTGGGTCCGCAAGGCGTTTCTGTCCGACGCGTTCGACGAAGATAACGACTGGTGCCGCTATCTGTGCTGGACGAACGCGCGGGTGCATCAGATCAACCGGATGGTCCGGCTCTGGCGCTATGGCGGCGAAACACCCACCCCCTTCATGCCCGGCGAACGCGTGGTATCCCGCGCACCGTTTTCCATCCAGCAGGAAGAAAGCGGCCCGCGTCAGGCCATTGCCACGAACGAGGAAGTCCTCGTCATGGACATCAAGCCCGGTCGGCTGTCCTACAAGTTCGAACTGTGCAAGGACGTTCCGGCATGGGTGGCCGATCTGGCGTCATGGGAAGTCACGCTGCTGACGATGGCGGGCGAGGAAATTACCGGCCATATCGTGCAGAACCCGAAGGATCTGGAGGCCGTGGACCGGCGTCTGGTGCAGGAAGCGAAGCAGCAGCACCGCCGCTGGAGCCACCGTTTCGCCTTTCAGAATGCCCTGCTCCAACTTCAGGCAATCTACGCCATGACCGTCCATACCGCGCAGGGCAGCACGTTCAAAAACGTGTTTGTGGACCTCGGCGATATCGGCCGCCGCGCCCGCCAGAACCCGCTGGAGACGCAGCAGCTCTGCTATGTAGCGGTCACACGCGCGACGGACATGGTGTTTCTTGTCAACACGGCGGGTCTTTCCGCTTGATGGGCCGCGACGCCCAGAGCGACGCCAGCATAGACCCCGAAACGTTGTGCCAGACGGAGAACACCGCGCCCGGCAGTGCAGCCAGCGGGGAGAAATAAAGCCGCCCCAGTGTCGCGGCGAGCCCGGAATTCTGCATCCCAACTTCCAGCGCCAGCGTCCGGCAGACACTCTCGTCAAAACCGAGCAACCGGCCGCCCCAATAGCCACCCAGAAGCCCGATCCCGTTATGCAGGATAACGGCCAGCAGCATGATCGGACCAGCTTCTTTCAAGGACGGCCCCACCCCCGCGACAATCGCCCCGATGATGAGCAGGATCGACACCATGGCCACCAGCGGCAACGCAGGCTCGACCCGGCGCACCTCGCGATGCCAGAACGTGTTGAGCACAACACCCGCCAGAACGGGCAGCGCCACCATGGTTACGATGCTGCGAAACAGCGCCCAGCTATCCACCGCCACCCCTGCCGAGACATAGAACCGCACCAGAAGGGGCGTCGCCACGATCCCGACGAGCGTTGAAAATGCGCTGATGCTGACCGAAAGCGCCACATCCCCGCGCGACAGATAGATCATGACATTGGACGCCGTGCCACTCGACACGCACCCAACCAGGACCATGCCTGTCATCAGTGCAGGCGACAGCCCCAGCAGATGCGCGATCCCCCACGCCGCAAGCGGCATGACAAGATAATGCAGCCCCACACCCGCCAGAACCGGCGCAGGCCGACGCAGGATACGCCCGAAATCAGCCGGTGTGAGCGACACGCCCATCGTGAACATAACAAACGCCAGAAGCGGTGTGATGGCGGGAACGAGCGTCAGGAAAACTCCGGGCAGAAGGAGTGCAAGCCCGGACACCACAATAGCCCAGAGCGGGAAAAGACGCATCACCACCGCAACCGGACCATTTCGCAAAAACATTCTTCAGGTGGCATTCGATCCCTCATGACAAAGAGGACAAAAAAAAGTCCTTATGCCGGGAGATGGCGATTGCGTCACCCGCCCATAAGAAAGACCCAGCCTGAAAAATGCCATTAACCTCAAGGTAAGGTCGAGCTGTCTTTATTGTTTTTGTGAGGAATCGAAGTCTGTCCATCAGCGTTTTCGGGAGTGGCCTGTGCGGCCTGTTCAATAACCCATGCAGTATCCATGACACCTGATCCGCCCACTCTGCTTGGGTACAGCACGGTTATTTTCCTGCTTCTGGGCGTCCATTTCATCCTGTCAGAATTTTCCGGCAGACGATGGTCCCGCATGGCGTGGTACGCGGCTCCCTTCTTTCTGGGCGCGATCTCCGGCCTGTTCTCCACTGTCCAGAGCATTCTGCCGGGACAGTGGGGACTCCGGATGAGTTCACTGTTCATGATCATGGCCTACGGAGCCGCGTGGCAGGCCATGCGAATCATCCTTGGCTATCGCACCCGGGTTCTGCCGGTTCTGCTGGCCTGTATCGTCTTCTTTGTTCTGTCAGCCCTCTCGGGGCGGACAGGCCTGTTCCACATCCTCAGTACGGCCTGTCGTCTGGCCGCGCTTGCAATGCTCCACATTCTGGGACTTCGGAATCTGCGGAACGCAGACCAGATCAAAACCCCGGCACGGCGCAACCTGCAAAGACTTCTGACCCTCTATGCAGGGTTTTATCTTTTACTGGTGGCACTCGTACTGTGGATGCCAGCTCCTCTTGGAGCCGCTCCAGCAACCATCTGGGCCGTGGCAACCTATAATTTCCTGACGGTTATCGAAGTAACGCTGTTCGCTCTGGGCATGATTGCAATCCCATGGGAGCAACTCGCCTTCCAGCAGAAAGAATTGATCCTTCAGGACCCTCTGTCAGGCGGCGGCAATCGCCGGGCCTTTCAGGAGTGGCTGGAAAATGACGGAAAAAACTGCGCCCATGAAGCGATTCTCATGGTCGATATCGATCATTTCAAAAACATCAATGACCTCCATGGCCACGCAATCGGGGATCAAATCATCATTACCATGGGCCGTGTCTGCAGGGATCTTCTTTACCCAACGACGAGCCTGTTCCGTATTGGCGGGGACGAATTCGTTATCGTTTTCCAGTGCGGGAGTGTCGACGAAATGCTCGCAACCGCCCAGCGCCTCCGCAATACGTTCTCAACCGAAACCCGTCTGATCGGAGAGGACGGTATCACGGCGACACTGAGCATTGGCGCTGCCCTCTGTCCGGGCACGGGGATCAGTCGAACAGATCTTCTAGCCCGGGCCGACAATGCTCTTTATGCCGCCAAACAGACGGGTCGTGATCGCGTGGTTCACTTTGCACAGGAAGAAGACAGTTCACTTCCGGGAATATAAGATCTTTTCAAGCCCTATCCCTGCAAACCCGGACCTTCACTCTTTTCCAAGCGTTTTTGCCCTGACGTTCGAAGTCGAGATCAGAAGTTCCCGGTATCGGGCCAGTCCGGACCAACCCAGCGCGACGAGTAACCCCGCGACTGAAAGTGTCGCAACCCAGACTGGAAGTGCTGTCGACGCACGCTCCGCAAAACACAGTGCAAGCGCCGCGAGAGGCAAGACAAACCGGAACCCTCCTGCCCTTTGCAGCCACGCAGGTTTCTGAAGCCGCGCATACCGCAGCATTTTCGGCTCATGGCAGGCCTGCAAAAGCAGAAACAGGCTCCATAGACACGTGCAGAGAACAATAGTCACAGGCGGCGCGCCATCTGGAGCGAGACGAGCGCTAGAAAGAACGCCACCAGATCCGTTGCGGCAAAAACCGTCGGGACATGAAAAAATGTAACCCCCGGTCGGGTCACGACGTCCAGCGGAGTCAGGAAAAGACCCAGCCCCGCCAGACAGAAAAGCTGGATTTTCCAGCCTTGAAACGGATGGCCCAGAAGGCTCCACACCATCCCCGAAACGGCACTGAGCACCCAAACGGCCAGAAAAACATGCCCTTCCGCAAGCGGACGGTCGTGGAAAGCGACAGGCAACAGACGATTGGCCCAGAAAAAAGCCATTGCCCCCATCGGCAAACCCACAACACTGCCGATGGCCAGACCCTCGGCAATCCGGAACATGAGCCGCTCCCCTGACTGACGACGGCGTTTCATCAGAAAAATGATAGAGCCGCTCGCGAACATGACGGCCCCCATGGCACCCGAAATGAAATACAGCCAGCGCATGCCCACCCCCGTCCAGCGGGCATAATGCAGCCCTTTCAGAACCTGCTCCGTATGGGTGATGGCGCCGGGCAGCAGCACATGACGCAGAACATGACCGTCCACCGGGCTGAAATCGACATGCTCGCGTGTCAGTAACGGACCGGACGCATCGGTTCGGGATATGAGGATATTCTGCGGCTGGAACAGGATATATCCGGTCTGGCCCGCCCCAATCGTACGCTCGGCCTCCGCCACGAGGGGAGCTAGCGGGGGGAAGGTTGAAGGGATTGAAACAGCCGGTTTCTCGGATGTGTGGTGCGTGGATGGCGCAGAGGCCCGGAAAGCGTTTTCAACGGATGCGAGATAGGACACGGGCGGAAAAAGCGTCCGCGCACGAATGAAAGTGCCGCTATAGGCCATCAGAAGAATGAACGGCAGAAACACAACAGCCGCCACCACATGCACGTCCAGCCATGCCCGCAATCTGGCGGCAAAAGGCCGCAGAAGCATCAGATCGGAGATAAGCCCCTTCAGATGGATGATGATGCCCGAGCCGATTGTCAGCAGAAGCGCCAGACCTGCAAACGCAACAACCGTTTCTCCGTAAACGCCCGAACGCATCGTGTAATGCAGATCGTAAAAGAACGTTCCCCCCGCTGTCGCACGGACATTCAGACGCTCTCCAGTTTGTGGATTATATGGAACGGTCAGAAATTCATGCCCGTCATGATGCTCCAGACGCAGATAGGGGTCCCGTGCGGAAGGCAGGGTTATGAACGGCTTTTCACCCTGCGCCAGCAGGTCGTGCACGGCCGGGAGCACATGGTCCAGAGATTGCGGAGAAAACGCCTCTGTCTGCGGCGGGGCTTCGGGCTGGAGCCAGCGCGTCAGTTCGGTGTCGAATACGGCAAGGCAGCCCGAGGCAAAAACGCAGAACAACAGGAGCCCTGCGACAAAACCGACCCAGGCGTGCAGCCATCCCATCCGGGTACGAAGCGTATCCTGCATCACGAATGCAACAAAACGGCCAGAAGGGCCACAACGCCGACCGCTCCGGCAATGATCCCGCCACGCAACGGACTGCGTGTTCCGAAAGCGAGCAGAAACAGCAGCGGAAACGCAGCGACCGCAATCATCTGCCCCAGAACCGTCGCGTCATGCCGCACAGGAGGCCCCCATTTCAGGGCGCCCAGCGTGATGAAATGCGCCGCCATCCAGACCAGCGCAAACACGCACACCGCACGCCAGATCCACCGGCGCGCAGGTGATGACACGATGGCCCCGGAACGACGGGAGCGTGCGGTTGAGGGAGCTTCGGAAGACATCAGAAATTCGAGCGCAGGGTAAACATGAAGTTCCGGGGCTCACCGTAATAGTTGTAATAATAGAAATTGCCGAGCCGCTGATAATAGCGCGTATTGGAGATGTTGTTGAGGTTCATGGTCAACGCCAGATAGCGGTTCCACTGGTATCCGACCTGTGCCGAGGCGGTGATGTAGCCGGACTGCGTGACAAGGCGATTGGTGCCGAACGTCCCGCTCTGCGCATTGATGCCGCCCCCGATGCTCCAGATGTTTTTCTGTGCGCCCCGATAGGGTTCGAACCGATAATGCATCCAGAGTTTCCACAGATGACGCGGCGAATTTCCTGCATAGGCAAGACCTGCATTCGAGGGCGTACCGTTATCAATGATCCGGTTGTCATTATAGGTGTAACTGGCATTGATGTCCCATCCCGGTAGAGGACGGCCAATCACTTCGGCTTCCGCCCCCTGGCTGCGCGTTCTGCCTGCCGCGACGTAACAGGTAGCGGTATGGCTCGGGCCACAGGTCGGGTCCAGATCGCTGTTGGCAATCGCATCGTTCCGCTGCACGATCTTGTATCCCGCCATCGTGAAGCTCAGCATCTGGTTGAACAGCGCACCTTTCATGCCGCCTTCAAGCTGCCCGCCACGCACCGGCTGAAGCTGGCGTCCGTCCACGCCATAGGCAGACTGGGGGCTGAACGTATCGGTATAGCTGGCATAGAATGTGATGTGCGGCAGGACGTGATAGACCAGCGCGGCATAGGGCGTCAGGATACCCTGCTGGTCGATGGACGTGCTGGTCACGGCACCCGGCACCAGATCGCGCGATTTCTGCACATATCCGCTGATGCGCCCGCCCAGCGTCAGGAAAATGCTCGGCATGAGCTGAAAACGCCCCTGCCCGTACACACCCCACTGTTCGGTCGGCTGCCAGCTCCGGCTTTTGATGGAGGGGAGAATGGCGCCTGAAATTGCGCCATAATCGCTGATTGGCAGACCGGCCAGAGCGGCGTTCGTGCGGGAATTCACACTCGCGCCGCCGCCTTCGTAGACATAGCGGTTATAATTCGCGCCAATCATGAGCGTATGCGTCCGGTTCAGCAGATGCAGCGGTCCGGTCAGATACCCGTCCACACCATCATTGGTTTCGCTGTAAATGGAGCGGGCCGCCACATAATTCGCTGTCTGCGCCTTGGCGTTATAGGCGTTGATATAGCTGTATTGCAGATCGGTATCGGCTGTCCTGTGCCGCCCTGTGACACGCCCGACCCAGCCCGCACCAAAGCGCCGTTCGAGCTGCGCCATGACTTCGGTCGTCGGCACCTGCCCCTTGTTCCAGTCCGAGCCGATGAACGTATTGCGCGGCAGATTGAGGTCCGCCCCCGTCCCGCTCATGCGCGGCAGGCCCATATAGCGGGTCGTGTCATTGGACTGCGACGTGACGGAAACGGTCAGGGTAGTACGCCGATCGATATGAACGTCCGTCACACCGTAGATCGTCCAGCGGCGGTCATAGGCGTTTTTATAGAAGAAATCGCGATCGGTCCCGGCCATGACCAGACGGGCGGACACGATTTTCGAGTTCCCGATCGGTCCACCCACATCGACGCTGGCGTGATAGTTTTCCCATGATCCGGCGCTGAAAGAGGCATTGCCCTGAAATGTTTCGGTCGGGCGTTTATGCACGAAATTGACGCTGCCCCCCGGTGCGCTCGAACCCTGCAACACACCATCCGGGCCACGCAGGACCTCGATCCGATCATAGATCGCAAGGTCGAACTGCTGGGCAAGCTGAAGACCACCTGTCGCGGGTGATCCATCATACTGGGCCGCGAGTTGGAAACCACGGGACGAAAACCCTGCCGTACCATCGCCGTACAGATTGACGTTGACGCCCGCGACCTGTTTGAGCGCGTTGTCGACCGTGAAAAGATTCTGATCCTTCATCTGCTGCGTACTCAGAACAGAAATCGATTGTGGTACATCTTCGGGCCGCAACAACATGCGCGTCGTGGACACCGCACGCACGGTATAAGTCCCGGTGCCGTCCGTGGTAGCGGTTGCACGATGTCCATGGACCAGAAGCTGCTCGACACTGCCGGGGACATCTGGCTCTGCCGTTACGACAGAAGACGGTTTTTTCTTCGTGGAGACCTTCTTCTGCTCCTGTCCCGCCGCAGAGAGATCCACGAGCGCTGCCTGAGCCACAGCCTCCTCCCAGCCACTGGACAGCAACGCGAGAGCATACAGGGTTTTTCTGAACCCCGTTCCCGGACGGGAACGTGAAGCCGGATTATTCCCTGTCTGCATCATACGCGCTTTCGAATGGTCGTTTCTCGGTGCCTCCTACAGAAGGACTAACGCAAATCTATATGAGAATAGTTCTTATTAACAGAGCGCTATTCCGCTTTTGTTGGCAAAAAAGCCTTTACGAAAACATACGAAACACTTTCGACGCCTGATACGGGGGCCCGGTACAGGAATAACCTTCCAGAAAGCTTCTGGAGATGATCCATCGAATCCAGAATATCATGCCGGGAAAACGAAACCGGACATCTTCATAAATCCCTGACAAAACGGGCCATGCGGGCCATTCCGCCCCCCTTAAAACGATCATTGCATCACCCTGCATTTTTGGGTTTCCGTGATGCGATCAAAGTGCCAAAAGCCCTCGCATTCGGGACGCTCAGGTCACCGTTCCAGTCAGGAATTGCATCGTGTTCAAAACGCTCTCCGGCCCGGCCATTGCGGGTCTCTGCGCTCTGTTCGCATCGACCTTCATTGCGGTGACAACCGAAGTCGCACCGGTTGGCCTGCTGATCGACATGGCCAAGTCTTTCAACATCACCGAAGGTCACGCCGGACTGGCCGTGAGCGCCTATGCCCTGCTCGTCGCATTCGGGGCCGTCCCCATCACGATCGCCACGAGCCGTATGGATCGCAAGATGCTCATGGTGCTCTGCCTCGTCGGGTATGTCGTCTCCAACCTGATTTCCGCGATGGCGCCCAGCTTCGGCATTCTCTGCATCGGCCGGGCTCTGGGTGGCCTGTCCCACGCGCTGCTGATGTCCATTGCCGCCGCCTATACCGCCCACCTCGTGCCCGAACGCATGACGGGACGCGCCATTTCGTTTGTTTTCGGCGGGACATCTCTGGGTTCGGTTCTGGGCGTTCCGGGAGCCGCCGCAATCAGCCAGTTCACAAGCTGGCGTATAGCCCTTTACGTCATCGCAGCCCTCGCCGCGATGCTGACGATCTTCATCGCGCTCTATCTTCCGCCCGTCCGCGGAGCCGATACCAAAGCGCTCAAGGTTCCCACCATCCGCTCACCCCATGCCGCGCGGATTTTTGGCATCGTGATCGGCGTGAACGCCATTTTCTTCTTCGCGCATAACCTGCTCTACACTTACGTCTCTCCGCTGCTTCTGGCGCATGGACTGCCCGTGCATCTGCTGAGTATCGCGCTGCTCCTCACTGGGCTTGTCAGCATTTCCGGTCTGTGGGCGGCAGGGCAGGTCGTGGACCGCTGGCCTGCGGGCGGTCTGTTCGGCGGCGGCATCGCCATGCTGACCGGCATGATTTTGGTCTACGGGCATCTGCTGTCGGCATGGCCAAGCGTTGCCGCCGTCGGGCTGTGGTGCATGGGCTATGCCGCCATCATTCCCTTCGTCATGTCCGGCGCTATCCGGGCCCGCGCAACCAGTGCGGATGTTGCAGGCGCGGCCGTCAACAGCAGCAGCAACATGGGCATCCTGCTGGGCTCGGCGATTGGCGGCCATCTTCTCAATACACTGGGATTTGCGGTGCTCTGCCCCGCCTCCGTCGTGATCGCACTGGACGGCATCCTGCTCGCAGCGTTCAACCCGGCTGCCTTCCCACGCAAACTCCAGCACGACTGACACATTTTTTTCAGGCGTTACGGAAACGCTCTTCAATTCCGAAACGCGCAGCCCGGATGGCCTCGGGCAGATCTTGTCCCATGGCCAGTCCCGCCGCCAGACCACTGGCAAGCTGACAGCCTGTTCCCCTCAACTCGAATGAAAAACGGGGGGAACAGAAAACTACGGGAGGAGAGCCTGTTTCATACAGGACATCCTCAGAAACCGAAGACGGCAGATCATGGCCACCCTTGAGCAGAACGCTCCGACAGCCCCGAGACAGCAGCGCGTTGACGATTTCCTCGCGTTCCACCGCCGCAGCCATCCCCAGTGTAGCAGCCAGCGCCGCAAGTTCCGGCAGGTTAGGAGTGAGAATAGTGGTTCGGGGCAGAAGCAGGGCGATCAGGGCCTGCACACCCTCCGGGTCCAGAAGGGCATGACCGGAACTTGAACAGAGCACCGGGTCCAACACCACCGGAACATCTGGCAAAAGCGCTGCGACGACACGGATCAGAGGCGCATTGAACAGGGCACCGATCTTGACGGCCCCGATCCCCGCCTCCAGCGCCGCTTCAATCTGAACGGCCAGAAGCGATGGAGCGACAGGCTCCACCGCCAGAACGCGACGATCGGTCTGTGCCGTGACGGCGGTGACGGCAAGACGTGCGGTCTGTCCAGACGCCTGCACGGCGAGCAGATCCCGTGCAAGGCCAGCGCCCCCGCTGGAATCCATCCCACCGATCAGAAGAACAGGGAGCGTCATCGTCCCGTCGTTGCAATAAACGCAGGCACACCAGCCTGTGCGGAAAAGCGTTTGGCGGCCCGCCACGCCCGCAGACCACTCGCACAGACAAAGACGGTCCTGCCCGTCCCCTTCGCCAGCGTTTCCGGGTGCTCGATCGGCCCGCGAACGGCCCAGGACACGGAGGGCGGTCCCTGTTCCTCCAGCCCCCGCAGATCGAAAACGCGGTCGTCCGCGCGGATCTCTTCGAGCCCGAGAATGAAGGGACCCTCATTTTCGGCAGAAACCGCAGTATCGAACCGGAAAGACGAACTTCTCCAGCGTTTCAGATCCAGCGTCATGATCTGCCCCAGCGGAGAAGGCTGCGTTTCAAGCAGAACGGACAGCACCATTTGCGCCTGTATGGCCCCGAGCGCCGCAACAGCAGGCCCCATCACACCGGCTTCCGCACAATTCGGCAGAATGGCGGGCAGATCCGGGAAAACAGCCCGGTAATCCGGGGCCGTGCCGCAGAACCCGCCCGCATATCCCGACCGTCCAAGCACCGAAGCACTCACGAGGGGCAGGCCCGCTTCAACACACAGATCGGACAGCAGATAGGTGACGGCCACACTGTCCGCCGCATCCACGACAACGGACACATCCGTCAGAAGACGCCGGGCCAGTGTCGGCTCCAGACGCTCCGCCACAGGTACGATCTGACTGTCCGGGTTCAGGTCCGACAGCCGCTCCGCCACGCAGGCGGCCTTGAAGCGGCCGATATCGTCCATGCGAAAGAGCGTCTGGCGATGCAGGTTGCTCTCATCCACACGGTCATGATCGACCACCGTGATCCGCCCGCATCCAGCACCGACAAGCGCGGGCAGAACAGTCGCGCCCAGACCACCTGCGCCCACGACCAGAACATGGGCTTCCAAAAGGCGCTTCTGATCCGCCGCACCCTGCGGGAAAAGCCCGGTCTGTCGCGAATAACGGCTCATTGCCTGTGGGCCTGCGTCGCGGCCACCCATTCCCGACAGCGCGCCACCGGAACTTCCGCCTGCTGGATGTCCGTCACAACCGCAGCACTGTCCGCCCCCGCCGCGAAAACCCCTTCCAAACGCTCCGGCGTGAGGCCGCCGATGGCGACCAGTGGCGTGTCCCCAGCGCGGGTTTTCCAGTCCCGGACGCGCTCAAGCCCCTGCGGCCCCCACTTCATTTTCTTCAGAAGTGTCGGATAGACGGGGCCAAGTGCGACATAGGCCGGTTTGAAAGACAGAGCGCGTTCAAGCTCCGCCGGATCATGAGTGGACAGTCCGAACCGGATGCCCGCACGCCGCAGAGCGTCAAAATCGGCGGTTTCCATGTCTTCTTGCCCGAGATGGACGAAATCGCATCCCAGTTCCAGCGCCAGACGCCAGTAATCGTTGATGACAAGCTGCGCGCCATGAATGGCGCAGAGTGCCCGCGCATGACGGATCTGACGTCGGAGCTCTGCGTCCGGCTTGTCCTTCAGCCGAAGCTGAACCAGACGCACACCACAGGGCAGCAGCGTTTCAAGGAGCGAAACGTCCCCCACCAGAAGATAAAACGGATCAAGCACTGTCATCACGCCAGCTCCGCCAGACCGAAAACCGGAGTTGAAGCGCAGGCCATGTCCCGTCTAGGCATCAGCCCTGCCTCGAACGCGTCCCGCCCCGCCTGAATGGCGCGACCGAACGCCCGCGCCATGGCCGCCGGGTCCACCGCCTTGGCCACCGCCGTATTGAGCAAGATGGCGTCCAGACCCATCTCCATGGCCTGTGCCGCCTGACTTGGCGCACCAATTCCCGCATCCACAACCAGCGGAACACCGGTGAAATGCGCCCGCATGGTCCGCAGACCTTCAGGATTGCGCAGCCCCTGCCCCGATCCGATCGGCGCGCCCCACGGCATCAGCACCTTGCATCCGGCTTCCAGAAGTTTTTCCCCCACGATCAGGTCTTCGGTTGTGTAGGGAAACACCTCAAACCCCTCCGCACACAGCACACGTGCGGCTTCGACGAGTGCGAACGGGTCCGGCTGGAGTGTGTCGGCATGGCCGATGACTTCCAGCTTGATCCACGATGTTCCAAACACTTCGCGCGCCATGCGGGCCGTGGTGACGGCCTCGCGGGCCGTATGACACCCTGCCGTATTGGGCAGCAGGCGGCAGCGGCTTTCGGACAGGATGTTCCGGAACGCCGCACCCGCAGCCCCCTCCCGCCGCAGCGAGACCGTGATGATCTCCGCGCCAGATGCCTCGATCGCCTCCAGCAACACCGCGGGCGACGGATACTGGGCCGTCCCGAGCATCAGCCGCGACGTTAGATCAACGCCATAAAGCATGTCAGCCTCCCTGCATCGGAGACAGGACTTCGACCTTCATGCCTTCGTCCAGACGGGTTGCGTCACGCATGGAACGGGCAATGAAATCACCATTCAGGGCAGTTGCCACGCAGGGGGCATCGAAACCCTGTTCGATCAGCAGGTCGGCCAGCGTCCGGGCCTGTGTCCTGATGACCTCGCCGTTCAGATCAATCCGCATGGGCATAAACCTCCGCAAGTTCTGCCGCCAGTTGCTCGGCGCAGACGGGCGCCATGAGGAAACCGTGGCGGTACATCCCGTTGACGTAACTCCGTCCCCCGACATGACGCACTGCCGGAATATTGTCCGGAAAAGACGGGCGCAGCCCCGCGCCCAGTTCAAGGATTTCAGCCTCGGCAAAGCCTGGATGAAGCGTATAGGCCGCCGAAAGCAGTTCCATCGCCGCCCGCGCCGTCACCGGCCCCGGACGGGCACTTTCCACCATGGTCGCCCCGATCATGTACCGATCCCCGTCTCTTGGCACGACGTAACAGGGAAAGCGCGGATGCAGCAGCCGGACCGGCCGCGTCAGCGTTACGTCCGGGGCATACACGATCAGCATTTCCCCTCGCACGCCGCGCAGATCGGCGAGACTGTCCCGGGCAGCCAATCCCCGGCAATCCACGACATGACCGCGCGGCGTCCCGGAACGAAAGGCCACGCCTTTCGCAAGCAGCTTGTCACGCAGGCTAGCAAGCGCTTTGCGCGGGTCCAGATGCGCTTCGGTCGGGAAGAACAGTCCGCGCGCAAACCGCCCCTCCAGATCCGGCTCCAGATCGCCGGGGACGACCCAGTCGTGCTGCTGTGTGGCACGCGCAAAACGATCCAGTTCGGCGCCGTCACGCGGCGGGGCGACAACAAGCGTGCCACGCTTTGTGACGCCCGGAACATGGGCCGCCCACCATTTCACCGCCGCCTGCCCCTGCGCCACGATCAGGTCGGGCGCGCTTTCTCCCTCACAGAACGGGGCCAGCATTCCCCCCGCAAACCGTGATGCCGCCTCTGGACTGCCCTCCGGGACGATGACTTCCACGTCAAGACCCCAGTCGGAAAGGGCCGTGGCGCAACATAGCGCTGCAACCCCCTCCCCCAGGACGGAATGGATCATTCCGCCGGTTCCGTCACGGGTACATAAAGCGCGCCGCCTTCCCGGAACTTCCCGGCCATTTCTTCCATCCCAGCCTGCTTTTCCGCTTCCGCCCGGATGTCATGGGAGATCTTCATCGAACAGAATTTCGGCCCGCACATCGAACAGAAATGCGAGACCTTATGCGCCTCTTTCGGGAGGGTTTCGTCATGCATGGATCGCGCCGTATCGGGGTCCAGCCCCAGATTGAACTGGTCTTCCCACCGGAACTCGAACCGCGCGCGGGACAGCGCATCGTCACGCATCTGCGCGCCCGGATGCCCCTTCGCCAGATCCGCCGCATGGGCCGCGAGCTTGTAGGTAATGACGCCGGTCTTGACGTCGTTCCGGTCCGGCAGGCCCAGATGTTCCTTGGGCGTCACATAACAGAGCATCGCCGTGCCGAACCAGCCGATCATGGCCGCACCAATGGCAGAAGTGATGTGATCGTAACCCGGCGCAATATCGGTCGTTAGTGGGCCAAGCGTGTAGAACGGTGCCTCATGGCAGTGCTCTAGCTGCTTGTCCATGTTGGCCTTGATCTTGTGCATCGACACATGGCCCGGCCCCTCGATCATGACCTGACAGTCCTTCGCCCAGGCGATTTTTGTCAGTTCGCCAAGGGTTTCCAGCTCTGCGAACTGCGCGGCGTCATTGGCATCTGCAATCGAACCGGGGCGCAGGCCGTCGCCCAGCGAGAACGACACGTCATAACGGCGGCAGATATCGCAGATTTCATCGAAATGCTCATACAGAAAGCTCTCGCGATGATGATGCAGGCACCATTTTGCCATGATGGAGCCACCGCGGGAAACGATGCCCGTCACGCGGCGGGCCGTCAGCGGGATCATGTGCAGACGGACACCGGCGTGGATGGTGAAATAATCCACCCCCTGCTCCGCCTGTTCGATCAGTGTGTCGCGGAAAATTTCCCATGTCAGGTCTTCCGCAATTCCGCCGACCTTCTCCAGCGCCTGATAGAGCGGAACCGTCCCGATCGGCACGGGTGCGTTGCGGATGATCCAGTCGCGGATGTTGTGAATGTTACGGCCCGTCGAGAGATCCATGACCGTATCCGCGCCCCAGCGGATGGACCACACCATTTTCTCGACTTCTTCTTCCATCGAAGACGTCACGGCCGAATTGCCGATATTGGCATTGATCTTCACAAGGAAGTTCCGGCCAATAATCATCGGTTCGAGTTCGCGATGATTGATGTTGGCGGGAATGATGGCCCGACCCGAGGCAATTTCCTGCCGCACGAATTCCGGCGTCACGAAATCCGGGATGCTGGCTCCGAAATCCTCGCCGTCGCGCGCCTCTTTCAGGGCTTCCGTCCGGCCGATATTCTCGCGGATGGCGACAAATTCCATTTCCGGCGTGATGATCCCCGCACGGGCATAGGCCATCTGTGTCACCGCGCGGTCTCCAACAGCCCGCAGAGGACGGCGTTGCTGCGGAAAGCTCGGAGTCAGACGATCCCCCTGTGCAAAACCGTTATCAGCTGCCGTGATCGTGCGCCCTTCGTACTCTTCCACGTCTCCACGATCGCGAAGCCAGTTGCCCCGGCTGTCCGACAGGCCCTTTGCGATGTCGATGCTGACGGCGGGATCGGTATAAGGGCCTGAACTGTCATAGACATTCAGCGGACATTCACCTGAAACCGCAATCTGCCGCAGCGGCACTGCGATGTCGTGATGCACGCCACGGACATGGATTTTGCTGGAGGCCGGCAGAGGACCGGTCGTAATAGCGGGAATGGAAGCGTTCATGTGGTGTCTCCTCAAGCGCACTCGAAAAGACCCAAGAAACGTGAGGCAGAAAGGGAGCCGCCGCCCCCAGTGCCCTAACGGACACGGAAAAGGCCAGATCGGCCCGAGAAGGACATGCCCTCCGGTCTTCCTACGCCAGCATCAACTGGGTCAGGTTCAAAGGGTCGCCTCACCGTGGCGCCGGTTTCCCGACGTCACCAATTGGCCTCTCAGTCCCCTAGGCGGGACTCCCCTGACAGGAAGCGACAGTGCTGGAGAAGCGTCAGAAGATCAAGAGCAGAGTGCGTCTGCCGTGCTCTTATGGTTCTGCAGCATGAGTGGGAGAATTATCTGACCACATATCTCGATGGATCTTCCATTTGCCATCCTGCTTGAGCAAAACGATCGTCTGTTTGCCGCGCTCGATAACCTGACCTTTGGTATCAAGCATCCTGATTTGAGAAAGGCTGGTTGCAGCGTTTTCACCACCATAAATCTCATAGTGATCGAATGTGGCACCGCCAACGAGATCAGGCCGCAAGGTCTTCTCAAAATAAGCGAGAATGGCAGCCCGGCCGGAAATTGGGTCTGCGTTGGGGGGCAGCAGTCTGGCGTCATCAGTGTAGAGGCGCGAAATTGCCTGAAGATCGCCCTTGGCGAGATCGGCAGCGAACTGCTCGGTCACAGCCTTTACGGCAGCCGCATCCGACGGTTGCGTGCTGGCTGCCATGGCAGGCGCGCATTGCAGAACGAGCGCCATCGAGGCGCCGAGAAAAGAAGCGAACGGTTTTGTAAATGTCATGACGAATGTCCCGGTGATAAAAAGTCGTTGAAGCGATCGATCCTGTATTTCAAAGCTGCGAACAACCGCCATCGACCACCAGTTCTGTGCCGACGACATATTGGGATTCGTCGCTTGCGAGGTAGAGAACTGCAGCGGCGATTTCTTCAGCCCGGCCCATGCGTCCAAGAGGAACGCTCGCAGCGAACTGGGTTTTAAAGTCTTCCACTTCGGTTTCAGAAAGACCGATCTTGTTCAGAAGCGGCGTTTCGATCCCGCCGGGTGCGACCGCGTTGACACGGATTTTGCGACCGAGCAGCTCATAGGACCAGCTCCGCGCGAAAGACCGGACTGCCGCTTTGGCGGCTGCAACCAGCGACAGGGCATGTTTGCCGGTCTGGTCGATAAACGAGGTCGTCAGAATAACGGATGCCCCCTCACGCAGTACGGGGAGTGCCGCCTGCATCGTGAATACGGCACCTTTGACACTGACATCCATGACGTCGTCATACTGACGTTCACCAATTGACTGTAAGGGTGTCGGAATGACGTAACCGGCGTTCACAAACAGAATATCGAGGCCGCCGAATGCCTTCTGGACCTTGTCCGCAACGGAGGTCATGGCGTCGACAGACCGCACATCGGCCGCCAGAACCAGCGCCTCTCCGCCCAGTTCTGCATGCACATCGGCAAACCGGGTTTCATCGCGCCCCGTGACGGCAACGCGCGCTCCTTCTGCGACAAACCGCTTTGCAGTCGCAAGGCCGATACCGCTCGTACCGCCCGTGATGAGGGCAGTTTTTCCCGAAAGTCTCATATCAGATCCCCATATTAGAAAAACGTGACAGGCGTCCCGGACGCGATCACCGTTTCCGTTGATCCTATCAAAACGCATTATGACCTAAAGGACGTATTTCCCTCTATTTAAGACATATCGCCTTGCTATCCACATATGGCGCAAAACAAGGGAAATAGGTCCTTTAGGAAATTCTCACAGAGCATTACGTCTCAAGACCGTCCAGCAACCAGCCCTATGGGGCAGGAGACATGAGGAGACGGAGATGCCTGAAATTTTCGATGAAACCTTCCCGGAAGAATTGACCGAGGCAGGGAGCGCACGGCGGCGCATGATGCTCATGGGGGGCGCTGCGATTGCTGCAACGGCGGCAACGCGCCTTCTGCCGGAAAGCGCACGGGCGGCTGTGTCGGGGACAGCCGAAAAACCTATAGATTTTCTGTTTGCGATTTATCCGAACGGAACACTTCTTGATTTTGCTGGCCCCAACGAAATCCTGTCGCGCATTCCCAACACGAATGTTCGTTTTGCCAGTCCTGAGGGCGGTTTCGTCACGCTGGAAAAGGGCATTGTTTTCGGGCCAACGGAAAAGCTTTCCGATATCGACAAGGTCGATGTCATTTGCGTGCCTGGCGCCCTGAATCTTTCGGCCATGATGAAGCCCGAGACACTGGGGCATGTCCGGCGTCTGTCCGAGACGGCGAGATATGTAACCTCCGTCTGTACCGGCTCTATTATCCTTGCGGCTTCAGGGGTTCTCAAGGGACGGCGGAGTGCCTGTCATTGGGCATTTCTGAACATCCTCAAAGAATATGAAGCCATTCCCGATCCTGCGCGGATTGTGAAGGATGGACGCTTCATGAGTGGCGGCGGAGTAACGGCCGGTATTGATTTCGGTCTGGCGATCGCGGCTGAACTCCGTGGGGCGCAAGCCGCGCAGGAAGTGCAGCTTCTTGTGCAGTATGATCCGCAGCCACCTTTTCATGCTGGCAATCCTGCGGAGGCGCCCCCGGCAATTCGTGACGTGGTTTATAAGAAACTTCCGGGCTCTCAGAACGGCCTGATGCGCCCGGTTCTTTAATCTGTAGAGACCAGATACGCACCAGAAAATGGTGCGTATCTGTTTCAGGCCGCAGGAGATGGCAGAGTGTCGTCGGCGATCCATTCGCCGTGAAAGCCAAACGGCACCCGGACCGGCAGGCGTATTGTAGCGACAGGCTCCCCAGTAAAATCCTGAGCATCCAGAATAACAACATCGCTCAGATTTCGGGCCACATCGTACACATAAGACATGATCCAGCCTTCATCTTCGGCAAGTGCCTCTGGCTTGCGCACGAAGATGGGCTCTAACGTCATGCGGTCGGGTCCGTAATGATGGATTTCCGTGGTGCCCTTCATCATGTCATGCTTCATGGCGGGTCCAAAACGTACGTCCCGCCCCCAGTGAGCTGTATAGCCGAAGCGATAGGACTGACCGCCGAACAGGTCATTGATCCGTGGAAATTCAGTGCCGTGATCATCAAGGAGCATTTCGCTCAACTGTCCGGAGCGGCGGTCGAGCGTCCAGCGGACGAGGGTGGGCGCTCCTTCGTTCGGGCCGTTGTGATCCCGGTCGAACATCCGGGGATGGCGAACAAGGTCAATGAGGGTCAGGTCGCCATCGTCATGGGCATTCACGAAATGGAAGACGAAGCAGCGCGGGGCTTCGAACCATTGAAGGGCGGTAACGTCTCCGTCGCGTGGCAACAGTCCGATCCGCGCATCCCGGCGCGCGTCCCAGAGCCAGGGAAATTTCGCCTTCGCATGTTCGGGCTGAAACGTAACCGGCAGATCGGGAATGACGATAAACGACGCGGTAAATGCCATATCATGGATCAATGGAATATGGGGCAGATCGATCCTCGCTTTCGTCGTGGCATATCCGTTCTGATCGAGCGAAATATAGCGAACCGGCTGTCCGGGTTCATAGGCGAGAGCATGCTGTTCGCCGGTTATGGGATCGAACTTCGGATGGCCGGTGAAGCCGGTTTCAAGAGTCCCGTTGAAATCCGCACGCGCGACGCTTTCCAACTCATAGTTCAACTCAACTGGAAGGCTGCCCGCTTCGACAACAGCATAGAGTTTTCCCCCGACACTGGTAAAATTCGTGTTCACGCTGCCATCGCGCCGACCGACGCCAGGTCCTGGGAGCGGAGGCAATTTCAGAGCGGCGACCACGGACGCATCCCTGACATAACGGCTGCGATACCACTCTGCCCTTCCCTTACGCAAACGCAGTCCATGCGCCATGCCTGACCCTGAAAACCAGTGATATTGCGCAGGGTCTGGAACACTGACGGGGTTGGGACCGATACGCAGAAGCCGACCATTCAAAGCTTCAGGAATATGGCCGATAACCTCCAGATCGAAAGCGGTCGTTTCAACCTCGATCGGTTTGAAATTATTGGCGAGATAAGGCCCCCCGGAATGCGTGGGCGCATGGGATTTCGAGATTAGAGTCATGACGATGTCCTATGTGATAGATCATCACATCGTCATTCGTTGATCCAATGTCAACTTAAATGTTATACGTCATCACATGAAGCAAATCACAGACGCAAAACCCTCCGGTTCTCGCAAAACCTATCATCATGGTGATCTGCGGAAGGTATTACTTGATGCAGCCTTAGCGGAAGTCGCCGCTCATGGGGCGCAGGGTCTTTCCATGGCATCGCTGGCGCGCAGGGCTGGCGTTGCGCAGTCGGCGCCGTACCGCCATTTCAGCGACCGTGAAGACCTCCTTGCTGCCGTTGCGACGGATGGATTTGAACGCTTCACCGAGGCTCTTCTCGAAGCCGCGTCGGACGGAGACGATATGACCGCGCTGAACAGGATGGCGGTCGCCTATCTCGTGTTCGGAGAGAAAAATGTGGAGCTCTACCGTCTCATGTTCGCATCGGGTCTGGTTCCGGGGGCGGCACCCGATAGCGCCCTCAAACGCGCAGCAAACGCCAGCTTTCAGCCGCTTCTCGATCGCGTCCGGACCTTAGGCCCGGCGGCATCACCTTTGTCGGCACATGTCAGATGGGGACAACTTCATGGTCTGGTCATGCTGAAGGCCGACGGGTTTATTCATGATCCGTTGGAGGCACTGGTGGGTGTCCTCTCTCTTTAAGATCATACCCTCGTCATCACTCAGCCTGAACTGTCCTGACGACCTGCGCGCCGGATCGCCTGCGGCGGGTGGCCGTGCAGCTTGACGAAGGCGCGGCGCATGCGCTCCGGATCGGAAAAGCCCACGGATTTTGCGATCTGCTCAATCGGTTCCGACCCGCTTTGCAGACGGGCGCAGGCTGCCTCCACGCGCAGACGCTCAACCGCTCGGGCCGGTGTCTCGCCTGTCTGACTGCGAAAGACACGACCGAACTGACGCACGCTTAACCGTGCTGCTTCCGCCAGACGTTCGATCGGAAGCGGCTCGACCAGATGCTCCCGCGCGAAGGCAAGCGCCATGCGGATACGGTCCGATTCCGGCTCCATCTGGGACATGGCCGAGAACTGCGACTGCCCACCAGAGCGCCGATAAGGGACGACAAGCTCACGGGCGACGTCACGGGCGATTGCAATGCCATGGTCGGTTTCAATGAGGGCCAGTGCCAGATCGATCCCCGCGGAAATCCCTGCGGACGTCCATACATTATGGTCCGAGATCAAGATACGGTCGGCCTCAACCCTGATCTGGGGATAACGCTGTTGCAACTCCGGTGCGAGACGCCAATGCGTCGTTGCGTGGCGGCCGTCGAGCAGCCCGATTTCCGCCAGCAGGAAGGCCCCTGTGCAGACGCTCGCGACGCGGACGGTTCGTGCCGCAAGGTCCTTTGCAGCAGCGATGGCGTCAGGATTTTTGAAAGGCCCGATGTCTCCACCGATGAACAGAACCGTGTCAAAAGCCGTGTCGCGGCTGGGTCGCGTGTCGATGGGAACCCCGGAGCTCCCGACGACGATGCCTCCGGGTTCGGAGATGACCGTCAGCCGGTAGGCCCCACCCTCAATGAGGGTGTTGGCCTCTTCGAAAGCCCCCAAAGGGCCTGCGAGATCGAGAATCCGGTGGTTCGGGCAGATAAAAAATCCAACGTGATGCATGGTCTTGATTTAAGGGAAAAACGAAATTCAGGCCATATATTTGTTATCATTCCTCAAAAGCAAGATCAGCTTGCACGAACGAAAATCGCAGCTTCACGCTTTCACAATCAATATCCACACAGGATTGTAACAGCGAGACAGATCGCGCCATAAACAATCAGAAAAATCCACGGCCAGGAGGAAAGAATTACCTCCACGACCGCATGCAGACTTCTGAAATTATGTTCAAAATCTGTACTGCCGCTCCGCTTGATCTCTCTTTTCATGTCTCGGCACACCGTTTGACGAACGCGTGCATCACGTCGAAACCCAGCGCGAACAAACCCATGGGCTCCATAACGTAAAACACGGTCAACTCAGCCGCAGTAAACGCCAGATGAAAACAGTGCGCTTTCACGACACACCTCCAGAAACAGGTTCCAGCCAGATCAGCCGGTCAGTGCCTGTTCTTTTAGGAAGCGTTTCTTTCACGCGTATGTCGCAAATATCTCGGCCCTGAAATATGGCCGTGCCGTCAATTCCGAACAGCTCCGCCCCCAGCGGAAGCAAATAAGGCCATCACTAGGATGGCGGGGCAGGAAGAATGTGTCTGAGCTGAAATAAAGCGCTCATATAAGAGACATCATGAGTAGAAGCTGATGTGATATCAGGAGAGAATGACAGTCATGCCTCATCTCCTTATCGTGGATGACGACAGGGACATTCTCTCCCTGCTCACCCGATTTCTCGGCAAACATTCCTATACCGTCTCGGTCGCAGAGGATGGTCCTGCCATGTTCTCACGTCTGGGTTCAGAAACAATCGATCTGGTCATCCTTGACGTCATGCTGCGCAACGAGGATGGCTTCAGTCTCTGCAGACGCCTCAGAACCAGTTCCAACATCCCGGTCATCATGCTCTCTGCCATGGCCGAACATACGGACCGCGTCGTCGGTCTCGAGATCGGGGCGGACGACTATCTCACCAAACCCTTTGACCAAAGGGAACTGCTGGCCAGAGTAAAAGCTGTCCTCCGCCGGACAGCGAACAGGACTGACAGCGTTCCTGTGAGCGACGGGCGCCCGATCCTGTCTTTCGGAGGCTGGCGCCTGGACGTCGCACGCAGGGAACTCCGCTCGGAAGATAATGCGCTCGTTCTTTTGTCTGGTGGAGAGTTTGAGCTTCTTCTGGCCTTTGCAGAACATCCCCAGCGGGTTCTGACCCGCGACCAGCTCCTCGATCTGGCAAGGGGGCGAAATCATACGGCATATGACCGCAGCATCGATGTTCAGATCAGCCGTCTGCGCCAGAAGCTGGAGGAAGACCCCAAAAATCCAATCGTGATTCGGACAGTCCGGAACGGTGGTTATCTGTTCTCTCCGGAAGTCAAACGTCTGTGACCCGTCTTCGCTGGTTTGAAGACACCATTACACGCCGTCTGGTGACGACGGTGGCTCTGGCCGCAGCCACAACGGTCGGGTTGTTGCAGTTATTCTTCCTGTTTGGTGGGCACTGGGCACAACCCAACATCGAGCAGACTGGCCTTCTTCAGGAAGTCGCTGCCATCACACGCGTCATTACGGCGGCTCCTGCGGCTGTACGCCCGAAAATTGCGCAGGCGGCTTCCACCGAAGGTTTCCAGTTCAAGTGGTTTGCCGCAGACAGCCGTACTGCGGAAATGCTGAAAACCGCGCATTATAATCCGTATGAAGTCCAGATGGGACATGACATCATTGCGTCCCTTATCGGCGGAACGACAAGAAGCATGGACGCATTTTCCGTTGATAATCCCGTCGCGCAGGCTCCTGATATTTCCGTTGATCCTAAAAAATATCCTGATGCATCGTTTATGGCCCTACAGCTCGACGATGGAAGCTGGCTGGTCTGTGCCGCTTTGGTGCGATACTGGGGTTTTTTCTGGCGCGAACGCCTTTTGCTGGAATTCGCCACGATTGCCGCATGGGTGATTGCCGTCTCTCTCATTGCCTCTCGCCAGCTTTCCAGACCCATCGAAAATCTGGCGAAAGATGTTCGTCTTGCCGGAATGAACCCATCCTCCGCTCCCATTCCGGCCACCGGTCCGCGCGAACTTCAACTGGTTGCCCAGACGATCAACGCCATGAGGGACCAGATCCAGAAATTCATCGCGGCACGCACCACAATGCTGGCAGCCATTTCGCACGATCTCAGAACGCCACTGACGCGACTGCGTCTGCGGGGAGAGTTCATCGACGATATGGAACAGCAGGCGCGGCTGTTCCGGGATGTCGACGAAATGCAGGCCATGGTCGATGGCGCCCTGTCGTTTTTCAGGGATGATGCTGTCTGCGAAGAGATGACGACCTGCGATCTTCCAGGGATTTTACGAACCATCGTCAATGATTTTGCGGATCAAAACATTATTCTCGAATATTCCGGACCCGTAAGAGCAACCTCTCAGGGCCGTCCTTTTGCTCTCAAACGCGTTTTTACCAATCTAGTCGAAAATGCCGTCAAATATGCCACGGTTCCCTCCCTCGAACTAAGATGCATGCCAACGCAGTCTGTCATCACGATCAGGGATCATGGTCCGGGCATTCCTGCCGATCAGATCGGGCGAATTTTCGAACCCTATTTCAGAGGCGACAAATCCAGAAATCGGGAAACGGGCGGCATTGGTCTGGGGCTGACATCCGCCCTCAGTATTGTCCAGACCCATGGCGGCGAAATCAAAGCGTCCAATCACCCGGAAGGCGGCCTCGAAATTCAGGTTATTTTACCGAAAACACCCTCAGATTTCCCTGATCGCATCGTGGCGATATTTTGAATCGACACCAGTTTTCCTGAATGGAAAATCGTTTCTGAAATAATATTTCATCCCCGACATAATAGCGAGATAATCTGGAAATCCTCGCCAGATAAACCTCCTCCAGCAGCGTCGCTTCTACCAGCAGAGCGATCTGCACACTCAGTGTTCTGCTGTGGGGAGAGTTAAAAATGACATTATTACCTGCGCCATATCGCGCCCAGCTTCGTCAGGCAGCGCACTCACGGATTCTGAGCGTTGCAGAAACGTTTTCACGTTCCCGGTTCGGACACTTTGCAAGCACAATACCGCTCATACCCAAGCCCCTCATGCGAATCACCGCTTACAGCGCTCCTATCATGGCGTTACTCGCGCTCACCGGTTGCGCCGGGCAGAACGTAACGCATTCCGGCTTCCTGCCAGAAAAAACCTATGGCGCCATGACCTCGCAAAAGGGCCATGTGGACGACCATATCTACGTTAAACCCGGTCTGGATGCCTCAAAATACCAAACCGCTGTCATTGATCCCGTAACCTGGCATCCGGTGGCCAACGCCCCCCATCTCAAACCGGAAGTCGCGGCCCGCATGACAAATGCCTTCACAGCCGAAATCAAAAAGAATATCGGCAAGATCTATACAGTCGTTGATGCATCCGAGTGTGGAACCTGCGCGGACGCCGTTCATATCCGCGCCGCCATCACGAATATCCGTCGCAGCAAATGGTATTACAATGCCATTCCCGTTGTCGCCGGGCTTGCAGCCGGTGCGGCTGGTGGTGGCCTGCCCCCTATTCCACCCCCGTTTCCCGGCGGAGCCAGTGAAGAACTGATAGCTGTCGATGGCGCAACCGGAGAAACCTTGATGGCAATCGCGACCTATAATAACGGAATGCCCTGGAATATGATGGGCCAGTGGATGCCATATCTGCATGCCAAACGGGCGTTCCATCTTGCTTCAGAGCTTTTGCTCGAAGAATTCAAAAAGAGTGGCGCACCACCGCTTCCGGAAAAATAATACTTTCCCCGGAATGACTTTTACCGAAGCGGAGATAATGATGAAATCTCATAGCCTGCGATCCCACCCGTCATGCCTTCTGGAAGATGGTCGGCAAAACAGCCGATAAAATCGGACTCTGCTTCAAACCTTCAATGGTCCGTTCAGGACCGCGGCACTACACCGGCGCGCTTTACGACAAGGCTGAGCGCTGTACCCTTGTGAAAAGCGATATGGCCGGTTTTAAGACTCTCTATTTCATATTGAGGTTGGTCTGACGTTGCATGATGCTCATAGCCATTGACCAAAAAATGCGCCGAATGGACGGCTCTGATCCGTCCACTGACATATCCCGCTTCTGAGTTCCAGGAGACGATATCTCCAATTTCAAACACCTGCGATTGCATAGAAACTCCGCACCCCGTGTGAATTACGAAAGAAGAGCGAGATCCTCCACCCGCCCTTACCAGCTGTAAGTGATCTTTCCGCTCCCACCGCTCGTGGTCATACGCCCGCCATACTGCCCGACATAATCCACCGAGACATCAAGACGATCCGCCAGTTTCGCGGTCAGACCCGTTTGAACCACGGCAGTGTCAATCGAAAGCGGCACCCCGGTCACGTCCATTCCATAGCCCTGAGCCTGCGGAGCAAGACGAAAGCTTTCCTTCGCCGTCATATCCGTCATGCCAAAAGCCCGACGATAGGCCGCGCTCAGATGCGGCGCCACCGTTACACCTGCGACATTCAGACGCGTTGCTACTTTCATACCAAAGGCCGAATAGCCAATGCTCTGATCCATCCCTTTGACCCGCAGCGCCGCCACACCACCATGCTCTCGCACATCTTCAGACTGGTAATTGACATAAGCCATCCGTACGAAAGGCTCGAACTCTACCGGCGTGCCCGCCGCCTGAACGGCAAAACGATATCCCGTCTCTCCATAAAGCTGTCCGGTCCCACCCAGAGAATTGCTGCTGACATGCGCATCATACCCCGGAATGCGGATATCACGACGGGTATTCAGCACATTCCAGGTATAGTCGGCTCCCAGCTTCAGCGTGATCAGCGCATCCTGCGTCAGGCCACCCACACGCCATGCGGTCCCCCCATAGGCGCCCAGTGTGACATTATTGGAATGGCCGCCCGAACTGCGATCGCCCCCATTGGAGAACATGCTTCGACCGTAAGCCAGCAATCCACCCACACGCCATTCCCCGACCCTGGTATCGGCCCCCATGATCCAGCCAACGGAATTGTCATTCAATCCGACAGTTCCCGCGGATGATGCATTATGTCCCATGGCCCCATAAACGGTGCCCCAGGTGCTTAAACCCCGTGCAGGTGCGGTGTCACAGATGTTGGTATGTGCGCCCTTCGTGCCGGAAATCTGCTGCTGCAGATCATCATCCGCACAATCCAGCCGGTTCAGTGCAGCATTGCGAATATAAAAACTGTCATTGACCATCGCGGTCCGCGTGCTGGCATGAATTTCACCCGACAGGGCATCAAGCGCGCGATAACGCTGCTGGTTCTCAAGCCCCGCAACCAGATTGGTCAGAACACTTGCCTGGGCAACATTGGCGATTCCGTCTAGCCCGTATCCGGCCATCGTCTGATTACGGGTCGATGCACCGTAACCGAAACTCAGGGCCGTATTCCGCTGCAAGGCAATCTGCACTGCATTCGAAGCAGAATAGGTCGGCTCGACAAGCTGGATCAGAGAATGGGTCTGGACGAGACCGCTCTGGTCATAATGGGCAAATGTTCCACTCACGCCCCCGGACGCCTGAACAAGCGTATAGGACTGGCCGGTTCTGAGGTCCGCCCCCGGCAGTGCCGTAACCACCAGTGTCGCATCCGGTTTGATCGTCAGCACGCCGGAAAGACTGACCTGACTGGAATTCTGGTCAGCCCCCACATTCGCCGCGAAGGTCGAGCCGCCCTCCATGGTAACGTTTCCATTGACGTGCAACGTCCCGAACGAACTGGAAGCCGTCTGCCCTGGCCGGAATAGCCCGAAAATATCCGCGCTCCCGATTACACCCGTTCCTGTCACGGACGTTCCGCTGGCAACCGTAACGGCAGAATTCTCAAGATTGCCCATCACCGACAGGCTTCCCTGTTCAACATTCGTCGAACCCGTCAGTGCTGAACCGTCACCGGTGTAAACCAGCGCCCCCGCCCCCTGTTTGACGACTGCGCCCGCACCAGACATCGCATTGCCCAACGTGCCGTCAGTCGCCTGATCCACGACCAACGTCGTGCCCTGCGCCGTGCTGATCGCCCCCGTCCCGAAGCTGGACACGCTCCCGACCAGCGTTCCGCCCTGAATACCGGTGCCACCGGCATAGGTGTTCACACCGGACAGGGTGAGAGTATTCCCGCCCATCTTCGTAACCGATCCGGATCCGCTAATATTCTGAGAGACGGTCACATCATCATCCCGATATACGGTCAGATTTGAGGACGCATTAACCAGCTGGATCTGAGAGCTGTTATTGATCGATCCGCTGGTGCCACCATAATAGCCAAGCTCAAGTGTTCCTTCGTTGACAATTGTCGCGCCGGTGTAAGTATTCGTCGCTGTCATGGCGACTGTTTTATCGCCATCTTTGATCAGATCACCTGTACCCGTGATGATATTGCTGACCATCTCGGGCCAGGCCGTCTTCTGGCCCGTATAATTGTCCTGACTGATACGCAGCGTCGCATCATTCTGGATCACCCCAACACCCCGCAGGCTCAGCGGAGAAGCCGCAAGGGTTCCCTGCTCAATGATCGTGTTGACGACCGGCCCTGCGCCATGTGCGTACTGATTGTCTCCCGTCAGCGTCAGGGTTCCGCTACCCGTCTTGACGAGATTGCCCGCCCCTGTGATGGCGCCGGTCAGACGGGTGTTGAAACGCCCCGTATCAATCGTTGACGCGCTATTACTGCCGAGGCTGATGTTGACCGAACTGCTCAGATCAGCATTGACATCCCGCAACGTACCGCCAGACAGCGTGAACGTGTAGTCCTTCGACGTGCCCGTCGCCTGAATTCCGTTTGTACCCCCGACTTCCAGAACACTCCCGCCCCCCAACCAGACGGTGTTCGCTCCGAGGCCGTTAGCAGCATCCGGCTGGCCGATGGTAAGCTTGCCATCAACATGTACAAGAGCGATCCCACCGGACTGCCCCGTTGCATTCAGTGCCGCATTACCACCCCCTGAACCGAGCGTCAGATCATTCGTAACGAGACGGCTTCTATCTGACGCGCCATAGGACGTCAGGTTGATGGTCCCCAAGGTGCCATCTCCCAGACCAGCACTGACAGAAGCAGCAGAAACCTGAGCATCTGAGGAAATATTGAGGGTCGATCCGATATAGGCATCAGGTGCCGCACCGATGACAAGCGACTGGTCCGCACTTAAAGAGGAGCCCGAGCCGGAAACCATTACCAAAGCAGCCCCGGCCGGAGGCGCGCCTGCGGTAATGCTCTGGGCCGAAATCTGCGCTCCATTGCCGATCGTCAAAGCTCCGCTAGCAATAACCGGAGAAGCATAAGACTGACTGGCCGCGGCCCCCTGAAAGCTTCCTCTGATTGTCTGAGTGGCTGCAAAAGCCCCAACAGGAGTAAAACTCAGGGTCGAAACCGTCGCCAAAAGGAGGCAGCTCAGCCCCCGGCTTTTCTGAATGACAACATGTGGAAGACCCTGCAGGGAAAGCATTAATCGCACCTCGTTAAAAATATCTTTCCAGGCAAAAGATATCTGAGTAATAAAAATTATCGTTATTTTGCGGAAAATGTCTCAAACGTAAAGGCGAAAAATTTTATTCCCCTTTACTGCGACCTGATGAAAATACAGATTTTACACTCTTCACACCCAAATCTACTGGGTTCTTGATGCTATAATGAGACTATAACCAAGACGATAAAGTCCTTTGTCCGTTCAGCGCTTTTGTCAGCGTCTCAACGGCATATCAGACATTGAGGCCAGCGAGGCGCAGAGCGATGGCAGGAGCGCGTCTGTTCGTGAAGTTTTTTTTGCGCGGTCAAATTCGGCCGGAATACGATCATCAAGACCGACCATAAAAACTCAAGCAGCTGACCAAACATGCGAGAGAAACTCAAAACCTTGAGAAACAGATCGCGCTGCTCCCCAAGGTTCTGAACTCATGAAAGTCTTAGAACTGGATCGCGTTTTAGAAACCCGTCGAGAGCGTCACCATCGCACTGAAAGGCACCTGAAGATAATAACTCGGAGCAGAACCAGCTATTGTGCCGCCGAAAACACCCTTCGTCGCATTGGCATTCGTTGTAAAACCATAAACGCCACTGCGGAACTTGGCCCCCGTCAGGTTCTGCATATTGAGCTGAATCTGCGGCGATTTCAGGAAACCCGCGTTATGGAAACGGTATCCCATACCGACATTGTTCGTGATGTATTGCGGAATGGCGTTATCATTCGTGAACGTGGCGTACTGCTTGCCCACATACTTGACCTGCCCGGAAAACCAGAAGCTGCCATCGTCATAATCAATGCCAATCCCTGCCATCTCATGCGGCGAGCGAATGGCCGTCTTACCCTTGGTCGGCAGATAGTCCGGGGTCCCGCCGATCGTGGTCGCCGCGATATTGTTGTCGATGGTTGAATGCAGATATTCAAATGTGACGTAGGGACGCAAGTGATGCCAGATCGGACGCGTGCTGAGCTGGACATCGACACCGCGTGTCGTCTGGCCACCGGCATTGACGGTCTGACTGTAAGACGCCCCGCTCATGTAATAGTTGAGGGACTGCTGGCGGTTCGACAGATTATAGTTAAAGAAGGACACCGACCCGACAATGACATCGCCATTATAGCGATACCCCAGTTCCTCCTCGATCGTATATTCAGGATTACTGGGGCCGCCAATCTGCGTTCTCTTTTTTGCGGTTCCATAATAATCGACAAGAGACGTATTGGACGGCATTTTGAAATTGGTGCTGCCAGATACATAAATCTGGTTCTTGCGATCAAAGTTCCAGGACAGCCCGATCTGCGGCAGCGGCTCAGCGCTATGCAGGTTCCGGTTATACTGCGTGCCGGGGGTATAGTTATAAGTCCGACGCGTGACCATAGCCTCTTTGAAACCCAGATCAATCTTCAGGCGATCATTGAAATATTTCATCTCATCGCCGATGAACAGCATGTTCACCTGCGTCAGGGTCAGGAAGTTGCGAACCTTGTAATCCTGTCCTGTCGTCGTCTGAAGAATACTGCTCGTCCCCCAGATATTGGATGGCTCTCCAGTGGACTGATTCACGCGGCCATAAGGCGAGAACTGAAGTTCGTTGGAATATTCGTACCACCACCCAATAGAAAGATCATGATGATGGTCGGGCTTGTAGTGCAGGGAGAGCGTATTACCCGTCCGGAACTGTTCCTGATTGGACGGCGTCAGGGCCAGAGCGCTACTGGCACCATTCAGATCCAGTGCCACAGACTGATTACCAAGGCCCGTCGAGGCATTCACCAACCCTGCGCCGGTGCCGTTTCCGATCCCATGCCAGAAATAGACAGAATCCTCGATTGTGATTTTCGGGGAAACCACAATATGGGTCGGAAGTACCGCAACCACGTTGCGGAAAGGATTGACATGCAAGCGGTAATAATTGGCACCTGAACTCGCGCCAGTATAATACGCCGCGTAATCGTTGCTATAACCGGACTTCAGATAACTGGGCAGGCTCGGGTTCAGATAGGAATCATTGACCTGATCGTTATACGAGACCGTCAGGCCGGTATGGCTTCCGTTATTGAAATCTTTTACGGCCTTGAAGTCATAATGAAACTTCTCCGCCTGCCCTGCTCCGCGATACTGGTTCGCTTTTGTATGGCTGAAAGCGAACATGGCCCGAATACCGCTGTTTCCGATATAGCCGGAATTCAGGCGCAGAAATTCGCGGAACGTATCGAACGATCCGAAGGAAACATCCAGAAGCCCTCCCGCGCGCGTCGTCGGATTTGTCATGACCATACTGGTCAGACCGGCGGACGCATTCACCACGGGGCTGTTAAGATCAACCGAACCCGGCTGGAGCGAAACACTTTCCAGATCTTCGGATTCCAGCACTTCGTTCGCATAGAACTGACCGCCGCCAATATCGTTCAGGGGCGCGCCATCGAGCATCCAGCCCACTTCGCTCTGGTCAAATCCCCGGACATTGACCTGCCCGGAATACAGTCCCGCCGGATCCTGCTGTGCAACATTCACGCTCGGCAGCATGGCAATCAGCTGCTGAACATTCGCAGAAGGCATCTGCTTGGCAATAAAATCGCGCGTGACCGTCTGAACGGCCTTTGCCGCTGTCTCGACCCGCATCAGACCGCCGCCGGGAGAACGCGTCCGCGTGCTGCGTCCGGCAACGCTGATTTCCTCAACCCGCCCGGACGCCGTCATGTCGTGTGCAGGGCTTTTCGCGGCTGGTGCGGGCGAGGTTGCGGCCTTGGCCGTCCCCGATGTCGGCCTGCTACCGGAAGGCGCGGCACGAGACGGCGTATGAGACTTATGGCCTGAAGACGCCGCATGGGCGGCCACGCTGGCCAATGCTGTACCCGCCAGAAGCGTTACATAACAGGTTCGGATAAAAGGAAGCGACATGGAAACGCGTTTTCCTTCAAAGGACATATCCTGCAACGTTCTGCTGCGGATGAACGGAACTGAAACATTACGAAGCTGACTAAACAGTCAAATTAGTAGCAAGCCTGACGGCAGGACACAATGATTCGAGTCCGCAACAGATAATTTTTACACCAAATTGTCACACAACACGGTTCAGACCCAGATACAGCCCGAACCCGATCAAAACCCCTGCAAACCAGGACACATCTCCCAATGCATGCAGGGCCGGGACCACCTGCCCTGCAGATGCGACAGCGCCCCCAACCGCCAGCGTGATAAGTGCCGGCACATGCCAGCCAGCCCGCCCGTCATAAACATCGCCATGTCGGTAAAGCGCACCAACATCCAAAGCCTGCCGCCGGACAATATAATAATCAGCCAACATAATGCCCGTCACGGGCCCCAAAGTCCCACCGATAATATCAAGCATCCGGTAGATATTGTCCGCATGATCGAACCAGAGCCAGGGCATGAAGAAAACGCCCAACCCAAGAACAAGCCGACTGGCCCGATTGAAATCGAGATACCGGGGAAAGAGATTGATCAGATCGTAAGACGCGGGAAGAATATTAGCGACTACATTGACAGACAATGTCGCCAGAATGAGCGTCGCCCCGCCAATTACCGTCACAAGCGGCTGATTGAGCGCAAGAAGAAGCTCCGTCGGATTCCAGATCGGCCGCCCGAACAGCAAAACCGTCGCCGATGTGGTGATGATGGCCATCGGTGTGAAAACAAGCGCCGTCAGAGGCAGCCCGATGGCCTGCCCGACAACCTGATCGCGCTGCGACCGGACAAACCGCGAGAGATCTGGAATATTCACGGCAAACGTCGCCCACATCCCGATCATGCCCGTTACACCCAGCGCAAACGTCGCCAGAAAGGCCACCCCGTGCAGCCGGGATGGAACGGAAAACAGCGGCCCCAGACCATGCCCCACCCGCAGCCCCCAGACCGTCGCCACAAGCCCCACAACAATGACCAGCGGCCCCGCGACCAGTTCGAAATTCTTGATACGATGAACCCCATGGCTCGAAATCCAGGCATGAAGCGCCCAGATAATCGCCATCGCCGCCCAGCGCTTTTCCGGCATTCCCAGAAAAGGCGTGCTGAAAGACGCCCATGTCGCACTCAGTGTGGAAAGAATGGCATCCATCGCCTGTGTCGCGGCATAAGCCTGAACGGAAAACCAGAAAATCGCACAGAATCCCCGCAAAACAACCGGAATCTGCGCGCCCTTCGGCCCGAAGGCGGAACGGATCAGAACACAGAACGGAATCCCGTATTGTGTTCCGGGCCGCGCATTGAACCACATCGTGACAAACAGGATCGCATAGGCAACAGCCACAACCTCCAGACATTCCCATGCCGAGAGACCAAGAGCCATAAGACCCGCCGCCGCTTCATAGGCCACGATGTTGTGGACCATTCCCATCCAGACTGTGGCCATGTTCAGCCACGACCAGGTCCGTTTCTCCGGCGCAACCGGGGCGAGTTCCTCATTATAGAGATCTGCTGCAAAACCCGCCGTCATCAACGCTCCTCTCCCAGTCTGAAAAATCCGCCCCCGCGCCTGTCAGAGACGGCTATCCGTCTCCAGCAAAGCCCGAAGAAGCACATTTGCCCCCGCCGTCACATCGTCAGGCTCAGCGCTTTCCTCTTCGTTATGGCTCAGTCCTCCGGCACACGGTACAAAGATCATCGCAGTCGGGGCAACCTGCGCCATATAAGTCGCATCATGGCCCGCTCCCGAAACAATCCGCTGCGCCGGATAGCCCAGTGTATCAGCCGCACGCGCAACAGACCCAATACATTCGGGGTCGAACTGAACCGCAGGCGTATCCCACACCCGCTCGATCTCCACCGTCAACCCGGCCTTTTCAGCTAGGTCCGACGCCTGTGCGTAAAACGCCTCTTCCATTTTCTGGACGATACGATCATCAGGATCACGGAAATCAACCGTAAAAAACACTTCTCCCGGAATAACGTTACGACTGTTCGGCCTGTTCTCGATCAGTCCGACCGTTCCAACTGAATCCGGCCCATGCGCCAGCGCAATGGTCTGCACCGCATCAATCATGCGCGCGGCCGTCACCAGAGCATCAGCCCGCAATCGCATAGGCGTGCTCCCGGCATGAGCGTCCTGCCCCCTGAGCGTGACCTCATACCAGCGCATGCCCTGCACCCCCGTCACGATCCCGATCGTTTTCTGCTCGACCTCAAGGATCGGCCCCTGCTCGATATGCAGTTCAAAATACGCCGCCACAGGATGCGCGCCACAGACTTCCGCCCCCCGATATCCAATGCCCTCAAGCGCATCCCCGAAGCGCACGCCCTCCCGATCCTTCGTATCGAGCGCCTCCTGCTCCGTAAACACACCTGCAAACACACCGGACGACAGCATGGCGGGCGCAAAGCGCGACCCCTCCTCGTTCGTCCAGTTGATCAGTTCGATCGGATGACGGGTCTCCCGCCCCGTTTCATGCAACGTACGCAGAACTGCCAGCCCACCCAGAACACCAACGATTCCGTCAAATTTCCCACCCGTCGGCTGCGTGTCGAGATGACTTCCCATCGTTATGGGCGGCAGCGTATTCTCTACTCCCGGACGCCGCGCAAACTGGTTCCCCATGGAATCATGAGACACCGTACATCCCAACGCCTCACAGGCCCGGACAAACCAGTCCCGGACCTGACGGTCCTCCTCCGTCAGGGCAAGGCGCCTGATCCCGCCCTTCGGTGTCCCCCCAAACCGGGCCGTCTCCAGAATATCGTCCCAGAGCTTCGTGCCATTCACGGTAACATTGCCAACCGCGCCAGATGCGTCCTGTGTGCTCATTGTCGTTCTCCGTTTTCGGGTTTTTGCGGACCGTGGCGATCAGCCCGCTTTTGCGGGGATCTTGCGCATGGGATTGTTAGGATGTTCGTTCCATGTCTGCACGCCCTCAACCGGCTGCGGCACCATCGTGATGCAATCATCCACCGGGCAGACATGCGCACAAAGGTTACACCCCACACACTCCTCATCAATGACTTCATAATGACGCTCACCATTCAGCAGCGTCTTGGAAATGGCCTGATGGGACGTATCCTCACACGCGATATGGCAAAGGCCACATTTGATGCAGGCCTCCTGATCAATCGCCGCAAGCGTCCTGAACTTCAGATTGAGCTGATTCCAGTTGACGAAATTCGGAACTGCACGTCCCGTCACATCCGCGATCGTCTCAAAGCCCTTCTCGTCCATCCAGTTGGACAGACCATCGATCATGTCTTCCACGATCCGGAATCCGTAGTGCATCGCAGCCGTACACACCTGAAGGGACGTCGCCCCCATCACCAGAAATTCGGCCGCGTCCCGCCAGTTCGAAATCCCCCCGATCCCTGAAATCGGCAGAACGGACGTATCGGGCGTCCGGGCAATCTCCCCCAGCATCCGCAAAGCGATCGGCTTCACCGCAGGCCCGCAATAGCCGCCATGCGTGCCCCGCCCGTCCACAACGGGCATAGGCGCCATCGCATCCAGATCGACCCCAACCACGGACTGAATGGTGTTGATCAGCGAAACCGCATCCGCTCCCCCACGCAGGGCCGCCCGAGCCGGATTGAGAATATTCGTGATATTGGGCGTCAGTTTCACGATCACCGGCATCCGCGTGTACTGCTTGCACCACCGCGTCACCATTTCCACATATTCCGGAACCTGCCCGACCGCAGAGCCCATGTTCCGTTCAGACATGCCGTGCGGACAGCCGAAGTTCAGCTCAATACCATCCGCCCCCGTTTCCTCGACCAGCGGCAGAATGCGCTTCCAGCTTTCCTCCACACACGGAACCATGATGCTGACGATAATGGCCCTGTCCGGATAATCCTTCTTGACGGCTTTGATCTCCGCCAGATTGACCGCCAGCGGACGATCCGTGATGAGCTCAATGTTATTCAGCCCAGCCATACGCTGACCGTTATAACGCGTGGCCCCATAACGACTGCTGACATTCACAACCGGCGGGTCCTCGCCCAGCGTCTTCCACACCACGCCACCCCAGCCAGCTTCCAGCGCCCGGCGGACATTATATTCCTTGTCAGTCGGCGGCGCCGAGGCCAGCCAGAACGGATTAGGAGAACGGATACCAGCGAAATTGATGCTTAGATCGGCCATGTCTCAGTTCCCTGCCTTCATCAGATCCGCCGTGATGGCTTCAGCCGCATTGCGACCATCGCGAACAGCCGCCACAGTCAGATCCTCGCCCGCCGTGCAGTCTCCACCGGCATAAACGCCTTTCATGCTTGTCCGCCCCTCGGCATCCACCTTGATGCGTCCAGCTTCGATCACGATGTCGTCCCCCGCCAGAGGGTCCGGCAGGAATAGTTGTCCCACCGCCTTGAGAACCATGTCCGCCTCAAGCGTATAGTTTCCCTGATCGTAAGCCGCCCGCCCATCCTTCACGAAACCACGGGCGAAAGTGACGGACGCAACGCCGTCCTGGGTTCCATCAATTCGCACAGGGGCCGACCAGTACCGGATCGTAACGTCGTTCGTCTGCGCCCATTCCTGCTCCACCGTCGTCGCAGACATGTTTTCCGCAGCCCGACGATAAACCAGCGTAACCTCCTCTGCGCCCAGACGTTTTGCCTGCACAGCGGCATCAATGGCGGTGTTCCCACCCCCGATCACAACCACACGCCGCCCGACGGCAACATCCGATTTCGTCGGAGACGTCCGCAGTTCTTCAATAAACTCCACGGCATTGTGCACGCCCGGAAAATACTCCCCGACAATCCCCAACGCCCTGACACCGGCATGACCAATCCCGAGGAACACGGCATCATACTCCGCCCTCAGAGTCGCCAGCGTCATATCCCGACCAAGCAGCATCCCGGTTTCGATCGTGATCCCACCGATGGACAGAACAAATGCCACTTCCTGCTGCGCAAATTCATCCGCCAGCTTGTAAGCCGCAACACCATATTCGTTCAGACCACCGGCTCTGGCGCGCGCATCGAACACCACAACATCATGCCCCTGCATCGCCAGCCGATGCGCGCAGGCCAGCCCCGCAGGCCCCGCCCCCACAACAGCAATCCGCCTGCCTGTCAGGGACGCCCGGCTGAACGGCTGCTTGCCCGTCCGCATCTGCCAGTCCGTGGCATAACGCTGAAGCGCCCCGATCTGGATTGGCCGGTCTTCCTGCGTATTACGGACACATTTGCCCTCACACAGGATTTCCGTCGGACATACCCGCGCACAGGCTCCGCCGAAAATATTCGACTCCAGAATGGTCCGTGCTGATCCTGGAATATTCCCTGTTGAAATCTTTTTGATAAACCCCGGAATATCAATCCCGGTCGGACACGCCTCAATACAGGGCGCGTCGTAACAGAAGTAGCACCGATCGGATTCGATGGTAGCCTGTCCCGCCGTCAAAGGCGGATGCGCGTCCGAGAAATTCCGTGCCAGCATGTCCGGAGGCAGGCGGTTTGCAGCGATATTCGGAGTCTGATCCACGAAGAAAACTCTCCATCATGTGCATTTCGTGACACACCATGACTGAATTCAGACCGATTCCGCAACGTAAACTTGACCACACGGTCAGGAAATTACACTCTCCTCAGGCAACATTCATTTCCCGACCGCCAAACAGGGAGACATTTCCTTGCTGAAATCACCCCAGATCCTCAATATCGTTGCAGAACCCCAGAATCAGGCGCAGGATCGTCTGCAAACCCGCCTCGAAATCGGCATCACGCAACACTACATGTCCCGTCAAAGCCGTCATCTGCGCGCTCATGTCCGCATAGGCCTGCGTCATTGACCAGATGGCAAACATCAGATGGGTCGGATCAATGGCTGGCATCTGGCGCTCCGTGTGCCAGACGTCAAATGTCCGTGCCCGTCTCGCCACATGCTCTCGCAGGGTTGTAGACAGATAATGGTGGATATTGCCCGCGCCATGCAAAAGCTCGTAGGCAAAAATCCGCGATGCATCCGGGCGCTCGCGGGAAAACGCCATCTTGGCCCGGATATATCCTTCAAATCCTTCCCGCGCCCGCCGTTCGGGCACCAGCCAGTAATCAGCGTCCTGCAGCCAGAACGTCATGATATTTTCGAGAACGCTGCGATAAAGCTCCTCTTTCGTCCCGAAATAGTAATGGATATTCGGCTTGGGAACGCCAGCTTCGCGGGCAATTTCATTCATGCTCGCCCCGCGAAAACCATGTCGGCCAAACACACGCTCAGCGGCTGCGAGAATGGCCGCTTCAGCCGCCTGCCGCGGCGCGCCCGGTCCGGCCCTGTGAGGAGGAGAAAGAGTCTCTGTCATACCGACATCGTTCTCCCCTTTCCGCCCGCTGACAAGACCAGGCGCGTCCTGATGACAGGAAATTCCGCCCTCCCCTGTTCCGCAAAAGGATAAACCCATGCTCCTCATCCGTGGTGGCACCGTCGTAACGGCCGAAACCTCCCACAGGGCGGATGTCCTGTGTGACGATACACGCAGGATCGTCGTCATAGGCCCTGATCTGGAAGCGCCCTCAGGCTGCGATATTCTGGATGCGGGCGGCCTGCTGGTCATGCCCGGCGGGATCGACCCGCACACCCATATGGAAATGCCTTTCATGGGCTCCATCGCAAGCGAAGATTTCTATACAGGCACCTCCGCAGGCGTCGCCGGTGGCACGACGACCATCATCGATTTCGTCATCCCTGAACCCGGACATTCCCTGCTCGGCGCCTGGAAAGACTGGCGGCGCAAAGCGGAGAAATCCGTCTCCGATTACTCATTCCACGTCGCGGTGACGCATTGGGACGAGAAAGTCCATGAAGACATGGGCACCTTGACCCGGAACTGTGGCGTCAATTCCTTCAAGCACTTCATGGCCTATAAAAACGCCTTGATGGTAGACGATGACGTCCTGCTGCGCTCCATCAGCCGCGCACTCGAACTCGGCGCCTTATGCAACATCCATGCGGAAAACGGTGACGCCGTCGCCTATCTTCAGGCCGATCTCCTCAATCGCGGCATCACCGGCCCGCAGGCACATCCCCTCTCCCGACCGCCCGCCGTGGAAGGAGAAGCCGCCCAGCGCGTCATCGCCATCGCAGGACTGCTCGGCGCCCCGATCTACATCGTGCATGTCTCAACAGAGGAAGCCGCCGCCGCCATTGCCGCGGCCCGCGCCCGCGGTCAGCGTGTCTATGGTGAAGTTCTGGCCCAGCATCTCGTGATCGACGACAGCGTCTACGAAGACCCCGATTGGCTCGGCGCGGCCCAGCACGTCATGAGCCCGCCCTTCCGCCCCAAACACCATCAGAAAGCCTTATGGGCGGGGCTGGCTTCCGGCCAGCTTCAGACCACCGCCACCGATCACTGCTGCTTCTGTGCGGGACAGAAGGAACAGGGTCTGAACGATTTTACGAAAATTCCGAATGGCACCCCCGGCATCGAAGACCGGATGAGCGTCCTGTGGCACCACGGCGTGCGGACCGGAAAACTCACCCCGCAGGAATTCGTGGCCATCACCTCCACCAACACGGCGAAGATCTTCAACATTCATCCCCGCAAGGGCAGCGTCTCCGTAGGCGCGGACGCCGACCTCGTCCTGTGGGACCCGCAGGCCAGCCGGACGGTCTCGGCAAAAACCCACCACCAGAATGTCGATTACAACATCTATGAAGGCATGACCCTGACCGGTCTGGCCCGCTACACCATCAGTGGCGGCAAAATCGTCTGGGCCGACAACGATCTGCGCGTCACACGCGGCGCAGGCCAGTATGTGGAGCGGCCCTGTTTCAGCCCGGACATGCAGGCCGCTCTCCACCGCAAAGAGACGCCCTGACCTCCAACCCGGATCAGGGAAGCCCTGATCCGGAAACGCCAAAGTCTCAGACGCTCAGTCAGGCTTCTTTCCGCCCAGTTCGCCCGTCAGGAACTGGGCGCGACCATAACCGAAAGACCAGTGGGCATCTTCGTTCTCAACAACGGAGATCATCACGTCCGAGGGCGCAATTCCACACTCTGCCTCCAGCCGCTCCACCAGCAGCCGATAAAACAGCGCATTGGCCTCTTCCCCGCGCGGCCGACTGAACACCTGCAACAGCACGACGTTCCCGGTCCGCGAAATATCCAGTCCCGTATCCTCCACAATCATGCGCGACGGCTTGTGCTCCGAAACGATCTGATAGCGGTCTCCCCGCGGCACCTTGAACGCCTCCAGCATGGCCTCATGGGCCGCATCGAGAAGCGTCTTGATTTCACCGTCGGAACGGCCTTCGACAAGATGGAAATGCAGAAGTGGCATGTCATGTCCTCATTGGGTATGGTGTTCAGGAAACGGACAGGAACAGACGGCGAACACCATCAATCATTCCGCGAAGCTGCTCTGGCGTCGAAATAAACGGCGGTCCAAAGGAAATCGTATCGCCCGTACAGCGCAGAAGCAGCCCTTCGCGCAGCCCGCGCTCGAAAATGGCCAAACCCCGCGCACCGGGCGCACCCTCGGCAGGGAACAGATCCACCCCCGCCGTCAGCCCTATATTGCGGATATCCTTGACGGCAGGCAGATCGCGTAACGCGTGCACGGCCTCTTCCAGAACCGGCTCCAGCGCACGGACCCGCGCGAAAAGGGACTCTTCTTCCATGACGTCCAGAACCGCATGGGCCACCGCCGTCGCCATCGGATGGCCGGAATAGGTATAGCCATGCGCAAACTCGATGGCATTTTCCGGGCCGGTCATGAACGTGTTGTAGATTTCATCCGTCACAATCACGCCCCCCATGGGGATAATGCCGTTCGTGACCGCTTTGGCGAACGTGATCATGTCCGGCTTCACGTCGAAACGCTGCGCCGCGAAGTTTTCGCCCATACGGCCAAAACCCGTAATGACCTCATCGAAAATCAGCAGGATGCCGTGTTTCGTGCAGATCTCACGCAGCTTTCGCAGATATCCCACAGGCGGCACGATCACCCCCGTCGATCCCTGCACTGGCTCCACGATCACCGCGGCAATTGTCGACGCATCATGCAGCCCGACCAGACGCTCCAGATCCTCGGCATGATCCGCGCCCCATTCCGGCTGCCCGCGCGAAAACGCCATGTGTTCGGGATTGTAGGTATGCCGCAGATGATCCACCCCCGGCATCATGCCCGAAGCGAACATCTTGCGGTTCGGGACAATCCCGCCAACGGACATGCCGCCAAAACCGACGCCATGATAGCCGCGCTCACGCCCGATCATGCGAAAACGCTGCCCTTCCTGACGCAGCCGATGATACCCCAGCGCAATCTTCAGCGCCGTATCCACCGCCTCGGAACCGGAATTGACGAAAAAGACATGATCCATTCCATCCGGCGCCAAGCCTGCGATCCGCTCCGCCAGATGCACCGTCTGCGGGTTCGTCAGCTGGAACGGCGGCGCATAATCCAACGTCTCGGCCTGCGTCTTCAGCGCCTCCACGATCCGGGGATGCGCATGCCCCAGCGGCGAACACCACAACCCCGAAAGCGTATCAAAAAGCTCCGTGCCATCCGGCATATAATAATAAGGCCCCTTCGCAGACGTCAGAAGCCGCGCCTGCGGATCGGCCCGAACCCGACGATTGGCCGTAAAGGGCATCCAGTACGTGCCCTTGCGGAGGGTCTCGATACAGTCAAATTCATTGGTCAGTTTCGACACGATACGCCTCGCAGACTGATGATGGATGCATCCATGAACGGCCCTGATGCGCCAGCCCCGTCACATCTGAAAAAAGCTATCCTGAATAGGACCGGAACTGAATATATACAGTCAGGGAAATATGAGCCTAATCTGTACTGCCAGAACGACCGGTACAGACAGCCCCATGATCCAGCCCCTGATTCAGACAGACCCCCATTCCCCCACCCCGCTCGTTACCCAGATCGTCCAGCAGGTCAAAGCCCTCGTCCGCAGCCACGACTGGACACCCGGCACTCGTCTGCCCTCCATCCGTCACCTTGCCAGACAGTGCAGTATCAGTCCCCTTACCGTTTCCAATGCCTATAACCGCCTTGTCGCCGATGGTATTCTGGAGGCCCGACGCGCCAGCGGGTTTTTCGTACTCAGCCAGGAGCATCCACCGACTGATGGGCTCGTCGCGCTTGCGGACATCACTCCATCTATCGACTCCTCATGGATGCTCCAGCGGGCTTATGAAAACAACGCCTCCATCGTGCAGGCGGGATGTGGATGGTTGCCTGACAGCTATCTTTTCCGTGAGGGAATTCGCCATGCCCTGACGGCTCTGGGGCGTCGTCCCGATCCGGAGATGTCGGGCTACGGTAATCCTTATGGACATACCGGTCTTCGGGAGTTGATCCGCTTGCTCCTGATGCGGCAGGGTATCAGATGTGACCTGTCGGCGCTCATCCTCACACATGGTGCCAGTCAGGCTCTGGAGTTGAGCATCAGATGTCTGACCCAGCCGGGAGATACCGTTCTGGTGGAAGACCCCGGTTACTGCAACCTCTTCCCAGCTCTTGAAGCCCTTGGCCTCCGGACGATCGGCATTCCGCGGCTTCACGATGGTCCCTGCCTGGCGACACTCGAGCGCATTGCCAGCACGGAGCAGCCGAAAGCCTTTATCCTCAACACCCGGCTGCATAACCCGACCGGTACGAGTTGCAGCCCCTCTGTCACGCATCACGTTCTCAGTCTGGCCGAGCGTCATGATTTCATGATTATTGAAGATGACATTTTCGGCGGCCTTGCGGATGAGAATACCCCCACTCTGGCGCATCTGGACCAGTTGCAACGGGTCATCTTCATCAGCAGTTTCTCAAAAACGATTTCGCCGGGACTGCGAGTGGGATTTCTGGCCTGTCCTCCGACAATCTCAGCCCGAATCCTGCGCCTCAAGATGGCCAGCAGTCTGACAAGCAGCTCCATGAACGAAGCCATCGTCCATACCATTCTTGCAGACGGACGATACCGGCTGCATTTGGAGAAATTGCGGGAAAAGCTGACCAACGCTCGAAAAGCAGCCATATCGTCCCTGGAAACTGCCGGCCTCGAAATTTTCTCATACCCCGACGGTGGCATGTTCCTGTGGGCCCGCTTTCGCTCAGGGCTGGATCCTGTCCCAGTTGCCCGGAAAGCTGCAGAACAGGCCATCATGCTCGCCCCAGGTTTTCTATTCAGTCCAGATCAGAATCACACTCCATGGCTCCGTTTTAATGCCAGCCAGATGCATGCCCCACAGCTTTTCCACTTCCTGAAACGGCACTGCATCATCCGGTGATTGTCTTGGATAAATACTTTTCTGTGTTTTTTAAATTAATGAGAAGTTCATCTTCTATGAAATCTGGCACAATAAAATGAAGCACGACGATCCAAAAAGTCGTCCATGTCTTTACATTTTCCCGCAGCATTAAGGACAGCCTGAACACTAGGCTCGGAGACACTGTCTCATCTGCAGCGTCGCTGATATCGTTAACCGTGATCTCGCACTTCCTCGCCAAATCCTGTTGAGAGTCGGGGAGATAGAGCACAAGGCATACCCACAATTGAGTGGCAGATCAGATCTTTATCATCTCATTGAATTCAAGACACAAAAAGAGAAATTCTTCTTTTCGGCAGTAAAAAAGAGAGCACATCTCACGTCAAGAACGTACCGATAACACTACAGGCGCCACATAGAAAACCAACATTATCGTTAAATAGTTATTAAAGTAACCACGATCACGATAATAAATTGACACCTATCTTCAACGAATTTAAATTATAAAATAATTATGTATTAATCCTTTCCAAGGAAAATCACATTGTCACTATCTTTCTGTGTTGTCGGAGCAGGTTTTAGCGGAGCCGTCATAGCCCGCCATCTTGCAGAACAGGGGTATAAAGTCACTCTTGTTGACGAACGCTCGCATATCGGTGGCAACTGTCATACAGAACGCGATGCAGAAACTGGCATAATGGTGCATCGGTATGGCCCGCACATTTTCCATACTTCCGATCAGCGCGTTTGGGATTATGTGAGACGATTTGGAACATTTCATCCCTATATCAATCGCGTTAAAGCCATTTCACAAGGGAGCGTCTATTCTCTCCCGGTCAATCTACTCACCATCAACCAATTTTTCAGAACTGTTATGGGGCCCAAAGAGGCCAGAGAGTTTATCGCTGGGAAGGCTGATAATTCTATTGTAGACCCTCAATCCTTTGAAGAACAAGCATTAAGCATGATAGGTCCAGAACTCTACCATGCCTTTTTCTATGGATATACACGCAAGCAATGGGGCTTAGACCCCAAGGAATTACCAGCATCCATTCTTAAAAGACTTCCATTGCGTTTCAACTATGACGATAATTATTTTAATCACACGTATCAAGGAATGCCGGAAGAGGGATATACCTCAATAATACAGAATATTCTTAACGTTGACGGTATCGAAATCAGAACCTCCTGTTCTTTCGAAGAGATTGATGAGAAATTTTCCCACGTTTTTTATACGGGGCCGATTGATCGTTATTTTAAGTTTGAATTAGGTCGTCTTGGGTATAGGACGCTCGATTTTGAACGATTTACCGTCGACGGAGACTATCAAGGAACTGCCGTTATCAATTATTGTGACGAACAGGTTCCTTTTACGCGAATCTCTGAGCACAAACATTTTGCACCATGGGAGCAAAATAAATTTTCAAAGACGGTGTGCTTTAGAGAATATAGCAGACTTTCTGAAAAAAAAGACGTTCCTTATTATCCGATCCGGCAAGTCAATGAGAAACGCATGTTAAACAGTTATATAGAGCTTGCCCAACAACAAAAGGGCGTCTCTTTTCTTGGCCGTTTAGGAACTTATCGTTATCTTGATATGGATGTCACTATCAACGAAGCCCTGATGGCTTGCGATCAAATCGATAGCGCTTTAAAAACTTCACCTTCAGACATTCCTTCTTTCTTTATCGATCCTCGATGAGAAATATTCGAAAATTCTGGTTGCCAGAGCCATGGCCAGAGCTCCTTTAATAAAAGTTTTTACTGAAGTCTCGAAAGTAAAAACTTTGGAATCCACTATTCTTTGTCCAAAATCCATCAAAAATAGAGGTAAGTAATGATCAGAGTTTTTGTCCAGATGAGCTATGGATATGGCGCCAAAAACTGGAATACCAGATTCCGTCAGGGAAAAATTCTCGGTACCAATGAGCCTTATGCTTATGGATACCACCGAGCCAATTCAGATAAAATTAAAGTAACCTACTCTGAAGATATCGTAAAAGAAAACCCGATTCAAAAATCTGTTCGCTATGCTGCACGGTTAATACTTGGCTTCGATTTTATACAGGTCTGGAGAAACCGCAAAGAAATCGCAAACGGAACAGATGTGGTTTGGACCTACAATGAATCGCAGACACTTGGAGTTATGCTCTTAAAAAAATTATTCTCTCTGAATAAGATTAAAGTTATCGGACAAAGCGTATGGCTGATTGATAAGTGGCCTAAAAATAAAATTAGGAAAATGCTTTATCGATGGCTCTTGAGGGATGTTGATGTCCTGACTTTTAATAGCAAAGTAAACTCTGACATTGCAAAAAGAATGTTCCCGAATAACAGAATTGAATTTACAAAATTCGGAATACGCTGCGACGAAATGATTCCGTATTCTGAAAAAAATACGGGAAATATTATAGCTGTTGGTAACGATCGTTCACGAGACTGGAATACGCTTGCTGTTTGCGCCTCTCATATGAAAGATGAGACATTTTTCCTCGCTACACAAAGTGCCTCCGCAATCGCCATTGCGGGCAAGCATCCCAACATGATCATTGCCGGCTTAAAGACCAATGATGATATGGCTTCTTTCTATGATAAAGCTATTCTAGTTATCGTTCCATTGGAACGTAATAACTATGTAAGCGGCCTGACGGTTGTAGAGGAATCTGGAGTTATGGGCGTTCCATGTATTGTAACAGATACTGGAGGGCTTAGAGACTACTTTAATGATGATATGGTCTATTTTGTTCCTCCCAACGATCCAGAAGCGCTACATGAGGCTATAAAATTTCTTTTGGACAACCAGGATAAACGTGCGCAGATGGTAAAAAATATACAAAATTATATGAAAAATTCTCTCAACAGTGAAACCTATGCGAAAGAATATGTTGATATCACCATGGACCTGAATAGATCATATCATTGGATATAAGTTTACATTTAAATAACTGAACGATATGGCTCTTTCGTGAACGTCTGACGCAGGGTGGCATTGGAAGGCTCTTCGGGTACTCAATGCCATACTGCTCAACGCCGGTTATTTACCGATATCGGGCGGGTCAATATCGTCTATACTATGCGCCACTTTCTCTCTTTGGAGAGGATTCATGTCATCGCGTAATAATCCAGAACCCAGGCTCTACGCTTTGCAACAGACCCAAGACAAAAGAACCATCGCTTAATGGTTTTTCAGTTTCTACATGTTGTAAAATAGGTTCCTGATCTCCATATTTTTTCCAGACATCATTCATGAGACTATGACCTTCTAGGTAAAGTCTTGCCAGGATTCAAAATCCCTTTGGGATCAAAGGCCGTCTTGATGGCCAGCATCATGTCCAGAGCTGAAACGTTTTTATGCCGCGTCATGGAAGGCAGTTTGCAAAGGCCGATACCGTGCTCCGCCGAAAATGTTCCACCCATTTCAACTGCGAGTACATCAATAGCCGCGCGTAAAGCTGCTTCAACGATAGGATCGTTTTTTGAAGGCCACACCGTATAATGGATGTTTCCGTCTCCAAAATGCGCGACAGCAATATCACTAAATCCGGGATCAATCGCCCTCATTATTCCTGGAATGCGGTCCATATATTCAGCGATGCGTTCCAGCGGGACGGCAATATCGGTGTCAATTACCGGGTGCCTGTGAAAAGCGAGTTCAGCAGCAGCCTCTCGAAGCGCCCACATCTCCTGACGTTGCATATCGCTTTGTGCGATAACGGCATCCGCCAGGATCCCCCGCTCCAGGGCGTCAGCCAGCACTGTTTCCAGAAGTTCTTTCAGTGCTTCATTTCGCACGGTTGCAAGCTCCACCAGTAGCACCGCAGGATAGGCGGTATCGAAAAACCGGCGCGTATTCGGCATGAGTTTCTCATATCCGGCAACATAGTTGCGAGACATGAATTCGTAAGCCGTCACTGCATTTCCCGATGCATCCTGAAAAGCATTCAGCAATGCAGGTGCTACTCTCAGATCCTCAAGCGCAACGAGTGCCGTCGCGTGATAGGCCGGACGAGGATGCAGCTTCATGATGGCCGCGGTGATGATTCCGAGTTGCCCTTCCGCTCCGATGACAAGATCACGCAGATCAAAGCCGGAATTGTCCTTTTTCAGGGCTGTCATAAGATCGAGAATGCGTCCATCCGGCAGCACGACTTCAAGCCCAAGACAAAGATCGCGCACATTTCCATAACGCAGGACATTGCTTCCCCCCGCATTGGTGGAGAGCACCCCTCCTATCATCGCCGAACCCGCAGCACCGAATGCGAGGGGGAAGGTCAGCCCGTCTTGTTCGACAGCCGAATCCAGTGCTGCGACAATAACACCCGCCTCGACAACGGCCACGCGGGCATCGCTCCTGATTTCGCGAATTCTGTTCATTCGTTCAACGGAAACCAGAATGGACTCCGGACCGTAAGCGCCTCCATTTAGGCCCGTATTCCCGGCAATCGGAACGACAGGAATACGGTATTGATTGGCAAGACGAAGGACGGCCGCAACTTCCTCGCACGTTCCGGGACGAACGACGGCAAGAGGTCTGCCTTCGAACTGTCCTGTCCAGTCCTTCGCCCAGCGAGCCGTTTCGTTTCCCGTAAAGATCTGCTCTGACCCGACAATCGCCTGCAATCTCGCATGGAGCGCCTGTATGCGGTCATCCATTTCCATCATCATTCCCGTCCTGAACTCATATTTCGATCCATACGCCCTTCAGTCCTCACCACATCCGTCGAATATTTGTTCCGAGAACCAGAGATCATACGGACGGCCGAACTGCATTCTGCCAAGCTCGTGCCACTACATATTCCAGAGATTCTTTATGCCTGATCGTTTCGATCAAAACTTTTTTCAAACACCTCATACTGGCGGTCAAGGGGTATAAGCTGAATAAATACTGAGAGGTCCAATTCTGATTATGCCAGTGGATTTAGAGCGAGATTCTGCTGTTTGTATCCCTTATCGTTTCAGCATCACACCAAATTCCCTGGCTGGAACGGAACTGCCGATATGCTGACGAAAAACGGTTATAAAATCCTTCTTCTGTCGGGTTGTGCGCTGTACTTTCAGCCGTCGCTCGCGGCATCGAACACAAAAAGCGGGAAACCTGCTTTCATACACAATGCTCCGCGAGCCAAAGCCGCTCTCTCCCAAACCAAGAAAGCTGCGCCTCCTCATAAAGACGAATATATCTCAGTCCATAAACAGGTGGTTGGCGCCAACGGTGTTACGAACACGACACCGGGCGGAGGCCTCATGCCTATCCAGACGGCCGCAAAATCAGTCAGCGGCGTCTCGCGTGACTATATCGCCAAACAGTCCCCAACAGCCAACGCCGTCACCCTGCTTGCGATGAGCCCCGGTGTGGTCGTTTCAGCAAATGATCCTCTTGGCCTCAGTGACCGGATGAACGTCTCCATTCGTGGTCTGAACCAGACCGAACTGGGCACGACTTACGAAGGTATGCCCGCAGGCGACCGCCTTTATTACACGCCCTTTGCCACTGAATGGTCCGATACGGAAAACATCAGCCATCTCGACGTTTCTCAGGGCTCTCCTGATATTGATGCGCCTGTCTACAACTCGGTAGGCGGGCAAATCCGAGCTTCGGCGCGGCAACCTTCCCACAAAGCGGGCGGATATATCGACCTCAGCGGTGGTAACAAATCTCTCAACCGGCAGTTTATCCGCCTCGACAGCGGTGAAATCGGTCATACCGGGATCCGGAACTACACGTCCTTTTCCCATACGGAAGTGAACAACTGGCGCGGGTCAGGCAATACGAAGCGCTACCACGTTGATAGCCACTTCCTGAAGGAATGGGGCCATAACAGCATCGCCCCGTTCTTCGCATGGAACTGGATGCGCACGGACGTCTACACCAACCCGACCCTCAGCCAGTGGAAGCAGTACGGCATTTCCTATAACTATGCCGGTAAATACTCTTACGGAACCTCCAATTACTATAAGCTGCGCTTCAACCAGCGGCAGAACGTCATCGCCGCCATACCGACGGAGTTCGAACTCCTGCCGGACCTGACATTCAAGATCACGCCGTACATCATGTATACGCGTGGCTTCATCAATAGCGGCGCGAACGTTAACGGGAATTCGATGTTCGTCGGAGACCAGTCGGTCGGCACGGTACAACTCCCCTACAGCGTCAACAATGTCGCCACGGTGGAAAACGTCGATGCCTATACTCAAACTGCAGGAGGCCAGAACGCGACCCTGACCTGGAAGCATAAATTCAACACGCTTCAGGTCGGTTACTGGTACGATTACTTCGACCACAACGAAAACACCTCGTACACGCCGGTCGAACCGAACGGCAACGTGATGAACGAGTATGGCGGCAATCCGATCAAATCGTCTTCAGGAACGGTTATCGGGACCTATAACGGTCATCTCATCCAGCAGACAAACGCCATTTTCATCAACGATACGATGAAATTTTTCAACGATCGCCTCGTGCTGAATGCCGGGTTCAAGGAAGTCATGGTCTCCCGCCATGCGACCAGCGCGCTGCCTGGGCCGACTTATGCCGTCAATAAAAACGATGCCGAACCGCTACCGCAGCTTTCGGTCAGCTATCGCATTACGCCGCATGACCAAGTGTATTTCAGCGCCTCGACGGCTTTCAAGGAACCGGCCGCGCTGAGCGCCTATGTCGACATCTACAGCGCCACAACGGGGAAAAAGACCAGCAGCCATTCGAGCAATCTGAAGCCGGAATACTCAATCTCCGAAGAAATTGGATACCGCCATTACGGCGCAGTCAATTTCTCGGCGGCAGCGTTCAATTACAATCTGACCAATCGCCAGATTTCCAGCATTACATACGTCAACAACAGCCCGCAGTCCTTCTCGGTCAATGGTGGCGGCCAGACGATCCGTGGCGTACAGGCGGAACTGAGCCTTCCGGCATGGCATCATTTTTCTCCGTATATTTCGGGGCAGTACCTCCATTCCGAAATGGGTAACAATATTCAGGTCGGAAACGACTACCTGCCAACCAAGGGAAAAGCTTCGGTTCTTGCCCCGAAATTCACTGGCTCCATCGGTCTGAGCTATGACGACACCCGTTTCTTCGGGAACTTCACATTCAACTATGTGGATTCACAATACAGCACCTTCATGAATGACCAGAGCATTCCGGCATTCAAAACGGCCAATCTTTCGGCTGGCTATCGTTTCCAGAAAATCGGCCCGGCCCAGCATCCGCAGATCCAGCTTAACCTGATGAATATCGGTGACGAGCATTATCTGTCCGGCGTGAACGGCATTGCCACAAATGCTCATGCGACAAAGGGTATTTTCGGGACGGCGATTGCGGCAGGTACGCCGACCTATTACGTCGGGGGCGATTTTGCAGTCGCATTCTCCCTGAGTTCCGACTTCTAACGACGATGCACATTTCAGATGCTCCCCTGCCCGTCCGGCATGGCATGGTGCAGGCAGGGCGGCACTGGAATAATCCCTGGCTCGTTCTTGGACTGGTGCTGCTCCCGGCAACATTTCTGATGGCCATCGACAAACAGGCGATGGTCGTCATGGCGCCCCGCATCCAGAGCAGTCTCGGTTGCAGTCTGGGGCAGATCAGCAACATCATTTCCGCTTACTCCTTCACCTATGCCCTGTGTCAGCTTCCGGCCGGGTGGGTATGCGGCAGGCTGGGATCAGCCCGGACTTATGCACTGGCGTGCCTGTTCTGGTCCTTCATTCTGCTCGCCACGTCATTTGCAAGCACGATCTGGGAGTTGGTGCTGTGCCGCGCCCTTCTCGGCATGGGTCAGGCGCCGGACTGGACCGCCGCACTCATGACCGTACAGCAACGTTTTCGCACCACTCATCGCTCTTCTGTCATTGCGCTTCTTCTGGCAGCGCTGTCTTTGGGGGCAGTCGTCGGCGCACCGCTTTCGGTTTTTCTCATGACGTCGTTGTCATGGCAGCTATGTTTTGCGATCTACGGAATAACCGGGGTCCTGCTCTTCGGCATCCTTCTGGCCTATGCCCTGAAAGCAGAAGACCCTTCCATACAACAACAGCTGGCAGCTCCGGTGGAGCCGTTCGCTCTGTCCCGCCTGTATACAATCGGGGGGGCCTATTTCTGCCTGATGGGGGTCGAAGGATTCTTTCTGGCACTGTTTCCCCTCTATCTGCGGAATATGTTCCATCTGAACATGAGCCATGTCGGGTGGTATGTTTCCGCCTCATACCTCGTCATCCTGCTCTCAAAGCTTCTGGGGGGCTTTGCCTCGGACCTGCTGCTCCGCGCGGGCCTTTCGCAATGGAGCGCCCGTGTCCCGCTCGGAATTGCTGGTCTTGGCGGGGGAACCGCCTTTCTTGCTGTAGCCCTGATGACATCACGCAGCGCCGCTATGCTTCCGCTCGCACTTGTGGCCGCAGCCTTTCTGGGGCTGGGTCAGATTTCGATCTGGGCCTGCGTGCAAGAATTTGGAGGATCATCCACGGCGCGGCTGTCGTCGTGGACGCAGTTCTTGGGAAACCTGTCCGTTGCCGTGGTGCCGCTCGCCATGTCCTGGAGTGTTACGATCCTGGGAAACTGGAGGATGGCTGACGGATTTCTGATCTTTCTGGGACTGGCAGGAATTGGGGCTCTGGCCTGTGTCCGAGCGCCCATCAGGGCCTGAGGGTGAGGTCTCCGATCAGGAGAGCAACGGCGGCGCGGGTGGGTTCGATCACGGGACGCTGGCAGATATCTTCCAGATGCGGCTGGAAATGCGCCATGCCTGCACAGCCCATCAGGATCGTGTCCGCGCCCTGATCGACGAGACGTTTTGCCGCATCAACCATCCTGTCGAGCAGCGCATGATCCGTGGCTCCGGCGGCTGTGGTGCCAATACCGAGACTGCCGACATAGCGCTCGCTCACGCCCATCCCGCGCACCAGACGACGCTGACGGAAGACCGATTTTTCGGACAGTGCGATAATGCCGAAGCGGTCTGCGCGGGTCAGGGCATGCAGGATCGCGCTTTCCCCGATTCCACGGACCGGAGCGCCCGGCGTGTTTTCACGCGCACCCGTAACGCCCGGGTCGCTGAAACAGGCAACAGCGTAAGCCTCGGCCGGATTGGCGCGGATGGCACGCTGGACCATGGGTGCCACTTCGTCCGCATCGCTCTGCAATGCAACACCGGGCGGGGCGTCGGGAAGATCGATCACATCGATCCGAAAAGGCGTCCGACTGCGCATCGGGGCAAGCGCCGCATCAATCGCACGCGTCACCTGAGACGAGGAATTGGGATTGATGACGAGAATACGGTCAGGGAGCATGATCGGTACACGCCTTGAGAATGGGTTGTGTGGGAAGGGCCGCACTTTCGGGCAGGTGCCATTTATGGATCAGGGCAAGATAGGTGCCGTCCTGCTGCAGGGCTGAAAACGCTTTTGAGACGCGGCAGGTGAAGTCGGCGTCTCCTTTGGGTAGCCCGATCCCCAACGGGGACAGATGGAACGGCTCGCCTAGCGCCTGAAGCGTGTGGCCGCTGATTTCAACCGTCCAGGGAAGTGTCAGGCTGTCCTGCAGGGCCGCGACCACGCGGCCTTCGCGGAGTTGAAGCCGCGCATCCGCCGAATTTTCGGTCGCGAACAGGAGGACAGGCGGACGTTTTTTGGCCACGCAGTTGCGGTCGCTCCAGGCCAGAAGCTCGGCCGGGACGGAGGTCACGCGGCTGGCGGCCACCCGGCGGCCGCAGAGTTCGGGAAGGCTGGAGGGGGCGTGAGCATCGCCGGAGAGCGTTACGAACTGGAAACCCGATTGCAGGTAATCAACGAAAGACACGCTCTCCCGCCTTAAGGGCGTATCCACCATGCCATTGAAAAACATCCTGATCCGGCCCGTTAGAAGGGACGGAATGAGCTGCGCGAAGCCCGTCTCGACCATCCGGGGTGTCATGCCCATCCGCTGGCTCAGGGCCGTTGCGAGATCGACATCGAAGCCTTCGAGGTCGCCCGTTGTGGTGTCGCGCATATCGAGCGGTGGATAGCTGGGATACAGCCCCAGCGGGAGATCAGGGGCCTCGGCTCTTGCGGAACCGAGACCCAGCAGCGCGGTGACCGCGAAGACGCGCCGCAGAAAGCGCGCCACAGACGGGGACATCGCACAGCGCATCAGCGACGGGTCGGGAAGGTCGGCGGCACGAGCGTGTCCACCGAACGGCCCAGTCGGTCACGCTGGGCGACAGAGCCCACGATCCGCGCCTGCTCCTCGACCAGACGAGAGGTCGCGCCTTCATAATCCATGGTGAGCACCCTCCCCTTCTCCACGACCTTGCGGCCCGCCACATAGACGGAGTGGATGGCGCGGTCGTCAGCGGAGAAAATGAGCGAGCGTACCGGGTCGATCGAGGGGCGCATCATCGGATGCGACAGATCGACCAGCACCAGATCGGCCGGGCCGCCGGTTTTCAGGCGGCCGATATCATCCCGTCCGAGCAGCGAGGCGCCGACGCAGGTCGCGGCATCGAACACGTCGCGCGTGGAGACGGCTTCGGGGCTCTGTTCCTGTATGCGACCCAGATAGGCCGTCAGACGCAGATCGTCGAGCATGGTGTGCGGATAGGTGTCGGTGCCCAGTCCAATGCGGATTCCGGCGCGTTTGTAGCGTCCGAAATCCTTCAGGACGTAACCGCGACGGGCGAAAACCGTGGCGCAATGGGCGACGGCGGCCTCCCGGCTGGCGAGGATGTCGAGGTCGCGTTTCGTGTGCCAGGGCGTGGAGGGATGATCGTCCAGAAAGATCGCATGGCCGACAATGCTGCGGCGGGAGAGCACGCCCAGACTGTCGAGCCACTGGACGGGCGTCATGCCGTGACGGCGGGTGATTTCCTGAAACTCGACGATCGACTGCGCCGCATGGGTCTGCCACGGCAGGTCGCGCTTTTCTGCGACGGCGAACGAGGCTTTCAGGATTTCTGGCGAGCAGGTGTCGATCTGGGCCGGAACGATCATGCCCGACAGACGGCCCGATGCGTGGGCCTCGGCTGCGTCCACGGTTTCCAAAGCCTCGTCCATCGAACGCTGGCCGCCGTCCTCGCTCCAGCTGTAATCGACGGTATAGCCGTTCGTGGTTTTCCATGCCGCCGAACGGAACATCGGCCCCAGACAGACCCGCAGCCCGCTTTCCGTCGCCGCATCGAGCCATCCGGCCCATGGGGTGGAGAGATCCACGACCGTGGTGACGCCCGAGAGCAGCATTTCGCTATAGGCTACGCGTGCGCAGTCCGGCTTGCTGGCGGCATCGGCACGGAAGACCGGCATGTATTCGTACAGGGACGAATAGAACAGGCCGGGCGAGCCGAGTTCGTCGAACATGCCCCGGCTCATGGGTTCCGTCGCCGGGTGGGAATGGACATCTACCAGACCGGGCATGGCCATGAGATCGCGCCCGTCCACATCGACCGGCAATGCAGCATACATGTCCGGCAGTTCCGATGCGGGGCCAGCGAAAACGATCCTACCGCCTTCGATCACAAGGTCGGTGTCGGGCGCATAGACATGCCCCGCACTACGCTCGTCCCACAGGACGGCCTGTCGCAGTCCGGAAATGCGGATCGGACGGGCGGTCATGGTGCGGTCGACCCGGCCGCTTCGCACGCCTCGAAATGGCGGGCGATCTGCTCTCCGGTGGCGATCCAAACGTCACGACATTCGATCGTGTAGAGCAGGAAATTGCGCAGCAAACGTAGGCGCATCGGACGGCCGCTGACCAGCGGGTGCAGGACGGTGCCGACCATGGCACCCCAGGCGCGTGTTTCGTCCAGTTCGTCCTTCCACATGGACAGCACGTGTTCCTTCGGGAAGATCGAGCGCGCACCAAAGCGGGTGCTGAGACCGTGCATCCAGTCATCGAAACAGGAGGACGGCGGGAGTTCGACGACGCCCGGCGAAAGATCCGGCAGGACCTGACGGTAGGGGCGCACATCGTCGCGCCACGAACTGGAATAGAGCATGCCTTCGCGCTTGAGCGCCGTGCGCAGCTCGTCGCAGCTTTCGCCATAGGGCGCCCTGTAGCCCACAGGGCGGACACCATGCTTGGCCAGCGCCTCGAAACCGCGTGCCAGTTCGTCCTCGATATGCGCCGATCCGGGATCGGGCAGCAGGTGATGATAGCCGTGATGGCCGACTTCATGGCCGTCGCGCAGGACGCTTTCCACCATCGACGGATAGGCATCCGCTGCCCAGCCGGTCGTGAAGAACGTGGCCTTGAGGTCCAGTTCGCGCAGCAGTTCGAGGACCTTGGGCAGTCCGACGCGGGCTTCATAACCGCCATAGGACATCGAAACGAGTTTGTCCGCGTGGGACGGGTCCTTGCTGGTGATGGCGCTTTCGGCGTCGATGTCGAAAGACAGCATCATCGCGGCCCGCATCCCGTGCGGCCATGGGAATTCCGGCGCTGGACCCGCGAGATTCGAGGGGCGGATCGGAACATCATCGTAGCTGCGAATCATGGGAGTATCTCCGCTTGGAAAGTATCAGGCTGTTGATTTCTGGCCGAGAACGGCGGCGAGGAATGCGCGTGTGCGGTCTTCGCGTGGGGTTCCGAAGAAGTCGGCGGTCGGGGCGTCTTCCAGAATGACGCCGCCATCCATGAACAGGATGCGATCGGCGACCTCCCGGGCGAAGGAGAGTTCATGGGTGACGACCAACATCGTCACACCGCTGGCAGCGACGCTTTTCATGACGGCCAGAACGTCGCCCACGGATTCCGGATCGAGCGCGCTGGTTGGTTCGTCAAACAGCATGACGGCAGGCTTCAGCGCCAGTGCGCGGGCGATCGCAACACGCTGTTGCTGGCCGCCGGACAACTGCGCGGGGTAATGATCCGCGCGATGCTCCAGCCCGACGCTGCGCAGAAGTTCCAGCGCTTCGGACCGAACTTCCGCAGTCGCGCGCTTCTGCACGCGGACCGGCCCTTCCATGACGTTTTCAAGCGCCGTCATATGCGGGAACAGATTGAAGCGCTGGAAAACCATACCGGCCAGACGCCGCTGACGGGCAATGTCATGCGCGCTTCGGGGGACCAGTCGTCCGTTGCGTTCCCGGAGGCCGAGCAGTTCGCCGTTCATGACGATCAGTCCGTCTTCCGCTGTTTCAAGCTGGGCGATGCAGCGCAGCATCGTCGTCTTGCCCGACCCGGAACCGCCGAGAACGCACACGACCTGTCCCGGCGGAATATCGAGCGACACACCTTTCAGAACAGGGTTCGTGCCAAACGATTTGTGCAGGTTCCTGATCCAGATCGCAGGTTCGGTCATGAGGATTTTCCTCGCGAAAAGCGGCGTTCCAGCAGGTGTTGCAACGGCGAGAGGACGGTCACGGCCGTGAGGTACCAGAAACCTGCGACGATCAGCAGTTCGATCACCCGCGTGTTGGCGTAATAGATCGTCTCCGCATTGTGCAGGACTTCGGGATACTGGATGAGGCTGGCGAGTGAGGTCAGCTTGATCATGTTGATGAATTCGTTGCCAAGCGGCGGGATGACTGTCCGGAAAGCCTGCGGGAAGATGATGCGGCGCATGGCCATCAGGCGCGTCATACCGATGGCGGAGGCGGCTTCATACTGTCCGCGATCCACGCTCTGGAAACCGGCGCGGAAGATTTCGGCAATATAGGCGGCCTGATTGAACCCCAGCCCGAACAGGGCCGAGAGGAACGGCGTCATGAGATCGACCGTCCGGTACGAGCCGATGCCCGGCAGAGTGACATGCGGGAAGATCAGCGCGAGGTTGAACCAGATCAGCAGTTGCAGGATGACCGGCACGCCCCGGAACAGCCAGACATATAGTCCCGAGACGATGCGGGGCAGCCACGCTGTGGACAGCCGCCCCAACGCGAGGACAATCCCCACCACCATCCCCAGCGCCATGGCGCATATCGCCATCAGCAGCGTGGCGCCAACACCGCGCAGGATGGACGGCACGAACAGGAACTGACCGACATAGCGCCATTCGATCTGCCCGACGGCGAACGCATGAATGATCCAGGCGCAGAGGGCGAGCAGCACGACGCCCGAGGCGATCTGCGTCCATGCGATACGCCCTCCGCGCGGCAGGGCAAGAAGCCGGGAAGCCTCTGTCGTTCTGGTCATGGTGTTGATCCGTCTGAGTCTGTAGCGGGGAGAGCGGCATCTTCTAGGGACCAGCGCTGGAGAAGGCGCGCATAGGTTCCGTCTGCTCTGAGATCGGCGAAAGCGTGCGCGACCTGCGCTTTAAGTTCGGCGTGTCCCTTGGGAAAGGCCATCGACAGCAGCATGTTCGACAGAGGATTTCCAAGTCTGCGAAAGGCGTGATGGGTGATGTCGATGAAATATCCGACCGTCTCGCCCCCCTGCACCATAGCCGCGACACGGCCCTGAAGGAGCTGTATCCGGGCGTCGGCACCGCTTTCCGACGGGTAGAACACCATGGCCGGACGCCCTGTCGCCTCACAGTGATCGTGGCTCCACTGCCGGATCATGGACGGAAAGGACGTGGCGCGGCTGGCGGCGACCTTTCGGCCGCACAGCATCTCCGGGCTCCGAACGTCGCCCTGTGACAGGACGAGGACCTGTGCGCCCGATTTGAGATAGTCCAGAAAATCTAGAAAGGCGCGCCGTTCGGGGCGATCGGAAAACCCGCTGAGGATCATGTCAGTCCGACCGCTTTGAACCGAGGGGATCATCTGGGGAAACGCCGTTTCGACCCATTCGGCCTTCACACCCATGCGGGCCGCGAGGGCATTTCCGAAATCGATGTCGAAACCGGTCAGGCGGTCCGTGACCGGATCGCGGAATTCAAGGGGCGGATAAATCGGATTGACCGCAATCCGGAGCACTCCGGAAGACGCCTGTGCGTCCCCCACATGCCTCCAGAGGAGACAGGCCGTCAGAGACAGGAGTGTCCGGAATGCCGACGTCATCAGCCGATTTCGTCCTCCGGGTAGACGACACCCGTCTGGCTTGTGATGCGGGTATACCATTGTGGCCGCCGATGTGCCTCGAAGTTGAACATCTTGGTCTTGCCCTGCTGGCAGAGATCAAGATCACAGTCCGCGACAATCACTTCGTCGGCAAGGGTCGTGGTCTGGGTCACGATCTGGCCGTTCGGATCAACGATGCAGCTTCCACCGATCAGGCAGGACCCGTCTTCGTCGCCTGCCTTGGCCACAGCCACGGCCCAGCAGGCATTCATGTACGCATTTGCCTGCGCAACGAGCTGCGCATGGAAGGTGCGCAGATCAGCGCTTTCAGTATCCCCGCCATTCGGATCATAGGCGGCGGAATTATAGCCGACGCAAAGCAGTTCCATCCCTTGCAGAGCGAGCGTGCGCCAGGCTTCCGGCCAGCGGCGGTCATTACAGATCAGCATGCCGATAAGGGCATCGGACCATTCCGCTCCAGCCCGATAAACCGGAAAACCGAGGTCACCATATTCGAAATATCGTTTTTCAAGCTGCTGGAATTTCGCGCCAGCCCGGGGTTCGACCGAACCCGGCAGATGGACCTTGCGATACTTGCCAAGGATCGTGCCATCACAGGCAACAATAATACTGGTATTGAAACGTTCCCCTTCCGGAGTCAGTTCCGCATAACCAACATAAAAGCCGATACCGAGCTCTTTCGCCCGATCGAACAGAGGCTGGACATCAGGATTAGGCATGGAACGTTCATATTCCTTCAGAAGCTCCGCTCCTTCGAGCAGCCACCGCGGGAAGAATGTCGTAAACGCGAGTTCGGGATAGACAACGAGTGTGGCGCCTTTTGAGGCGGCCTCTTCCAGCAGGGCGATCATGCGCTGGACCGTTTGGTCTCGCGTATCGGCTTTCTGTGTCGGCCCCATTTGGGCTGCGGCAATCCGAATGATCCGTCCCATAGTCATTTTCCCTCGTCCGGGTCTCATTTATGGCACGATGGCGAACTTTTCCGCGCATCTGCCGGTCACAAATTCATTGCCATTTTGTTTCGGTTCGCTCAATAATCCGGCTAATCAGATATCCCTCTCTCATATTCAAAAAACTTATAGATGAACCTGCGCCAGATCGAGATTCTCCGGGCAATCATTCGCCATAATACGACCGTTGCAGCTGCGCGCGTTCTCGGGTTGTCGCAGCCTGCGATCAGCAATGCGATCCGGACGATGGAGGATCAGGTCGGGTTTGCCCTGTTCCAGAAGGTCAACAACCGGATTTACCCCACACCTGAAGCCACGATCATCGTGGATGACGCGGAGGCAATCTTCGATCTGCATGAACGGCTCGAAGGCCGGATTCAGGATCTTCGGGACAGTCGCGCGGGGCAGCTCCGGCTCGTGGCCACGCCGCCGATCGGCTACGGCATGCTCGCAACGGCGATCCAGCGCACGCAGTCCCTTCGGCCAAAAATCCGGACGTATTTCGATGTCCGGCGCTATGAAGGCGTCGTCAACAGTGTGGAAAGCCACAAGGCCGAACTCGGATTTGCGCTTGGCTTCAGCGGCAAGCCAGGACTGGCGTCGGAAGTGCTGTATCGCGGAGAAATGGTCTGTGTCATGCCGCCGGGCCACCCACTCACCGAAAAGCGGCAGATCCGGCCGTGGGATCTACGGGACTATCACTTCATCGCGCTTGAATCCGGCACCAAGCTCGGGGAAGCCACGCGCGCGGCCTTCGATCAGGAAGACGAGGGTTTCACCTTCTCTGCCGAAGTCCGCTACGCCAACACAGCCTGTACGCTTGCGGAAGCCAATGCGGGGGTCGCAATCGTGGACCCGCTGACGGCCTCATCAGGGCGCTTCAAGCTCGTCAGCCGCCCCTTTGCACCGGCCATTCCTGTCGCCGCGTATGCGATATGGTCCGAGAACCGTTCGCTTTCGCGGCTTGGACGCTTTTTTCTGGAGCGCGTCCGCGAGGTTGTGACCGATCTTCCCAAAGAGCCCTGAGCGTCAGGAAAAGGACACGACCGCACCGCGGGGCGATCCGATGATTTCGTCCTCGCGCATGACCGCCTGACCGCGAATGACCGTCATGACAGGCCAGCCGGTGCAGGACATCCCTGCAAACGGTGTCCAGCCACAGGGAGATGTGATCCAGCTCTCCTCAATCGTCCGGCGATGCGCGAGATCGACGATCGTGAAGTCCGCGTCATAGCCCGGAGCAATATGCCCCTTCCCGACCGCCCCATAAACACGCGCGGGGCCGGCCGACATCAGCGACACCATCCGCTCAAGCGGCAGACGGCCGGCATTTACGTGGTCCAGCATGATCGGAACGAGTGTCTGCACGCCCGTGAGACCCGCAGAAGTCAGCGGCCAGGGACGTTCCTTGGCTTCACGGGAATGGGGGGCGTGATCGGAGCCGATGCAGTCCACATCACCTGCATTGACCGCCGCCCAGGATGCATCGTAGTGGCGCTGGTCACGGATGGGCGGGTTCATGATCGCATAACCCCCAAGGCGATCATAAACATCTGGGCCAACCTGCGTGAGGTGATTGACCAGAACCTCGACCGTTCCGATATCCTTGAAATCGCGCATATAGGCGAGTTCTTCCGCAGTGGAGACATGCAGGATATGCGTCTTGCGCCCCGTTTTCCGCGCCAGCGACATCAGGCGGCGGGTGCCAAGAAACGCACATTCGACATCCCGCCATTCCATGTGCATGCGATAGGGCTGGCCGACGGAAAAGAGTTTTTTGCGTTCCTGAAGACGCGTTTCGTCCTCCGAGTGATAGCAGACGCGGCGGGTTCCGTTCCGCATCAGGGCTTCGAGGCTGGCATCGTCTTCCACAAGAAGATCGCCCGTCGACGACCCGGCGAAAACCTTGATCGCGCAGACATTGTACTGAACTTCGAGCGTATCCAGTGTCTCGATATTCTTCTTTGTAGCACCAACATAAAGCCCGATATCGCACCAGCTTTTGCCCGGGATCATGGCGCGCTTGCGATCCAGAACTTCTTTGGAAACGACCGATTCCGACGTATTGGGCATATCGAACACGGTTGTCACGCCCCCGAGAAGGGCACCTTTCGTGCCATCATGGATGGTTTCGACACTGGCGTCTCCCGGCTCGCGCAGATGGACATGGGGGTCAATGACACCCGGCAATACGTGCAGACCGGTACAATCGATGACTTCGGTTGCCTCTGCCCGGCCGAAATCTCCGATGGCGACGATCCTGCCATTTCGACAGCCGATATCGGCACGTTCCTGCGATGAAGTAACGACAGTCCCGTTTTTCAGAATGAGATCAAAATGCTCCATAAGGATCGCCTGCCTGTTCTACGAGTGATATCGGGTCGAAAAATACTCCATGGCATGCGCTGGTGCGTCCAGTGTCTGCTCTATCGGCAGTTGCCGGGCAGTATCACACCGCTGAATAGCAGGTCCGGATATCCGATATGCCAGTGCAGGAAACTTCTTTTATACAGGACCTCAACAGACCGGCTTGCAATGGAGGGATCGTGTCGACTGTCGACAACCGTATCGGGTTCGTACGGGGGGAATTCGTTCCTCTTCGGGATGCCGTCATTCCTGTCATGGATCGCGGGTTTCTTTTCGGTGATGGCGTCTATGAAGTGACGGCTGTCATCGAGGGGCGTCTTGTGGATAACGACCACCATCTCCAGCGTCTGGAGCGTTCTTTGGCAGAGATCGGAATTGCCAATCCGTTCAGCATTGAAGCATGGACCGGGATTGAAACCGAACTGATGCGGCGCAATGAACTGCGCAACGGGCTGATCTATATTCAGGTCAGTCGCGGCGTAGCGGAGCGAGCTTTCCAATATGCCGAGGGCCTTGAACCGACCGTTGTGATGTTTCCACAATTCTCACGGGTTCAGTCCAATCCGGTCATCGAAACCGGTGGGCGGATCATTACCGTGCCCGATCTGCGCTGGGCGCGACGGGACATCAAGTCCACATCGCTTCTGGCGCAGGTCATGGCCAAGCACGCCGTGAAGCAGGCTGGGGTCAACGAAGCATGGATGCTGGATGGCGACGAGATCACCGAAGGCGCTTCCTCGACCGCATTCATCGTCAGTGCGAGCAACGAACTGATTACGCGCAATCTTTCCCAGGATATCCTGCCGGGCATTACGCGCCGGACAATCATTGAAATTGCCAAACGTCATGGTCTGACAATCGCGGAGCGACCGTTTTCAAAGGCGGACGTTCTGGGCGCGACGGAAGTCTTTTACACAAGTGCCTCGACGATCGCCGTTCCCGTTATCGAAATGGATGGCGTGAGCGTTGGCGGTGGGATTCCCGGACCAGTCTTTCGCAGTCTCTATGACGCCTATTTGCAGGACATCATGACGCTACCAGCAATCATTTTCTAAAACCCTTTTCCCCGAATATAAGGATTATCAGCAATGTCGATCACACGTCTGGATCCTCACGAGCGCCTCAGCGGCGCCGTTATCTGCAATGGCATGATCCATTTCGCGGGTCAGGTGACGACGGACGAAACCCTGGACACGGAAGGGCAGACTGCCAACGTCCTCCATCAGATTGATAGTCTTCTGGCACAGGCCGGCAGCCGGAAAAGCGACATCGTCTCCGTACAGATCTTCCTGACGGATATTTCCGAGATTGGCGCTATGAACAGGGCATGGGACGCATGGCTCGATCAGGGTGCCAAGCCTGCCCGTGCCACGGTAGAGGCACGTCTGGCGGACCCGGCCTGGAAAGTTGAAATGACACTGGTCGCACGCCTCGAATCCTGAAAGAGAATTCTGATTTCCTGACACCGTTCCGGAGCTTCCATGCGCATTCTTTCAGCCGATGAAACACGACAGGCTCTCCCCTTTCAACCGCTGATCACAGCGCTCAGGACAGCCATCACAGAATACGGGGACGGGACAATCATCTGCCCGGAACGCCTCGTCGTTCCAACAGCCGATCAACGCGGAACCGTGCTGTCGATGGTAGCCTGTGGCCCTGATCTAATCGCCCACAAGCTGTTGACTATTTTCCCGGAGAATACAGATCTGCCAACCCTTCAGGGGCAGGTAACGTGCTTGGATGCCAAGGACGGACATTTTCTGTTCGCCCTGGATGGCATTAGCGCGACTGAACGACGTACAGCCGCAATTTCAATGCTCGGCCTGTCCTGTTTTCGTCCAAAACGCCTCGAAGACATTTTACTTATCGGAACCGGGGCACAGGCACGGGTTCATCTTGAAGCGCTGAATGAATTTTACCCGGGCCTTTCAGTCTCAATACGGGGAAGAAACGCGCAGCGCATCATGTCGTTGATAGAAGGCCCCTATCCCGCCCTTCGAATTCAGGCCGAACGCGACACTGAAAATCAGTATGATGCTGTCATTTCCGTCACCAGCAGCCAGAAAATCCTGTTCGATCGGCAGGCTTCGCCGGAGACACTGGTTATCGGTGTGGGCGCGTATCGACCGGACATGATCGAGATTGGCCCTAATGTTGTCCTGAACAGTCTCTGCGTCGTCGATGATCCTGTTGGAGCACCCCATGAAGCAGGGGATATTATTCAGGCTGAAAAAAAATGGTCAGACGTTGTTCCTCTTGCCGAGAGTCTGCGGGGAAAGGCGCCGCTAAACCAGCCAATCTTCTTCAAAAGCGTCGGTTGTGCCGCATGGGATCTCGCAGCCTGTCGGCTTGCCTTGCAGTTCCTGCCGAAGTTCGCATAACGGATTTTTTGCCTGTCATACTCTAACGGTTTTCGACGTCCTCCTTTTTGATCCACCAACACGAAGCAGTATCTGATGGATCAAAAAGCTCTTCATCATCGGCCGTGGGCAAATAAAAACAAACGACAGAGGGTTGCCGATAGATTGACCACCCTTCCACCGCCTGATCAAAACGTATTCACTACTCTTCATTAAGAGAAGTTTGGAACCATACGAAAGCTCATCTAAATAGAATTTTTGTCAATAACGCCTAGTGTGCCGCAACAGCGCCATCATCACTGCGCCAAGTATTTTTATTATCCATGAAAATCCATCGACCACTCCCACCACCGGCCGCTTGGTCAACATTAAGGCAATCATTGCACCAAACACGATCACTTACCTCATGTGAGGAATTTTTAATATCGTCTAAGGACTGATTAGTGCCCGTCCGTATTAGCGATACACCTTCAATATACGGAACCTGAAGAACGGTACCAAAATACGTATTAACACCCTTAATATTTCCCCCGCCCGAAACCTGGGTTCCAACGTTCCAATTTCCTGAATCGTCGGGAGCCAGGGTTGCGCCAATGCCATTATTTCCAGAAGAACTGGCCCCCATCAACGGACTATTGTTGGCGAGACGGAATGCCCCTGCGCTCCAGACATCTCCATTACCACGCACACACAAGCCGGGCGCATTGGAGTCTCCACTAGCTGTATTATTACCAATCAGGCAAACGCCTCCAAGATTGGCACTATTGAAGTTAAATGAAAGCATACCCATATTTGTGCCAGTATTTGCACTGCTATCCCATTGCTTCCCATCGATTACCAGACCCAAATTAACTTGGTAATCTGACCATATTGGAGACGTAGCAGCATCATTCTGTGTTACCCAAGAACGGGTTACGAGCACATTTGTGCCGATCGATGTGGGTGTTCTCGTTTCGAAAGAAGTATGGGAATTATTTTTTCCAAGAGACGGCGCTTCAGACCCTGGAATGTAGAAATTATATCCTTTGTACTCGTTGGCCCACCCGGAAACTGTATTTTTGATGCCGTTAGGCAGATTATTTCCGTTAATTTCCAACCCTACGCTATCATAAGTAGGATGATAACACACTCCAGAACTCGGCGCAGCGGAGCCTTCACAGTCAAAAGCTATAACGATACCACGCATCGTCGCTTCATTAGACTTATCGCCGTTGTAGTGAAGATCCAGTTCGTCGCCGTTAAGGTAGTCTATAAGACTATCAGGATTAGCAACAGGATCAAAAGTCATGTAAAGATTTCTGCCGCCAGTCTGTGTCGGGGATCCGATCATAGCAACCGCTTGGCCAAAATTATTCCGTACAGTGTCATAATTCGATGTTGGAATATCATTGGTTTTCCAAGGATGGCCGGTATTATTACCATTCATGATTCCCCAGCCATTGACTGTAATCGATTTTCCATCAGGAGAAACTGACGAAACAGTCGAAACAAAATAATTATGATTATTTATAGAACTACCGACAGAAGGATTTTGTAAACCGCTATCTGTAGTTGTGTTGCTTTGTTGTGAAACATCATTTGAAATGGAATTGGTGGTTATGTACATATTGGGGTGAATTCGGGCAATCTGCTGAGTATCTAGCGGCGATCCCGATGGTAAAAAGATATGCGTCGCGTCATAGGTTACACCCTTTACCACGATTACAGGCTCGTCATTTCCCGTTTGATCATAATGAACGACCGTATCGAAAGATGGATCATTCGCAATGTTTGATGCACTTGTGAGGTTTGTAGATAAACCTGCGCGAGTATCAAATACGCTTTTATTAGTAGTAACCGTACACGTCAGGCAACCAAGGTCCATAAACCCATCAGGACGCCCACGCAGAACAATAGATGAGCCCGTACCAAGATTGTCTGTTGCAACAGACGATGTACTCGCTCCAGCTCGTTGAGATCCCAGCCAAAGTGCGTGAGGAGGAACGTAAGGATCAGAATTTTGTCCCGGCAAAGCGTAAGAAGATTGTCTGCCACCAATTGAAAGAATTGGGGTATTTACTCCCGTGCTTGTAAGGTTTGCGACCGTACTATTCACAATAGGAGAGTATATTGGAGAATTTATATTCCCGGAACTATCAACCCCATCAGATCCACAAGCTATTGGATGAGAATCTTCATCTAGACCACAAATTTGCTGAGTAATTAATACCTCTTTCCATTTTCCATTATTGTCTTTATAATTCTCCACAACAGGCACATTGGATGAATCCAATTTTGCTTCCATGGTTATGGGACGTATTTTCCCATTGGAATCTTTATAATTTTCAATAATATTATCACTTGTAGCAGCATTGGCTTTTGTTACCCCCAAAGGGACACTCGATAAAAATATAATTATGAAAGCGTGCTTAAATATGCGATTGCTCACAATAAATATCCAATTTTGTTTTTTGATTTTATAGCTTGCGCTCGGCTGGTTTGTACTTATACATAAACACCAGCATATCAAACATAGCATATATGGCGAATTTTCTCAATAGCTAAGCGTTTCTTTTCCCACAATTGGAAATGAGTCATGCCGTCGAAATGTCGATATTTCTAGCGTTCGCTATATTGAGTATCTTGCGCCCAAACCAGTATCGAGAATGGTGTAAAATCATTGAGATAACGGTTAAAATGGCGCACCCGTACCCGCAAAAATTTCGTTGATTTATTTACGGAAACCACTTCAGAATCAATAAAGCGGTTGGAGATAGCAGTCACTCTTGGCAACTGATTGGTGGATGGAGTGTCTGCGCGCACTCTTTCCCGAGAATCATGGCCACTCTCAGCTTGATGACGACTAAGTGTTGGACGATACTATTTTTTGAACCGTAATAGTCAGCGCGGGTGTAACTAGACAATACACAACTACAGGAAGCAACGTCGAGAATTCATAAAATACAACAAGAGAGAAATATCAACGACGCAACCGGTCGGAATTATGTTCGGGGGTATAAAGGACTGACGACGGCAGCAACCAGCTACGACAGATGCTCAGCCCTCTATTCCCCAGTCCACTCTCATGCTTTGGTTATGAAGCGCAAGCCTACGACATGCGTCTTAAAGTCGATATAAATGGCGGGGTAATTTCTTTTCTTGTTCCAAATTTAAACCCTGATGAAATAAAAAGTTTCCTGCAAGAAAGCTTTATAAAATAAACCGCCCACCTTACATACGTTCCAATCTGGATTTTCATTAAATTTAGTACAGATTTTTTATAAAATCCATTTTTTATTAAATCAATTGAATGCTTCAAAAGATAAGATTGAGATTTTGCATTTATAGTAAATTGAATTTTTCTATCAATTACTATATTTTTCAATACACAAAATTCCATTATTTTTTTTGGTATTTTCATCAACTGTAGTGCGGGCAGATTTATCTTTGAGAGAGATCCATCTCTAACTGTATAAAAATAAAGCGCATCTGGAATAACCATGAATTTTGCTCCAGCTACAACCATACATGAATAAAACAGAGAGTCTTCGCCAATGCTCAATTCTTTATCGTAAAAAATATTCTCTTTTAAGATAAATTCCTTACGGAAAACGGGCTTCATATAACATAAAGGCATAGTTTTCTGTAAACCTGGCCAATCCATAGACATATAACGAAATATGTTTATGTCTTTATTGTATTTCATCCATTCTGGAGAAAATGCATTCTCTCGCGAATTTTCGGTTAAAACAACAAGCTGATCCGCAAGCATATCAAGATTATTTTTTTCCATATGCTCGATCATTATTGATAGTCTGTCCTCTCTCCAAAAATCATCTGAATCGAGTATTGCTATATATTTTGCTTTAGATTTTCTGATTCCGAAATTTCTTGACTCTGAAACCCCGAGATTTTTATCGTTCTCAAAATATGTGATACGCTCATCAAGCTCACAAAGCTTTAATGATTTTTCTCTAGTTTTATCACGGGATGCATCGTTAACAATAATTATCTCAAAATTACTCATCGTCTGCTTCAGAACAGAATGAACAGCATGCTCGATAAAATCTTCAGCATTATATGCTGGGATAATGACTGAAACAACACAATCGATTTTGCCCACAAAACACCTAAATATGCTAAATCCATGCACTAGGATACTATAATATACAATTTAAATAGAAAATCCACTTTTGATAAAAATGTGAACGGTATCATGACACTCGGCTTCAGATACTCTGGAAGAGAAAGATATAGAATTCTACCTGTCGGGACGGAGATTTTGCGGGAAGCCTGTCAGGTACAATAGGCCGATATACAAACACCACACTCGCATTGAGAGTCATATGAGAAACTCAAGAGACGTCGCGCCTTAGCGCATTGTCCAATGTTGTCTTAATCAGAGGACATCAACTTTTTGTATCGACAGTAATATTTCCCGAACATGTTTTAAGTCACTCTGGACCAGACGATTATGGATACATAATTCTCCAGACAGGGTTATTCTTTACTGGAATTACGCTTTTTGTACAGAAAAACAATTAGGCTGACAAAAACCAAAACGGCCATGATGCTTACACCGCCTATGGCAGCAATCTGGGCATATCGAACAAGGAAAGGCTTGGCTCCCCCCTCCTTAAGAAGCGTGACGTCCGCTGCATTGACGTGGATCGCGTCATTTCCAAAGCGCTGAAGAACATAATTCGCTACGGATGCCACCTGCGCGTCGTTGAGCTGTTTTTCAAACGCAGGCATCGTGACGGTACCGTTATTCGTCGCACGGTTCACGCCCTTGAGGATTGCCATCACCAGATTTTGGGCCGTTGGGCCACCCACTGCGGTATTTGAGGTCAATGACGGGTAGAACTGGTCATGTGTCCCTTGGCCGTTAAGTTGATGACATGAAGCACAGGCTCCAGTGTAAAGCTCCGCGCCATTGATGCTGGAAGCGTTCGCCAGGGCATCGGGACTACGGTTTATAGGAGCATCAAGAACAGCCAGATCGACAGGTTTCCCAGTTGTAACGCTGAAGCCGGGACGGCTCTGGTTCGGGTTTCTGACAGGCTTGACGGTCCGAAGATACTGGACAATCGCATCAAGATCCGCATCGGTAAGATGCCGTAGGCTGTGTTCAACCGCTTCGGCCATTCCCCCGGCCGCTTGGCTTTTACCGTGAGCAGCGCCGTCTCGAAGATAAGACTTGAGTTCGTCGTCGCTCCAGCCGCCAAGGCCACTTATGGCGTCGGATGTGAGGTTGGGCGCATGCCAGCCACCAAGATCGGCCCCAGCGAGAAAACGGCTCTGATCTTCCGACATGCCGATGTTTCGCGGTGTATGGCAGGTTGAACAATGGGCCAGTACCTTAACCAGATACTCTCCCCGCTGTGTGCCGCCTGCTGCTGTTGTAGCGGCTGACATAGGTTTACCGGTTAAGTACAGAAGATTCCACCCGGCCATCAACCAACGTTGATTGAAGGGAAAGGGCAAAGCAGTGTGCCTTTCCGGAGGTAAATCAACAGGCTTGGTGCCCTTCGTGAAATAGAGATACAGGGCATGAATATCAGCATCGCTGATCCCCGAATATGCCGTATAGGGCATGGCCGGATAAAGATGACCTTCAGGCGCGATACCTTCGCGCACAGCCCTGGAGAACTGGGTTTCCGTCCAGTTTCCGATCCCGTACTGCCGGGACGGCGAAATATTGGTCGCGATGATGTCCCCGAGCGGAGAGGAGATGACATAACCACCGCCATAGGATTTGCCGCCAGGATTGGTATGACAGGCCATACAATCCGCAGCGCGGGCGATATACGCCCCCTGCCTGACGAGATCTTCCGTACTGGCCTGCGCCATAGCCAGACGGGGAATCGCTGTAAGGATGACAAGACCGAGACCAGGTGCAAGATAGCGAGGCATGGCTCAGACTTCCTTTGCGATAATGTCTGCTGACCTGATGGCCAGAGCGACACCAGCCAGTGTGGGGTTCACAACGCCGCAGGCCGGAATCACGCCGGTGGTTGCCATAAACAGATTGCTGTGGTCCCAACTCCGGCATTCGCCGTTTACGACAGATGTTTTCGCATCGTCCCCCATCAGCACAGTGCCCATGATATGGTCCCGGTTCTGCCAGCCGGTATTGTCGTTGATAACAGTACCTCCCATGCCCGCAACGAATTTCGCGTAGTCTGCCTTGGCGACAACAGCGCCTTTCTCAATATAGTCGTCTGTGTCGTAGTGAATGGTCATGGTGGGAATACCGAGGGCATCCCTGCGGGTTGTGGATGGCTGAATCCGGTTGGATGGGCTCGGCAGGAGTTCGAAGACCGTTGAAATATCGACCCATCGTGCGGCCCAGTCCTTGATTTTTTCATCCAGTTCGGGCCCTACGATGCCCTGAGACAACAAATGCTGCGTAATGGCCCGATTAGGCACTGTGTTTGTCAGCGCATGTTTGATGGCTGAGTGTTCACGTCGGAAATCACCATCACGCCAGTTGAAAATTCCCCCCTGCTGCACCTGGCCACGTCCTGGCCATAGGGGTTCATCTGCCAGAAACTGTAGCCCCATCCCTGTATGGTCCATAAGGTTGCGGCCCACCTGATCTGAAGCGTTGGCAACGTCGGACATGAGTAGGAGCTTAGGTGTTTCAAGTCCGTTACTGGCAATGATGAAGTAGCGCGCTGTCAGACGGACGTCCTTGTGCTCGGACGTCCTGTAGTGAGCCGCCACGATCTTACCGTCAGACCCCTTCTCAAGCTTGAAGACCGTTGCATTTTCAATAATTTTTCCCCCGAGCGCCTGAACATGTCTGGCATGCACATCTCCAGAGTACATGGCGCCAATGGGGCAGACAGGCATGCAGTTGTTGTTCCCTGAACATCCAGGGCGCCCATCCCATGGCTGGTTGGTCCGGGCGTTGGGTTCATGGATGAAATTGAAACCTTCAGGTGCCAGACGAGCCTTGAGCCGCTGAAAATAATAGGTTTCGGCTTCCGGCGGAACGGGATAGGGCGTTGATCGTGCCGGAAACTGGTGGTTACTGCCCTGACCGGACTGATCCTGAGTATCACTGCCTGCAACGCCAAGGTTGAACTCGGCACGTCCATAGTAGGGTTCGAGGTCTTCATAAGAGATCGGCCAATCGCGCCCCACACCGTAAAGGGTTTTGAGTTTCATATCGTTGGGCAGGAACCGCCATGTTGCTCCGGCCCAATGCCAGGTGGTTCCTCCAACCAAACGCAACATTCCTGGAAGAAATTTAAAGTTTCCAGTGTTCTCGATATAGCCCGGGGAAAAAGAGGTCGGAGCCCAGGGCTGATTGGGATACGGGTCGTTATGATTGCCCTTACGGGGAGAGGAGCGGAAATTTTCGACGATTTTCCAGCGCGGTATTGATTGCCCGGATTCCAGAACAATAACCGATTTGCCATGCTTCAGAAGTTCATAGGCAGCATTGCTTCCAAGCGCCCCTGAACCAACGACAATAACATCTGCATCATACTGAATGGTCATTTTTACATTTACCTGAAACAGAAGTTAGCCAGCATTCTGGGCAGACGGAGGGTTCACCCAATAATTTGTGCGTCCTCTGGCATAGCTTGGAATAACGGTCGTATCTTTTGTAGGCGCATACATCAGCGCACCGACATAGGTAATGAATATTGCATCATCTACGGGATGACCGACGGCCGGAGTTGCGTCCATTGCCGGCGTACCGGTGTAACCAAGATAACAGGCGGAAATAATGCTCAGCGCCACAGAGGCGAGGTCTTTATTCTGTTGGGCATAACTGGCGAAATTCGACATATCCGTGAGGTCGGCGGCTTTCAGGGACTCTCTCAAATCGTTCGCTCTAACAGGGAAGTTACTGTCTTTTTGGGTAAGGGCTTTCAGTATCCGCCTGGAAAATTCAGGATTGAAATTGTCCTTTCCCGTCAGAACCACGCAAAGCTGATGGAAATCAGTAGACGTCAGAAGCCCTGCAGCACGCGCGATACCCGGAAGACTTCCTATGACGGGAAGTGCAAGGGAGGCTGCCAGAAGCTGGCGACGAGAGAGGCCGTTTTGTGTGGAACGCACGATGTTTCCCTCCTCAGGTAACAACCCGCCATATGACAGAAAATGATGGTTCGACAGGATCAAGCATCAGTGAATGTGCTTTGAAGGCCATGTTCCTGCGTGCCTGACAAAATCCTGAATATCGTCACAATGCACTGGCAGCAGCGTGCGCTACAGCAATATCTTTCTCGCCATCAGGGGTACTGATTGCGATAGAACCAACAATCGTCTTGCCGACATAAAGCGGAAGACCGCCAGGATTGGAGGATAAATCGGGAACTGCCAGATTATGCACTTCACCTTTCAGAAGGCTCTGGTAAGCAGTATTTGTGTCTGTTTTGAAAAAAGCCGCTGATTTTGCTTTTGCCAAAGCGGATGCAAGGCAGTTCGGGGTCGCATCGACCTGACGCTGGACATAGAGGGGCATGCCGTCAGGATCGGCAATCACGATGCAACCTTCAATATGCTGTCGTGCGAGAGCGTCTCGCGCAGCTGAAGCCATTTTCAATATGTCTTTATCCTCAAGAGCCGGACGCTGTCCGACCGCAGATGCGGGCACGAAAAAAGAAGACGTCTCCAAAATAGAAATGAATAAAACCGGTATTATTTTTGTCATAACGTCTCTCTTATCTGGTTTTATGGGAGTGATGATCTAACCTGCATTCCACTTACTCCCGAAAGTACCTCCGATGCGGACGTCGTGCGGAACGGAAATGGGCTCTTTCCACACAGCTTTGTCTCAATACAGGCACGTTACCTGATTGCACGATCTAAAACCGGTCAGGACAGGTTCAATTTATTTTGAGGATAACGACACCACTGTCTGCTGGACGGGTTTTCTTCCGTAGCGTCTTGACCTCTGCTGCAGTGACAGAAGCACCACGATTCCCCCACGACGAACGGACAAAGGTCAGCACATCTGCAATGTCCCTGTCGGAAAGCTGCTCGCGATATGACGGCATCCGATAGGAATCCGGCACCCCGGCCGCGACGACACGGCCAGATCCATTGAGCGTAACGTTGATGGAAGAGGAACTGTCCGGCACCAGAGACGAAGCATCTCCTGCCAGCGGCGGAACCCACTGCCCCTGCCCGCGTCCATCCGCCCCATGACAGAAACTGCACTTCGTCATGTAGGTCTGCGCACCGGGAGTGCCCTGTCGTCCGGCGGGTTGAAGTGCCTTGGCCTGTGTCGGCTCATACTGCCACGGCGTTCCGTCACGTTGCGCGTTTCCAGGCAGAGACTTGAGATAGTGTGCCACTGCCCGCAGATCATCATCCGAGAAAAACTGCGTCGAGTTGTTGAAAGCCTCTGTCATGGAGCCGAACACGACGGCATGTTCGTTCCGGCCAGTCTTGAGAAAACGGAAGACATCCTCCTCGCTCCACCGGCCCAGACCCGTATTTGCATCGTTGCGCAGGCTGGGCGCAAACCAGCCATCGATCAGAGCGCCAGAGACAAAGGCCGCACTATGACTGTTTGTCCCCTTTTCGTTGAAGGCCAGACTTCGCGGCGTATGACAGGCCCCGCAGTGCCCCGCCCCTTCAACAAGATAGGCCCCGCGGTTCCATTGGGCATCTTTCGACGTGTCCGGGCGATAAACGTCTGACGGGGCAAAAACCACATTCCAGAAAGCCAGAGGCCAGCGCATGTTCAGCGGCCAAGGGATACTGCTTTTGCGGTTTTCCAGATGAACGGCCGGGACGCTCTTCATGTAATAGGCATAAAGTGCTTTGACATCATCGTCAGAAAGCTTGGCATAGGACGGATAGGGCATGGCCGGATAAAGACGGTGCCCATCCTTTGCCACACCGGAACGAAGCGCCCTGTCGAAATCCGCCAGCGTATAGGCACCGATCCCCGTGTCTCGATCAGGCGTGATGTTCGTGGCGAAGATTGCGCCCATCGGCGTCACCATCTTCAGGCCCCCAGTATAGGCTGCCCCACCCGGCACACTGTGACAGGCCACGCAATCCGTCAGACGGGAGACATACTCCCCTCGCGCCACGAGTTGCACCGACGGCTCCCCCTGAGAACCGGTTTTCTCAAAGGACGACGCAGGGAGACGGGTCACGAACCATGCCGTTCCCGCAGCCAGAACAGCCGACGCAGGGATCACGACTGCGAAAATTTTCTTCAGGCGGTTAGTCATCTTCAGTTCCGCACTCTTTCTGCTGCACGCGGGACGTGCCAGACGACGATCAACGTCTCAGCTTGCAAAGTCATGACGTGACAGCGGCATGCTTCGGATACGCCGCCCGGTCAGGGTCGAAACCGCGTTCGCCACCGCGGGCGGAATGGCAGGCAGCGGTGGCTCCCCGACGCCGCCCATCTTCTCGCCACTCTCGACAATCTTCACATGCACACGAGGCATCTGATTCAAAGCGAGAATTGGGTAGCCATCATAGTTCCGCGCGCGTGGCATACCGTTCTCGTAAACAGTCTCTTCCAGAAGCACCTGAGACAGTCCGAGAGCTATCGCGCCGTTGACCTGCGCTTCCACAATCGCGGGGTTTACAACTTTCCCGGGGTCGATTGCTTCCCAGACCTCGTGAACCCTCACACGCCCGTTTTCGATCGACACTTCCGCAATCGCCGCCGCTTCAGACCCGAAAGGGGACGCCATGCCAATCCCGCGCGCGCGGCGTGAACCATCCGCCGCCGTAAACGGGCCACGCTTCCAGCCACCGGACAGGTCTGCAACCGCCTTAAGCAAAGTCGTCAGGCGCCTGTTGTCCCGGAGCAGGTGTAATCGAAGCTCGTAAGGGTCCTGATGTCCCTTGTCCGCAAGCTCGTCCAGAAATGTTTCATAGAGAAAATCATTCATGGAGTTCCCGACGGAACGCCAGTAACCGAGCATCACGGGGTTTTTGACAAAATGCTGGGCAATCCGTCGGTCAGGGATGTCGTACGACTTTCCGGTCAGACCTTCGAGAGCGCTGTCATCCAGCTTGTCGCCACGCTTGTTGTTGAGGCCTTCTGTTGGACCTTCAGTCGCACTGACGGCCTCAAGAGCTACGGGAATGCCGTTCCTATCCAGTCCGCCGCGAAACCGTACTGCTGCCATCGGTCGCAGCGTATCGCGCAGGAATTCTTCCTCACGGCTCCAGATCAGCTTAACAGGACGGCCGGTTTCCTTTGCCAGCGTAATCGCCTGTGGATAGGGACTGGCTGTCTCGTAAAGGAAATGACGACCGAAAAATCCGCCCAGCATCTGGGAATGAATGATAATTTTTTCGACGGGCAGGCCCGTGCGTTTGGCAATGTCCGCACGGAACATGTCCGGCGCCTGATTGGGCACCCAGACCTCCAGCGCGCCATCAGGATTGAAACGGGCTAACGCGGACGGCGGTTCGAGCTGTGCATGATTCACATACTGGCTTGCATAGGTCGCTTCCACGACCGTATGGGCGTTTTTCAGCCCACGGGTCACATCGCCTCTGACTTCCGCATCCTCACCGGGGCCGCGTGCATCAGCCAGCTCCTTCCGGAAAGCTTCCGTCGAAAAGTCGGCGGGCATGACCCGCATCGTCGTGTCCGGTCCAGGCTCCTGCCAGTCGATCAGCGCCGCTTCTGCCGCCCGCTTTGCGTCCCACCAGCGTTCGGCCACCACTGCAAATGCGCCCGGAAGACAATGTATGGAATGCACGCCCTTCACCGCCCGGATCTGGTCTTCATTGCGGACTGTCTGGATGGTCATGCCAAGCCGGGGCGCGTGCTGAACGGCCGCATGAAGCATATCATCCACGCTGACATCGACCGTATAGACCACCTTGCCCGTCGATTTGTCGTGGACATCCACGCGCGGGACCGGCGCACCGATCCAGCGAAATTCTCCCGGCTCCCTGAGCCTGACAGTGGCGGGATCCGGCACCGGCAAGCTCATTGCTGCGTGAGCCAGCTCCCCATAGGCAATCGAGCGTTCGGACGGCTTATGAATCACCCGGCCAGGCTGCGTCGTCAGTTCCTCTACAGGTACGTTAAACTGCCGCGCGGCTGCCTGTAGCAGCATCTCGCGAGCCAATGCCCCGAGCCGGCGCATCGCGGAATAACCGTTCCGAATGGACATGCTGCCACCGGTGATGCGCATGCCGTTGTCCATGACAACATACGCGTCACCCGAAGGAGCGTTCTCGACGACAAAGGTGGCGGGATCGGCATCCAGTTCCTCACCAACAATCTGGGCCATGGCCGTGAATGTACCCTGCCCCCCTTCAACAAAGGGGCTCTGAAGCCGCACCGTACTGTCAGGCCGTATTTCCAGAAATGCCGGAACCTTGGTACCACGCAGTTTCGTTGCCTCGGCACGCGCACTCCGCTGGGGCACGCCCAGCCCGAGAACAAAGGCTCCTGCTGCGATACCCGCCGAAGACAGCATAAAGCGACGCCGGGAGAGATTGACCGGAACGTCACTCATTGCCATCGCATCGAATGGAGCGTTCTTCACTTCTTCGCTCCTTCCTGCGCTGTCTCTCCTGCCAGGTCATGGATCGCGGCACTGATCGCATTATAGGTTCCACAGCGACAGAGATTGACCATGACGGCCCTGATATCGTCGTCCGTAGGATGCGGGGTCTGTTTGAGCAGCGATGTCGCCGCCATGACCTGTCCGGATTGGCAATAACCGCATTGAGGCACCTGATGCCTGATCCATGCGGCAACAACCCGCTGGCCGATCTCGTCCTGCTCGATCGCTTCAATGGTCGTGATTGCGGCAGAACCCAACTCACCGACCGGAGTGACGCAGGATCGGGCGGCATTCCCGTTGATGAGAACCGTGCAGGCACCGCATTGCGCGAGGCCGCATCCGTATTTGGTACCCGTCATTTTCAGGTCGTCACGCAGTACCCAAAGCAAAGGGGTATCCGGCTCGACATCGATGTGGTGCTGCACACCATTGATCGTCAGTTCCATCAGCCCCTCATTATCAGGCACAGTTAATCAGATTTCTGTTTTCAGGACGCAATGAAGCCGACACTCGCTTTTCTTCCCCTGGCAGGCATCAGCCGGAATTCTTGAGTCAATAAAAAAAAAACCCTATGGACGGTTCTCAGGATAGATCCTTCCCACTCAGAGAATAATCCCGAAAAAACATCTTATGGTCATGAAAATCATTCATGGATCGGCGTCATACACCGTCCAAACATCCCGGCCTTCAAACCTGCACGTCAGAATACGTCAGGAGTCCGACAAGGCCCCGTTGTTATATTCGTTGTCAGAAACATGTTCGAGCCAGTCGACGGGAGAACCGTTCTGCTTTTCCTGAATGGCAATATGGCTCATCGCCGTAGTCGCTGCCGCGCCATGCCAGTGCTTCTCGCCCGGCGCAAACCAGATCGTATCGCCAGGATGGACTTCCTCGACAGGACCGCCTTCGCGCTGCACCCAACCACATCCAGCCGTAACGATCAGGGTCTGCCCGAGCGGGTGGGTGTGCCATGCGGTTCGAGCACCAGGCTCGAACGTTACAAGTGCTGTCGTCACCTGCGCGGGCTCGGGTGGATTGAACAGGGGATCGATGCGAACCGTCCCGGTAAACCAGTCGGCGGAGCCCTTCACAGAGGGTTGCGATCCAATGCGTTTGATATCCATGATCATTGTTCCTGTATGTCGTTCTAAAATGTTGGGCTTGGTCAGTTTCCCGGCCTGAATGCCCGCAAAATTATGGTTGGCGGCCCAGCCTCATCGTCAACAAAGCCAGCAGGGCTGCGAGCACAAGCACACACGCACTGACTGCAAAGGTCGCCTGATATCCAATCCCGTCGAACAGGACCCCTCCACAGGTTGCTCCCAGCGTTATGGCCAGCTGGACGACAGCGACCATCAAGCCGCCTCCTGCTTCCGCATCCTGCGGGAGCGTCCGGGCGAGCCAGGTCCACCATCCCACAGGGGCGGATGTCGCAAACAGGCCCCATATCGCCAGTATTACGGCAGAGACAACAATCCATTGTCCCAAAACAAGAAGCCCGAGCGCCAGAAGCGCCATGAGAAGAGGAGTAACAATCAGAACGGGGTAGACACTCTTCTTCAGCACGCTTCCGATCAGCACGGTGCCAATAAAGCCGGAAATTCCCATCAGCAAAAGGATTAGGGACAGCGTGGACACATCGACATGAGCCACATCTTCAAGGAAACGCCGGACATAGGTGAAGAGCGTAAACTGTCCCATGAAGAAGAGGCTGACGGCAATCATCCCCATTCTTACAACCGGGCGCGTCAATAGAGCGAATACACTTGCAGATTGGTGATGGCGTTCACTGGGCATCGACGGAAGGCTGAGAAGCTGCCAGACGAAAACCACGACAGCCACAGGCACGACGCAGAAAAAAGCGCCACGCCAGCCAATCAGACCACCGAGAAAGCTGCCCGCAGGTGCCGCAATAACTGTAGCAAGAGCGTTTCCGCCATTCAGGATGGCAAGCGCGCGAGGAACATGATGATCTGAGACAAGGCGCATCGCCGTTGCGGCGGACATTGACCAGAAGCCTCCTATCACCACGCCGATCATCGCCCGTCCGAGCATGAAGATGACGTAATTCGGCGCCAGAGAAACAACCATTCCTGAAACAATCATCATCCCAATCAGGGTCAACAACAGTGTTTTGCGATTGATCCCCTTTGCCAATGCGGAAATGAAAAGGCTGGTCAGGACCGCAAACGCGCCGGAGACCGAAATGGCCTGACCCGCCTGCCCTTCGCTGATATGTAGATCAGCTGCAATCGGTGTCAGAAGACTGACAGGCATAAACTCCGATGCAACAAGCGCGAAAGCGCCAAGAGACATGGCGAGCACCGCCCCCCAGGATCCTGAGGGGACGTCAGAATCCTGGCTCGTTTCAGAAAATGTTTGAGAGAGAGTATCCATTAGACCTCAAGACCAAGACGATCCACCAGCACGGTTATTTTGAAAAATAACGCGCAAAATCCGCAAACCGCCGCCGCCTGAAACATGATTCTCGTGCGTCCACGAACGTTGTTCATGGTGACCGGCAGAGTTGATAAGGGAATTTAGGCAATAGAGAACATTCAGACTAGACACTATAAAACGAGCATAGTCATGAATAATATTCATGAATGACCGTTGCGTACCGGCCGATCAAAAGCGCATAGAGGTCGGCCCCGTCCCGATAAAGGACTGTTTTATTGGTTTTTCTTGAATGCATGTAAAAGGCCGTGCCCTTTTCAGACACGGCCCATCTGAATTGTGATCCGCGCTGTCAGCGCTATGTTATATCTGCTGCTTTGTGGGACGGAAAAGAATTTCGTTGATATCCACATCTTCCGGCTGGCTGATCGCAAAAGCGACACACCGGGCAAATGAGTCTGCACTGATCGCAATACCAGGAACAAAATTCCTGAGTTGCTCCGCAGTCACCTCATCATGAACGCCATTGAGCAACTCAGACTGAACCGCTCCCGGCGAAATGACCGTCGTACGCAGGTTGTAGGGTTTCACTTCAGCCCGCAGTCCTTCAGAAAGCGCACGAACCGCGAATTTCGTGGCCGAGTAAACTGCACTGTTTTCCAGAACGCGATGACCTGCAACTGAAGATACATTAATGATATGGCCGCTTTTCTGCGCTTTCATGTGTGGAAGCGCGCCTGCAATACCATAGAGAACGCCTTTGATGTTGACATCAATCATCAGATCCCACTCGTCAACGCGCAGTTTTTCGAGCGGGGATAAAGGCATAACACCTGCATTATTGAGCAGAACGTCGATTCGAGCGTAAGTCTTGACAGCCGTATCAATCAGGTTCTGAACCGAAGCTCGGTCCGTCACATCCGTTTCGATCGCCAAAGCTTTGCCGCCTTTGGCCACAATATCGTCAGCAAGGACTTTGATCCGGCTTTCACGCCGTGCTCCCAGAACGACAGTCGCTCCCAATGCCGCAAGATGCCGGGCGGCTTCTGCTCCGAGACCACTGCTGGCCCCCGTAATGACAACGATCTTGTTTGCAACATTATTGTTCATGGATAGTCTCCGGATTTTTAACGGTCGATTTTCTGAAATTTCAGGACGAAGTTATCCCCCTCCCCGATGGCGGCATATTTGGCGTGATCCTTGTCCCCTAACGCGAAGGTCGGCGGTAATGTCCATACGCCCTTCGGCCAGTTGGCGGTATCACGCGGATTGGCGTTGATCTCCGACGATCCCACCAGCCTGAAACCTGCTTTTTCAATTAACGCGATCGCATAAGACTGACGGACATATCCATCTTCCGCACGCGGATCCTGCGACGCATTTGTATGGCCGCGATGGTCTTCGACACCAAATATACCACCCGGCTTCAAAGCCCGATAAATAGCTGCAAGCATTTGCGGCGCATTACCGGCTTCCATCCAGTTGTGCAGATTGCGAAAAGTCAGGACAAAATCGACACTGTCTGGCGCGGCAAAATCGAGATGGCCGCTGTCAAACTGCGTTGCCCTGAATGTTTCCTTGAGTTCAGGGTGAGCGGCCACCATCTTGCTGAAGGCGGAACTTTTTCCATCTTCCGGACCAAGAGCCAGCGTATAGACGCCTTGACCATGCAGATATGGCCCCAGGATCTGCGTCCAGTACCCTCCGCCCGGCCATATTTCGACAACGCTGGCATTCGGACGCAAACCGAAAAACTGTAATTCCTCCAGAGGATGCCGAATGGGATCACGCGCCACAAACCGGGCATCGCGTGTGGGAGAATGGATTGCCTGTTCAAGCGTCGGTGCTGCCACTGCCTGACCTGCCGCGGTCATGGCAACAGCACATACGAGAGGATAAATCGCTTTCATGATATTTTCCCGTTCATATTTGACACACATGTGGCCGCACATTCCTAATGTAAGGGCTCTTTACCGGCACGATTAGCCCTTCATATCTGCATACGATCTTCGATTTTACTCATGAAACCGAAGGGGTGCCTGCCTCATAACGCATTTCCTCGACAAAGAGCGAAAATGGCATGGAATTTTGATGATGGTGGGGAAAGCAGAGATGATATCCGGTCCAGTATGGACACCAATCCTGAAGCACTTTTACCAGACGCCCATCGGCAATATATTTCTCCGCAACCATTTCCGGCATATGCGCCAGACCCAGCCCGTCCAGACAGGCATCCCGCACAGGAAAGATGCTGTTAAATATCAGAGGACCATCAACGCGGACCCTGACGTCCCGACCGTCCTTTTCAAACTCCCATGCATAGATCCCGCCATGTGTTGGCAGACGCATCGTGATGCATCGATGTTTCAGAAGATCATGTGGAACCTTCGGTTTGGGATTTTTCCTGAAATAGGATTTCGTTCCGACAACAACAAAACGAATATCCGGCGTGAGAGGCACCGAAGTCATCTCCTTGGTCACCTGCTCGCCCAGTCTAATTCCGGCGTCGAAGCGCTCGGCGACAATATCCACAAGCTTCAGATCTGCATGGATCTCGATTTTTATGTCAGGATATTTTTTAAGAAACTGCTCCATTTTTGGTCTGAGGAGATAGGCAATGACATCGTCAGTCGCGGTGACACGGATCATACCGCTTGGCGCGTCACGCAATTCGGCCAAAGAGGCAATCTGGCTTTCAATCTGATCGAAATGTGGGCCAATGTTGCGGATAAGATAATCACCCGCGTTCGTAGGCGTCACACTTCGCGTGGTCCGTGTCAGCAGTCGCAAACCAAGGCGCTCTTCCAATAGCCGGATCGTGTGGCTCAACGCGGACTGCGAAACACCCAGCCTAGCAGCAGCGCGCGTAAAGCTTTTCTCGCGCGCTACGGCCAGAAACGCGATCAGATCATTAAAGTTCTCGCGAGACATATATGAGCCTTTTTCATAAGCATGATCATATTGTTTAGGGATAACTCCAGTTTCCGTCGAGGTGTAGAAACTGCATCCCCATATCGGGCTTCTCCCCGAGAGTTTCTCGCCCACGCCGCTCCCTCGACTGAATTGATAGATTCAATCTGGCCTCATAGAGGCCTCGTAAGCCAGTTGCCGGCAGCGTCGTCATGTGTGCTCCAAAGAGCGTTTCGGCCCGCACCAATAATACCGATACGCAACGGATAAAACTCTTGATGCAAAACCGTCTCTGACGATTAGTGAATAGAATTCATAATCATATTCTAGGCTCAGGACCTATTAATTTATTGAACTGAGCGAGAGGTTGTGATTCACAGGCTTACCGATGGAGTGTAGGCCT